>JALHRW010000142.1 GCA_022841245.1 Planctomycetota bacterium
GCGGCGAGGGCGAGCCCGGCTGGCACGGCGCGGATCAGCTGCCTGCCGTGCAGGGCGGCCAGGGTCAGCATCAACGCTCCGCCAACCGCCAGCACCGCTGCAGACAGCGGCGCTGTCACCAGGGCCGGCCCGGCGAGCAGGAACAAGCCGTTGTGCGCCTGGTGCACCAGGACGCAGGCGCCGATGTCGCGGTGGCGCAGGCGCATCCAGCCGAGCAGCACGCCGACCGGTGCCGCCACCAGGCAGCCGATCGGCGAGCCGTGCGCGACGGCGAAGGCCAGGCTGGTGAAGGACAGCGCGGTCCATGGGCCGAGGCGCGCCGCCAGCAGCGGCAGCAGCCGGGCGCGGAAGAACAGCTCCTCGGCCACGGGAGCGAGCACGCAGAGCACGGCGATGCGCAGGCCGAACTCGCTCGGGCTGCGGTTCGACGGTCCGGGCAGGAGGATGTCTTCAGCCCCCGGCGCGTGCGACCGGGTGAGGTAGCCGAGCACGGTGAGGTGCAGGATCGGCTCGATCATCAGCAGCAGGCCGAGGCCGAGCGCGACCGCCTCTGCCTTGTGCTGGGTCGGCCACAGCGGACGTCCGCCTGGCAGGGGCTCTGCCGCCCGGGGTTGACCCGGCAGGCAGGCCGCCGCCGCCAGCAGCAGGGCCGAGGCGATCACCGGCAGCCACCACCACGCCGGCAGCTGGGCGCGTACCCAACCGCCCCAGGGCAGCCATGACCCGGGCCCGGCCACGGCCACTGCCGCGAGTCCCAGCCCGATCCCCGCGAACAGCCGCAAGCGCATGCCAGGCAAGGGAATGGGCGGCAACGCGGGGGCAAGTGCGAGACCCCCCGACGAGGGTTGCCTGCGCCCCCCACTGGTTATCGTCCGCCCTCCCCATTCCGGAGGGTCCATGGCGATCATCCTGCCCGACCAGGGCCTGACGTTCGACGATCTGCTGCTCATCCCCCGTCAAAGCGACGTGGTGCCGACCGCCACCGACGTCTCGACGCGGCTGACCCGGCGGATCCGTCTGAACATCCCGCTGCTGTCTTCGGCCATGGATACGGTCACCGAGCACCGCCTGGCCATCGCGCTGGCCCAGATGGGCGGCATGGGCGTGGTGCACAAGAACCTCAGCGCCGCCGACCAGGCGCTGGAGGTCGAGAAGGTCAAGCGCAGCGAGAACGGCGTCATCACCGACCCCAAGACCCTGCCGCTGACCGCCACGGTCAAGGACGCGCAGGAGGTGATGGCCAAGCACCACATCTCCGGCATCCCGATCATCGGCGCCGACGGCCGCGTGGTCGGCATCGTCACCAGCCGCGATCTCAAGTACCACCGCAAGCCGGAGACGCCGATCCGCGAGGTGATGAGCGCCAACCTGATCACCGGCAAGCCGGGCATCTCGCTCGACAAGGCCAAGGACATCCTCTTCCGCGCCAAGGTCGAGAAGCTGATCCTCGCCGACGCCAAGGGGCGCCTGGTCGGCCTGATCACGATGAAGGACCTCAAGCGCCAGGAGCAGTTCCCGCACGCGTCGAAGGATGCGCGCGGCCGTCTGCGCGTCGGCGCCGCCACCGGCGTGCACGACCACGCCCGCATCGCCGCCCTGGTCGAGGCCGGCGCCGACGTCATCGTCGTCGACAGCGCGCACGGCCACTCCAAGAACGTCATGGACACGGTGCGCTGGATCAAGAAGCAGCACGACATCGACGTCATCGCCGGCAACGTCGCCACCACCGAGGGCGCGCGCGACCTGGTCCGCGCCGGCGCCGACGCGGTCAAGGTCGGCATCGGCCCCGGCTCGATCTGCACCACCCGCATCGTCGCGGGCGTGGGCGTGCCGCAGATCACCGCGGTGATGAACGCGGTGAAGGCGACCAAGAAGGCTGGCATCCCGGTGATCGCCGACGGCGGCATCAAGTACTCCGGCGACCTAGCCAAGGCCCTCGCGGTCGGCGCCGACGTGGCGATGCTCGGCTCGATTCTCGCCGGTTGCGACGAGAGCCCGGGCGAAGCGATCATCTACCAGGGTCGCCAGTTCAAGGCCTACCGCGGCATGGGTTCGATCGGCGCGATGCAGCGCGGCAGCGCCGACCGCTATGGCCAGGACAGCGCCACCGAGGCGACCAAGCTGGTCGCCGAAGGCATCGAGGGCATGGTTCCGCACAAGGGCCCGCTTGCGGTCGTGGTCCACCAGATGGTCGGCGGCCTCAAGGCGGCGCTCGGCTACAGCGGCGCCCGCACCATCCCCGAGCTGCAGAAGAAGGCCGTGCTCTGCCGCATGACCGCTGCCGGCCTGCGCGAATCCCACCCGCACGACGTGACGATCACCAAGGAAGCGCCGAATTACCGGCCGGAATAAATGTCCCAGCACGAAACGATCATCATTGTCGACTTCGGATCCCAGGTCACCCAGCTCATCGCGCGCCGGGTGCGCGAGGCTGATGTCTATTGCGAGATCATCTCCTGCCACGCCGGCCTCGCCGCGGTGCAGGCGAAGAACCCCAAAGGCATCATCCTCTCCGGCGGCCCGGCCTCGGTCTACGCCCCGGGCGCGCCGCAGATCGATCCGGCATTCTACAAGCTGGGCGTGCCGATCCTCGGCATCTGCTACGGCATCCAGGTCACCGCCCACAACACCGGCGGCAAGGTGGTCAAGGCCGAGCACCGCGAGTTCGGCCGCACCGGCATCGTCTGCGACGTGACCAGCCCGCTGTTCGCCGACCTGCCCGGCGAGCAGACCGTGTGGATGAGCCATGGCGACCGCATCGAGGCGATCCCCGGCGCGGTGGTCCTGGCGCGCTCGGCAAGCTGTCCGTTGGCCGCCGTGCATGCCCCGGCGCTCAACTTCTGGGGCGTGCAGTTCCACCCCGAGGTCACGCACAGCGACCACGGCACGGCGATCATCCGCAACTTCCTGGTGCGCATCTGCGGCTGCAAACGCGACTGGACGATGGGCTCGTTCATCGACGAGGAGATCGCCCGCATCCGCAAGCAAGTCGGCCCCGAACGCGTCATCCTCGGCCTCTCCGGCGGCGTCGACTCGTCGGTCGCGGCCGTGCTGCTGCACCGGGCGATCGGCAAGCAGCTGACCTGCATCTTCGTCAACAACGGTGTGCTGCGGAAGGGCGAGGCCGACGGCGTGCGCAAGCTCTTCGCCGACCACATCGGCATCGACCTCGACTACGTCGACGCCAGTGAACGCTTTCTCACCGCGCTGGCCGGCGTCACCGAGCCCGAGCGCAAGCGCAAGATCATCGGCAAGCTGTTCGTCGACGTGTTCAAGGACGAGGCGGCGCGGATCAAGGCGACCAGCGGCGGCCAGGTCAAGTTCCTCGCCCAGGGCACGCTCTACCCCGACGTCATCGAATCGGTCTCGGTGCACGGCGGTCCGGCTTCGGTGATCAAGAGCCACCACAACGTTGGTGGCCTACCCGCCGACCTCGGCCTCGGCCTGGTCGAGCCCTTCCGCTTCCTGTTCAAGGACGAGGTGCGCGCCATCGGCTCGAAGCTCGGCTTGGCCGACGCGGTGGTCTGGCGCCAGCCCTTCCCCGGCCCTGGCCTGGGCGTGCGCATCCTCGGCGAAGTCACTGCTGAGAAGGTGCGCGTGCTGCAGGAGGCCGATGCGATCGTCCGCGAAGAGATCGAAGCCGCCGGTATGAACCGCGCGCTGTGGCAGGCCTTCGCCGTGCTGCTGCCGGTCAAGTCGGTCGGCGTGATGGGCGACGAGCGTACCTACCAGGACTGCTGCGCCGTGCGTTGCGTCACCAGCACCGACGGCATGACCGCCGACTGGGCGCAGCTGCCGCACGACCTGCTGGGCCGGATCTCGAACCGCATCATCAACGAGGTGCGCGGGATCAATCGGGTGGTGTACGACATCACTTCGAAGCCGCCTGGCACGATTGAGTGGGAATAAACTAGGAATTTGCAGGTTGCTGGTTGCAGGTGGCTGGTGGCTGGTTGCAGGTGGCAGGTGGCAGGTGGCAGGTGGCTGGTGGCTGATGGCTAGTGGCCCGCAGGCGCGTGACTGAAAACGGCTGTCGGCTCCTTGTTTCGCCTACCGTACCATCCGTGCTCGCCGTCAAGGCTACCCTCGCTGGGCTCGGCGCTGCGCGGCCTTGACCGCTGCGCGCGGATGGTGCGGCAGGCTGCACAAGGAGCCTTCCAACCATGGCGAACTTCATGCAACTCCGCGTCTGGCACGCGGCCAATCAGCAGGTAGCCGGCATCGCATCGATCACGGTCAACTTCGGCGACCTCGGATCACAGATCCGCCGGGCGGCGATCTCGGTGTCCAGCAACATCGCCGAAGGCGCAGGACGAGGGAGTGACGGCGATTACGCCCGGTTCCTGTCCATCGCGCGCGGCTCCAACCACGAGATCGCGGCACAGTTGCACATCTGCCAGGCTCTGGGACACGATGTGACGGCGCTGCTCCAGCAGAATACCAGCGTCGGGAAGATGCTGACCGTCCTCATCCGCCGCCTGCGCAGCGGCGGATGAGGCCACCGATCAGGCGGCCGACGTTGGCCGCCTGATCGCGGATGCCTGCGGCGGTGACTGCGGCCGATCCAAAGCTATCTTGTCGGCTGGTGAAATCGTCACTCAGCCGGAACGCGCCCCGCGGACAGTCCGCAGGTGGCTGGACCGCAGCAGTCCGGCCAGCAGACCGATCATGACCAGGAACCCGGTAGCGCTGCCTGCTCCGCAGCGGCCATCGTCGTCATCGGATGAAGCCACGCTTCCGGTGCTGCCGCCAGTGGTGGAGGTGGTGAAGGTGCCATCCGCGCTCGTCTGCAGATTGCCGTCCGCATCCCGGCTGAGAATCCGGTAGTGGTACAGCGTTCCCGGCGTCAGGCCGCTGATCAGCACGTCGTGCGCAGTGACCAGACTCCCATCCAGGGTGGTGGTGGATCCATAGGCCCCGGTCGTGCCATATTCGACCTGGCTGTCGCTGGCTTCGTCAGTCGTCCAGGTGATGTGGACCGCGTCGGTGGTCACTCCGCCTACGGTGCGGCTCGAAACCATCGGCGCCGTGGTGTCGGCAGCGGTGGTGAAGGTCGCATCGGCACTCACCGCCAGATTGCCCGCGGCATCGCGGCTCTGCACTCGGAAGTGGTATGTTGTGGAGCCGGCCAGGAGACTGAGCGGGCGCGAGTGGCTGGTGACCAGACCGGCATCGAGCGTGCTCAGGCTGCCGTACGCGGTGGTCAGGCCGTATTCGACCTGGCTGTCACTGGCCTCATCGGTGGTCCAGGTGATCGTGGCGGTGTCGCCCGTGATGGCTCCGGCTGCAACGGCGGAGATCGCCGGAGCGGTAACGTCGCCAGCGATGGTCGCCCCGGTGAGGGTGACATCGTTGCCGCTGCCGCCGATATAGCTGATGGTGAAGGTGGTCCCCGAGTTGCTCGCCGAGGTCACCGTCGCGCCCTGCGCCAGACCGGCGAAGGTGCCCGACACCGGATCGGCCCCGGTATTGGTGATGATGGTCAGGACTTGTGCCGGGGCCGGGCTGAACGCCGCCGTATCCACCCGCAGGGTGGCGCCGTTGATGGAAGCCGCAGCCGTCGACACGGTGGAGTAATTGGTCGGCGAGCGGGTGACGACCTCGAAGGTGCTGCCGCTTCCGATGGTGAGACTCGGCGTCGTCCCGTGCATGGTCATCGCCGAGATCGTCTCATTGCAGGACAAGGTGCTGAGCGCACCGCTGAGCGTGATGTTGCCGACCGAGCAGTCGCCGGCGAGCACCAGGGTGCCGCTGCTGACGCTGACCGGCGAGTCGAGGAGCTGGCCCCAGATGTGGATGGACCCACCCGACACCACGGTCGAGCCGGTGTAGGGGAATGAGGTGCCGCTGAACACCTGGACGCCGCTGGTCGACTGGCGGAAGCCGCCGGTTCCCGCGAAGCCACCGAGGTAGATGGTCGGAGCGACTTGGCCGGTGCAGCCCAGGGTGCGGGTGCCGAGCGTGATCATGGCCGAGACATCGTCGCCGCGCAGGCCGCCGATGGTCTCCGTATCGATGCCATCATTGCCGGTCGCCGCTGACAGGTCGAAGGTACCATCGACGGTCACGACCACGGTGTCCAGGATCTCCGGCGCGCTGAGCAGCCTCGCCGTGCCGCCACTGTTGATCAGTAACGGACCGGCGATCGAGGCCGAGGCCGTACTGTCCAGCACGAGCGAGCCCAGGGCCACAGTCGATAGGCCCGAGACCGTATTGTTGACCGTGCCATTCAGGCGCTTGATGCCGGGGCCGCCATAGGTCACCGGTCCGGCGCCGGAAAGTCGACCGGACAGGTTGAGGGTGGCGCCGCCGATGGTCACGGTGACGGTCAGTACGGCCGAGCCGGCGGTACTGATCGGCAGGGAGACGGTGACGATTCCTGCGCTGTTGTCATTGATGTTCTTGCACGTGATCGCGTTGCCGCTGATGACGTAGGTCTCGTAGATGTTGAGCTGGTCGATAGTCAGGCCGAGTAGGTCGTTGACCGGCGCACCCTTGGAGGCGAATGGTGCGCCAGCCGGGAATACCATGATGCAGTCTGGCGTGGGAAAGGCGTCCCAATTGCCAGCATCGCTAAAGTTGCTGGTCCCGCCGGCCGCAGTCCAGGTCGCGGTCGCGGCTGAAATGCTGGATGCGAGCAGCAGTACCAGCAGGGTGGAAAAGGTCGATCGCCAGATGGCGAACGCGGGAGGTGTGGTGGTCAAGTGTGGTGCTCCGGTGAGTTGATGAGACAGAAATCGAGATCCGGTCTGTTGGACACAGACCTCAGATCCGGATTGAGAAGACAGACGCAGACCCAGCCTGTGGAGACAGACATTCGATCCGGTCAGAGAGACAGATTTCGGGTCCCGTCCGTGGAGACAGACGTCAGACCAGTCTGGAGAAACAGACGTCAGATCCGGATTGGGGAGGCAGACGTCGGGTCCGGCGACTGCGCATGCAGCCGAGCAGACCGATGATCAGGCGGATCGATCCGCCGATGATCAGGTAAATGGTGAGATCGAGGAAGTGGCCGCTACGCAGGAGCGGGAAGGAATCGGATGGGCTGTGCTGGCCTTGCTAAAAGCCGAGCAGCACGAGGCAGATGACGAACAGAGTGATGGCACAGATGTGATCATGGCGATCGGGCATCCGATAGACATGATAATCTTAGAAATGACGTAAGCACGACTTAGGGCGTTGGCGATCAGCAGCGCCTACCTCGGTCCAGCCGCTGGCCGAGGTAGGCGCCGCTCAGGAATATCGACGCCTCTACTTCTCATCTCAGTCGCCGGCTGCGAGCAGGCACCAGCGGAAAGCTCAGCACCCGGCTCAGTAGCAGCGCACCTCGTACACCGCCGCGCTCGGATCGCCGTTGGTCGCCAGGACGACCAGACGCAGGGTGCCGGCGCGGCTGCCGGCGGGCAGGTCGTGCACGCGGCGGCGCTGGTGGTTGCCGGTGACGCGCAGCACCTCGCGGCCGTCCAGCTCGATGGCGTAGTCGCGCACGGTCTGGGGATCCTTGAAGAACGGCGGCTCGGCGTGCACCTCCTTCAGCAGGTGGCCGGCGAAGGTCACTTCGACGCGGGTGACAGCCTGCGGCGCGTCCCAGGCCAGATCCAGCCACTGCGGCATGCCCTGGCCGGCGTCGCTGCGCCACAGGTTGGTGCCGGACAGCGGACGGGTGATGCCGCTGAGCACGTTCGCCGCCTCGTACACGCTCTGCCCGGGCGAGAGGCGGAAGGCGAGGCCGTTGTGACGGTCGCGTAGCCGCGTTGGCGAGAGGTGGTGCTGGGCGAAGCAGCCGGGTTGGATGTGGGTCAGCTGGCGCCAGACTAGGCCGGGCGCCGGGTTGGCCTCGATGCGGTAGGTGCCGGCGGGCAGGCCGGTGAGCTTGAGTTCCCACGCCACCCAACGGTCCTGGCCGGGGGCGACGCTCAGCGTCTGCTCGGCGACGACGGCCGCGCCGCCGCGGCGGTAGTC
Organism: Planctomycetota bacterium; assembly: GCA_022841245.1. Lineage (GTDB taxonomy): Bacteria > Planctomycetota > UBA11346 > UBA11346 > UBA11346 > UBA11346. Next base: position 7,963 of record JALHRW010000142.1, read on the forward strand.
CCAGATGCGTTCGAGGCGCACCAGACGCAGCGGCAGGGCGACCGGAGCCGTGCTGTCGTTGTCGATCAGCAGCTCGATGCGGTCGAGCACGCCGCCGGCGAGGTGGATCACCTGGCCCTGCACCTGGTCGATGGCGCAGCCGCGGTTGCCGGCGCCCCAGCTCGACTGGCCGTTGTCGTTGCGCGGCTCGCCCGGCGACTGGCCGAAGAGTTTGGCGGAGCTGCTGGCGCTGACCCGGGCGCGACGGGCGAGATCGGCTTCGTCGCGGTTGGCGACATGCGGCAGGAAGCAGCCGTCGTGCAGCAGCGCCTGCTGGATGGCGCGGATGCGCGGCCCGCCCTTCGCCGCATCTTCGGCCAGGCTCGGCAGCCCGTCGCGGCCGGCGATGGCGGCTGCGGTGCCGACCGCCTGGCCCATCAGGCCGGTGGTGGCCATGACGCGCAGCGAGCCGAGGGCGGCGCGCGTGGTGCTGATGCAGCGCCCGGCGAGGAAGAGGTTGTCGACGTCGCGGGCGATCAGCGAGCGCAGCGGGAAGCCGTACGGGCCGACGTAGCTCTTGGCCGCGTACTCGGAGTCGTGCTTGTAGCCTTCGGCGCTGGCCGGCTCGGAGTTGGCCGCCAGCAGACCGCCGGGCGTATGCAGGTCGATGAACCAGCCGCCGAATCCGACCTCGTCGGGATAGACGGTGTCGGCCTGCAGTTCGTTCTCGTTCACCCAGTGGCGGCCGTAGATGCGGCGGCTCTCGCGCTTGCCCGGCACCTGGCCGATGAAGTCGAGGGCATAGTTCCTGCACACCTCCTTCATCTTCGGGTCGCGGTTCTTCATCCAGTCCCACACGCCCAGGGCGTGGCGGGTCAGCTCGTGGCGGATGGTCTCGTTGTCGTGGATGGTGTGCCAGGGCACGCCGATCTCGATCCACCAGTAGCCGCCGCGCGGGTCATGCGGGACGCGGCCCTGCTCGTAGAAGAAGCGGCCGTCCTCGTGCTTCACCGCCCAGTCCGGCGCGGTGAACGGCGCCTCGCGGCCGATGTCGCGGGCACGGATGTGGATCGAGTTGCCCATCGTGTCGGTCGAGGCCTTCTCGGGCGCGTGCAGCTCGCCGGTCTCGGCGCGGCCCTCCGACCCCATGCGCCAGCCGCAGCCGGCGCGGTCGGCGACGATGCCGTCGCCGGTGGCGTCGACGAAGAGGGGGGCGCGCAGCTCCAGCTCGGTCTCGGCCGAGAGGGTACGCGCGCGCAGACCGGCGATGCGGCGGCTGCTGGCGCAGGCCGGGCGCTCGTAGTAGCCGGCGGTGGTGGCGGGCGCGGACTCGATCGCGTCGCCGCCGTCCATCAGCACGTCGATCACCGGTGTATTGAGATGCAGGGTCAGGTTCGGCTCGCGCGTGGCGATGTCGTACAGCGTCATGTCGAAGATGCTGTTGGTCCAGCCGTTCTCGTTGATCCACTCGTGATTGCGCGCGCGCTCGTCGGCCAGCGCCTCGCCGATGATGCCGCTTTCGCGGGCATAGGCGTGGTGGCAGGCGGCGCCGTGCACGGTGACGCGCATCTCGCTGCTGGCGACGCCGCCGAGCACCGGACGCTCATGCACCAGGCAGGTCTTCAGGCCGCGGCGCGCGGCGGCGACCGCGGCGCAGAAGCCGGCGATACCGCCTCCAGCGACGACGAGGTCGAAGGTCTGGACGAGGCGCTTGGTCATGACGACTCCTGGAGGGCGGTGGCGATGGCCGCGGCGGCGGCGGTGAGATGGTGTCGGATGTGCGTGGCGGAGTCGGCTGCCGGGCAGCGGCCGTGCAGCGCGAGAGCGAGCGGCGGCTGACCGTCGATGACGATGGCGATGGCGGCTGCGCTGTCGCCGGGCGTATCCCAGTGGTCGGTGCGCAGGATGCCGTCATGCAGGCGTTCGCGCGCTGCCGCCAGGCAGGCGGCGGGATCGGCCGGCGTCGTCGGGGTCGGGCGCTCCCAGCCGTAGCGGCGGGCGGCGCGTTCGAGCGCCGCTTTGCCGACTCGTGCCGGGCGGTCGAGCAGCAGGCGCAGTCCGACCACCGAGAGATGCAGCGGCCAGCCGCCGGCGACCGCCGAGAGGACCTGATCGCCCGGAGCGACGTGGTGCAGGTAGAGCACCTGGTCGCGGTGCAGGGCGGCGAGGGCGGCGTTCATGCCCGAGGCCGCGGCGACTTCGGCCAACGGCTTGCGTGTGCGCGCCACCGCGGGCACGCGCGAGGCCGAGGAACCGGCCAGCGCGAGCACGCCGATGTCGACCGCGAAGCTGTGGTAGGTCGGCTTGCGCACGTAGCCGTGCTCGGCGAGGATGCGCAGGCTGCGCGAGACGTTCGAGACGTGCAGGTCGACCCGGGCGGCGATGGCGGTGGCGGTCAGCGGGCCCTCGGCCTCGGCGAGGATGCGCAGGATATCGAGCCCGACCGTCAGCATGCCAAGAACATATTGCGATATACGCAATATGCAACCGGGCAGCGCAACATGCGGACAGGATTTTGCTTATGCTGGCCTGAGGTGACGTCTCATGGCCTGGAGCGGACTGCCGGCTCCCGCCCATGCAGGATCTTGGGCCAGGCCAGTTCGAAGCGGAACGCCGGGTGGTGCTTGGCGTCGTGGCAGGAGCGGCAGTCGGCGGTGCCACTGGTGCGCAGCTTGCCCTGACTGGCGGCGTGGGCCTCACCGCCCTGGTGGCAGGATTGGCAGGACACTGCGGGTGCGACGACCGCTGGTGCAACCGGCGTGACGTGGCAGTTGATGCAGCCGTCGGTACGGTCGTCCGGCTTCAGGCTGTCGAGCGCCCGGGCATGTCGTGACTGCGCCCAGGCCGCACCGGCTGAGGCGTGGCAACCGATGCAGCTCTGAGAGGGATTGCTCGCCGGGTCGATGCGGCTGGTGAGCACGTCGCGGAACAGCGCGGCGAGGGCAGGCTCGTCTGGCACGCTGTCATCGACCGGCACGGTACGGCGTTCCCGGAGCCGGCCGGCTGCATCGACCAGCAGCACCTCGACTGCCAATCCGCTGTCGAGAACCGGACGCAGCAGGCGCTGATGCTGCATGGCGACCGCTGCCGTCGGGATGATGGCGAGGATGCCCGGGCGCGTCAGCAGGGAGGATGGATCGGCCGACACCACGATTTCCGGCGCGCCGATGGACCATCCGTAGGTGGCGAGCGCCGCTCCCACGCCGGGGCGCATGCCGTCGGTATCGCCGGTCAGGATCCAGCGCACCGGGACATCGCCAGCGAGCGTAGCGGTCAAGGCGGGCAACGCGGCCAGTCGACCGGCTCCCCCCAAGGCTCCCAGGGAACAACCGCAATGGCGTACCTGGCCGCGCAGATCGTGGACCACCGCCCAGACCGTCAGTCGTTCGCGACCGGCAGTCGCCAGCACTTGGGCGAGGGCATCGCGACCACGGCCGGCTCCGGGGCCGACGATCTGCAGTTGAGCGCGGGCAACGCCGCGGCTGGTGGCGACGAGGATGTCTTCGACCCCGGGCCGCATGCCGGTGACGCGGAAGGCCAGCGGCAGCGTCCCATCAGCGCCGACCGTGGCCGGCAGCGGCGTCATCAGTTTCAAGCAGGCACAGTCGACTGCCACCGCGGTGACGATGGTGCCTGGCTCTGCCCGCACCGCATAGGTGGTCGTCAGGATGGCATCTGGCGCCAGATCGACGCGTTGGAACGGCGGTGCGATCGACAGCGCATCGGCACACCAGGATGCGATCCAGGCCAGCAGCAGCAGCGCGGTTCGACATGATCCCATATGGGTGGCCACGGTTGCTCCCTGCACGTGGCATGCAAGCCGGCCGGAGACCGCTGGTCTATCCTGATGCTGTCTTGAAAACTGAACACGATTGGCACTTGTAATACCTATCGGTGCACCTATTAAGTGGCGTCATATGTCTCGATTCCATACCAAACTGATAGCAAACAGGGCTGCTCGAGCAGGAAATCACGGGTTATTCATGACATGTAGGGGATTTGCGACGGTAACGGCAGTCGTCTGCGTCTTCGCCGCATGCAGCCACCAACCCCGACCGGCGGGAGCCCCCGCGGCACCGATCCCTCAGTCGGAATCGCAGGCATTGGCCGGTCCAGACCCGTCTGCCGAACCCACGATCGTCGCTGTCGCCCCGTCGCCTCGCGGTGTGGGCGTG
>JALHRW010000143.1 GCA_022841245.1 Planctomycetota bacterium
ATGACGGACCGTCCGACGCGGCGGTGGTCGCGCCGGTGCCGGGCAGCGACCGCGGCGTCGCCGTCGCCTGCGGCTTCAATCCGAACTACGCCGACCACGACGCCTGGCGCGCCGCGGCGTCCGGCATCGAAGAGGCGATCCGCAATCTGGTGTGCGTCGGCGCGCCGATCGACAAGGTCGCCATCCTCGACAACTTCTCGTGGAGCAAGTGCACCGATCCTGCGGTGTTCGGCGCCCTGGTCCGCGCCTGCGAGGCGTGCTACGACCTGTCGAAGTACTACGGCGCGCCGTTCATCAGCGGCAAGGACTCGCTGTCGAACGAGTTCACCTTCCACGGCCAGGTCATCCGCATCCCGCATACCCTGCTGATCACCGCCATCGCGGTGATGCCGGACATCAAGCGCGCGATCACCATGGACCTCAAGCGCGCCGGCGACCGCCTGGTCGTCGCCGGCCTGACCCGCGACGAGCTCGGCAACAGCGAACTGCTCGCCATGCTCGGCGGTCGCGGCGGCCGCACCCCGCGCCTGGACAAGAAGCTGTCCAAGCCGGTGCTCGATGCCTGCGCCGCGACCATCGCCGCCGGCTGCGTCAACGCCGCGCACGACTGCAGCGAGGGCGGCCTCGGCGCCGCCATCGCCGAGATGGCGTTCAGCGGCGGCCTGGGCGTGAAGCTCGACCTCGCCGCGCTGCCGCGCGAGGGGGTCGACGACGGCCTCGTCGCCCTGTTCAGCGAGAGCCAGAGCCGCATCGTGCTCAGCGTCCCGGCCGGCCGGCTCGACGCGGCCACGAAGCTGCTCGCCGGCATCCCGCATGCCGTGGTCGGCGAAGTCACGGCCGAGCAGTCGGTTGCCATCTCTGGACTTGGCGTCCAGACCACCGTCGCCAACCACCACCTCAAGGCCGCATGGCAGCGCCTGAGCCAGGGCATGGCTGTCTAAGTCATTGATTCGCCCTCGGGTTTCGGCCTTTGTGACTAGCGTGATTGCGTTTTGCTAGCAGTTTGATAGCGTGCAGTCATGAGCGCGCTCGCCATCCGTGACATCGACGACCACGTGGTCGACGTGCTGAAGCAGCGTGCCGGCAGTCACCACCGCAGCCTGGCGGGCGAGATTCGCGCGATTCTCACCGATGTGGCCAACGGCGTACCGGTCGAACTGGCCGGTCTGACCGCTGAAGAGGTGGCCCAGCGCAACAGGCGGGTCGCCGAACTGAGCTTCAGCTACGCGCCCAGCACGTCGACCGCCTCGCGCGACGAGATCTACGGCGACGATGGCCGCTGACGCCGTCCTCATCGACACCAGCATCCTCGTCACCGCCTCTTCCCCAGTCCGACGCGGCCACGAGGCCACGTTGCGCTGGCTGACCGGCACCAGCGGACTCCGCATCCCGGCCCAGGCGATGCGTGAATACCTGGTGGTGGCGACCCGCCCAGAGGCGGTCAATGGGCTCGGCCGGACCATCGAGCAGGCGCGCGGCAACCTAGGCGTGTTCCTGTCGTGGGCGCCGGCCCTGCCCGAGGACCGCGCCGTGCTGCCGGCCTTCAATGCCCTGCTCGACCGCCATTGCATCGTCGGCAAGCGCCTGCACGACGCCTGGTTGGCCGCCACTGCCATCACGCATGGCATCCGCCTGCTCGCCACCTTCAACCCGGCGGACTTCACGCCCTTCGCTGCCCAACTCCAGCTGATCGATCCGTCATGACTCCCGCAGATCTCCTCCAATGGGCCATCGGCCTCGTCCTCCTGGGGGTTAATTTCTTCTTCGTCTTCGCCGAGTTCGCGCTGGTGCGGGTGCGCGCCACGCGCATCCAGGAGCTGGTCGAGGAGGGGGACGCTCGCGCCATCCTGGTCAAGCGCATCCATTCGCGCATCGACGAGTACCTCTCGGTCGCCCAGGTCGGCATTACCGGCGCGACGCTGGGCATCGGCATCATCATCGAAAGCGGCATCGCCGAGCCGATCGAGCACGCTCTCGGCGGCACCACTCCGCTGCTGAAGTTCCTCTCGCACGCACTGGGCTTCCTCATCGCCACCTTCGTCGTCATCCTCAGCAGCGAACTGATGCCGAAGTCGCTCGCCATCCGCTACCCCGAGCGCGCCTCGCTGTGGTGCGCCCGGCCGCTGGTCGTGGCCTACTGGGCTTTCTTCCCCTTCCTCTACGTCCTGACCAAGGCGGCGCTGGGAATCATGGCGTTGTTCGGCATCAAGCGGGTGGCTGACGAAGACGCGCACAGCGAGGAGGAGCTGCGCATCATCCTGGACCGTTCCCAGGAAGGAGGCGTCCTGTCCTTCCGCCGCCTGCTGTTCATCGAGAACGTATTCGACCTCGGCGAGCTGAAGGCCAAGGACGCGATGCGTCCGGCGAGGCTGGCCAAGGTGCTCGACAGCCGCAAGCCCTGGCACGACAACCGCGAGACCATCCGCAGCGCCCGCTTCTCGCGCTTCCCGTTGATGACCGATGACAGCGGCAAGCCGAGCGGATTCATCCATGTGAAGGATCTGCTCTTCGCCTGCGTTGATGGCAGCGAGCCCGATCTGGCCAAGCTGTCGCGCAAGCCGCATATGGCGCTGGAAACCCAGCCGCTGGAGCAACTGCTCGCCGATATGCAGCGCAAGCGCAGCCAGATGGCGCTGCTCACGGACGCCAACGGCGCCTGGAGCGGCCTGATCAGCTTCGAGGACATCATCGAGGAGATCGTCGGCACCGTGTCCGACGAGTTCGAGATCGAGACGCCGCTGTTCCTCGCCGAGACCATCACCGCCGGCCGGGTCGTCCTCGGCGTGGAGGCGCCGAACATCGCCCAGGCGGTGCGCAACGCTCTCGCCCGCGTGCCGGCCAGCGACCTGCCGCAGCAGTCGGAGGGCCTCGCCCGGGCGGTGTGCGACCGCGAACGTCTCGCCCCGACCTACCTCGGCCGCAACATCGCCATGCCGCACGCCCGCCTGCCCGGTCTGGAGAAGCCGGCGATGATCTTCGCCCGCTCCGAGAAGGGGGTGCCGGTCGAGGGCAACGCCAAGGAGAAGGTGCACCTCTTCTTCATCCTGCTGACTCCGGCTGGACAGCCGCGTGTGCACCAGCGCATGCAGGCGCGCGTCGCTGCAATCCTGGAAAACAGCGAATATGTCGTCGACCGCCTGCGCGAGGCCGAGACGTCGGCAGAAATCCTGGAAACGATCAAAACGGGCGAATCAGCGGCCATTGACTGACCCCTGGGAGCGCCGGGCTCCAGCCCGGCCCGTGTGCAATGGGGCCCTCTGCTGATTGTACGCGCACCCAAAGCGCCAGAATGACGTCATGCTGCGCCTGCTGATCTGCGCGGTCGCCTTCGTTTCCACCGGCTGCTCATTCGCCGCTGCCGGTGCGGGCACCTCGGGCAATGTCTCCTGGGCGTTCACCATCAACAACACCCTGCCGCCATCGGCCGTCATCCCCGGCGGAGGCGGACTGCTGGTCATCATCACCTATAGCGACGGGTCGAGCAGCATGGTCAGCGTCCCCCCAGGCGGATCGGTGACGGTCCCTGCAAACGGAACCGCCGCCGTGGTGAGCGGCGGCGGCGCGAACGCTTCGGTCGGTCCGGGCGCGGCCTTGTGGTGGACCGCCCCGGGCTGGCCCACCACGCCGCCGGCACCGTCAGGGGCGGGCTAGAGCGAGGCCCGCAGCCCCTTGAGCGAGCGCAGCACGTAGCTGGTGGTCAGCACCGGCAGACCCTCGGCCCAGCGGTCCTGGCTGTTCGACCACTGCGCCGTATCGCCTTCGATCTTGGCCCGCTTGCTGATCGCATCGAACAGATCGCGACGCCAGTCGACCTTGCGCCCGTCCTTGAGCTCCATCGGGCCGGCGTGCATCTTCTCGAAGGTCTTGGCCGCCACGCGGTAGTAGTAGAACAGGCCCTGCTGGTCGGCGGTCGGCTTCTTCTCGCTGTTCACCATGCCGGGGTTCTTGTCGAAGGTCCAGTTGGCCTTGACCCAGCCCAGCGCAGCGGCGACCCGCGGATCCTCAGGCTTGAGGTCGAGGACGATGTAGGACGAGATCAACGCGTAGGTCATGCCGCCATAGGGCTCCAGCTTCGGCGGTTTCTCGCCCGGCTTGGGCGCCTCGCGGTTCCAGCTGCCGTCGGCCTTGCTCTCATCCGGGCTGTACACGGCGCCGCCCGAATCACGCGCCCACGGCAGCTTGTTGACGCTGCTGAGGTCCTGGCAGCGCTCGAGGAACTTGAGCGCCTCCTGCATGCGCGGATCGCTCGACGGGACGCCGGAACCGCGCAAGGCGGCGATCGCCCAGCTGGTATTCGACAGATCCTCCCAGCCCGGACCCTTGGAGCCGTAGCCCATGCCGCCCTTGCTCGGGTTCTTGGGGTCCTGGTTCTGCAGGCCGAAGATGTAGTTCTGCGCCGCGGAAACGGCGGCCGGTTCGCCGGTGCCGCTGGCGGTCCACAGCATCAGGGCGATCGACGTGTTGTAGTTGCCGAGACCTTCGGAGGGGTCGTAGACGCCGCCGTCAGGCTGGCGGAAGCCATTGACGAAGGCGATGGCCTTGCCCAGGCGCGGATCGGTGGCCGGGATCGCCTTGGGTGCGCTCGCCAGCGCCTCGGCGGCCAGACCGGTCACGCCAAGGAGGAACTTCTGCCCCTGCATGAACGTGCCGTTGGGCTGGGCCTGGGAGAGGATGTAGTTCTGGGCCTGGTCGATCAGGGCATCGACCTCGGCGGCCGTGGGCGGAACGGGGTCGGCGGCGGAGAGGGAGACGGTCGCGACGAGGGTCGCAACCAGGCTGGCACGCAGCATGGCGGAAGCTCCTGGGTTGTTGCCCAGAGTTAACGCGTGGCGATCGGACCGCGATGGCCCAGGTCTGCTCAGCTGATGGGCAAGCGTCCGACGGCCTGCTGCTCAGGCGATCAGGCTGATCAGGCCACCAGCAGCCTCGGCTTGCTGAGCATAGCCGCGGGCAGCACGATCTTGGGGCTTTTCGACCTGTTCTTCAGGTTCAGCCTGCTCGCCAGCGGCCTTCGACTCGCTGCGCTGCTGTTCAGAGAGCTGCCGCTGGGCGTCGGCCATGGCCGCGCGCGCTCCCGCTGCCACCGCATGGTCCTGTGCCGAGGGTGATGCCGGAGCCAGGGCGGCGGCGATGACCTGGCGCATCTTGGCGATCGTCGCCTGGGGGTCCCCACCACCGCCGGTGTCGATCGAAACCTCGCCGCCGACCGCATAGCGCCGTCCATCCGGGCCGGTCTGGTAGCTGAAGGACATGCCGCCAGCCAGCGAGCCGCCGACCGACTTGTGCGCCGATTCGTGGGCACGCACCTCGCGGTCGCGGGCCTGCAGTTCGCTGAGCATCTGCTTCTGCTCGGCGGTCAGCTCGCTGCCGTTGCCGTCGCGCTTGGCCTCAGGACGTGGTTTTTCGGCCTCTGTTTCATCCGGCGGGTTGCGTTCGTCCTTGGCCGGACGAGGCCCATACCCGTAGCCGTACGGCTGGGCGCTCGGCGATGAGGTGACGCCGCTGATCACCCAGGAAATATACTGCACCACCCCGGTCCGGTGAAGCAGCGATTGCCAGCACACGAACAGGCAAGGGGTTGCGTCCACGCCCGGGGGCGTGATCCTGCGTACCGATGTCCTGGTTCGATCGCTTCGTCGGCTTGTTCAGTCTCGATCTCGGGATCGACCTCGGCACCGCCAACACGCTCGTCGCGGTCAAGGGCCGCGGCGTGGTGATCAGCGAGCCGTCCGTGGTCGCGGTCAAGAAGGGCACCAAGCAAGTCATCGATGGGCCGACCGGCGAGGCCGTCGGCGACCAGGCCAAGATCATGCTGGGCAAGAACCCCGGCAACATCGACGTGATCAAGCCGCTCAAGGATGGCGTGATCGCCGACCTCGAGATCACCGAGCACATGCTGCGCTACTTCATCCGCAAGGCCTCGGGCGGCCGGCGGCTGGTCCCGCCGCGGGTGGTGGTGGCGGTACCCAGCGGCATCAACGAGGTCGAGAAGGGCGCGGTCACCAACAGCACGCGCAAGGCCGGCGCCCGCGAAGTGTTCCTGCTGCAGGAACCGATGGCTGCCGCGATCGGCGCCGGGCTGCCGGTGGCGGACCCGGTCGGCTCGATGATCGTCGACATCGGCGGCGGCACCACCGAGGTCGCGGTGATCTCGATGGTCGGCATCGTCACCAGCGAAAGCGTGCGCTGCGCCGGCGATGAGATCGACCAGGCGATCATCAAGTACCTCAAGAGCCAGTATTCGGTGGTGATCGGTGAGAACACCGCCGAGCAGGTGAAGCTGATCATCGGCGCAGCCGTCGCTCCGGCCGAAGAACTGCGTATGCCGATCAAGGGTCGCGACCTGCGCACCGGCCTGCCGCACCAGCTGGAGATCACCTCGACCGAGATCGCCGAGGCGATCCGCCCGCAGGTCCAGACCATCCTCGGCGCGATCAAGATGGTGCTCGAACGCACCGCACCCGAACTCGCCTCCGACCTGATCGAGCACGGCATCACCATGGCAGGAGGGACGAGCCAGCTGCGCGGCCTCGCCGACCTCATCGCCCGCGAAACGCGGCTGCCGGTCTATGTCGCCAACGATCCGATGACCTGCGTCGCCCGCGGCTGCGCCGCGCTGCTCGACGACCTGGACTCGCTCAAGCAGATACTGGAAGCGGGCGTGCAGCAGTAGCCCGGGGGCGTTGCCCCCGAACCCCCACCGGGGGCCTTCGCCCCCGGATCCCCCGCTCGACACGCCGCGCATACGCGCGTCGATTCGCCCAGCGATATCTCAAGTTCCAGTCTCGCTTCGCCCCGCGTCGGCCAAAGCCACACGGACAGCACGGCTCAAGCCCGGCACGGGACGGCGCTCGCTCGGCGGACGTTTGACCGACCCCGAACTCAGAACTCCGATAATTGGAGCCGCTCCGCGGCGACGCCCGGATCGCCGGCAGGGGACGGCGCTCGCTCGGACGGAACGCTAGTACGAAGTGCGGTAGGCCGATCTCGTCGAGTGGGATCGGGGCGAAGGCTGGGTGGCGCCAGGGTGGGTCGGCAGCCAGGCTGGCGAGATCGACGGGGCCGGCGGGGAGGATGCGGTTGCCGATGGCCTCCAGGCCGCCGTGGATGTGCAGGACGAAGGCGGGGCAACGGATCGCCAGGTTGCCGACGCTGCAGTTGGCGTCCGGGGCTTGGGCCAGGAGGGCCAGGTCGGGATAGCGTTCGGACCAGCCGCCGGAGGGATCGGTTCAGCGGCGATGATCAGACCGATCAGCATGGTGAGTCCGCCCAATGAGGTATGCGCTCGCCCCGGCTGCGTTAGCGCGCCCAGCCATTATTTATAAAACCGGTCGTTCGGTATTTATTGAGGGTGGATTGGTCATTTGATGGTATGAGCTGCCACAAACCACTGAGGCCTACCGCGTTCGCGACGACACGCGCGCAGCCGAGCGGCGGGCGAGCTGGCGCAGGACGGCAAGCGCCGATTCGCAGAGCGCTTCGTCAAAGACGCCTATGTCGGCGCGGGATCCCAGGCCAGCGGGCATGGCCAGGGTCAAACGTCCGCCGAGATGCTCGCGGAACTGGGTCAGACCGGCGTAGACCTGCCGATGACCATCAGCATCGCGCAAGTCGAAGGTCGCGTCCCACAGGCGGAAGCCCAGGGCGGTGAGGATGGCGACGATGCGCTCGGCTTCAGCGGTGGTGAGGCGGCCGATGCGGGCGGCGTACAGAGCATCGAGGGCTACGCCGATCGCCACCGCCTCGCCGTGCTGCAGGCGGTGCTGCGACAGGGCCTCCAGGCGGTGCGCCGACCAATGGCCGAAGTCGAGGGGGCGCGACGAGCCGTGCTCGAAGGGATCGCCCGAGGTGGTGATGTGCTCGAGGTGCAACCGGGCGCAGCGCTCGACCACCTCTTCCATGGCCGGCAGGTCGCGTCGCGCCAGGGCGGGGGCCAGAGCTTCAATGCGGTCGAGGAAGGCCGCGTCCTTGATCACCGCGACCTTGACCGCCTCGGCCAGGCCGGCGCGCCAGCTGCGGTCGTCTTGCGACTCCAGGAAGCGGCTGTCGTCGACCACCGCCCACGGTGGGGTGAACGTGCCGATGAGGTTCTTCAGGCCGAAGAGGTTGACCGCGTTCTTGACGCCGAGGCCGGCATCGCATTGGCCGAGCGTGGTGCTGGGCAGGCGGATCTGGCGCAGGCCGCGGTGGAACAGCGAGGCGCCCAGGCCGACCGCGTCGATGACGGCCCCGCCGCCGATGATCAGCACGTAGGAATGCCGGCACAGGCCGAGGTCGACGCCCACCCGGGCGACGCGCTCGACCACCGCCAGCCCCTGCTTGGCGGCCTCGCCACCGCTGATCGGCTCGGGGGTGGCGGCCAGGGTGATGTGGCGGGCGGCGTGGGCAGCGAACCAGGCGTGGATGTCGCGCACCAAGCCGGGACGGGCGGCCAGGACGGCGGTGTCGATGAAGACGACGGCGCGCGAAGGCGGTTCGTCGGCAGCTGGTGCCATCAGATCGGCGAGCACCCCATTGTCGGGAGCGAAGGCGTCCCGGGTGAAGGAGACCGGGAAATGGAAGTCGACGGCGAAGCCCCAGTCGCGCTGCTGCATGGTAGCACTATCAACGCGCTTGGCTGAATTGGGATCAGCGGATCTGCTCAACGGATCGACAACCGGGTGATGCGCTGCTCAGGCGTGCGGACGCAGGTTGTCATGCATGGCTAAGATATAAGAGCCAAACGACTTGCAGGTTTGCACGCGGGCTGGTCTCAGCAGGTCTCGTCTGCCCAGCTCTGATCCGTTCGCCAGCGGTCTGCTTTCCCTGCAATCCCCAAGGCGTAGACACCGCCTCTCCTGGAGGCTCCATGGCTGATCGCATCACTTACGGCGTCGGCGCACACGAACCGATCTGGCATCGCCTGCGCACCGGCAACACCACGGCTGATGAGTGGGCACGCTGGGAGTACGAGACCTCGCGTGAGAATCTCGAGCGGCTGCGCGAACTCGGGGTCACCCACGCCCACATCGCCTGCTGCAAGGGCTTTGGACTCGAGCAGGAGAAGCCGCTGATCGAGCGGGCCGCGCGCTTCGCTGCCGACGCGGCCAGATTCGGCATCGCCACGGACATCTACATCCAAGGATACCCGGTCTACTACGAGTCCTTCCTCGCCGAGGTCCCCGAGGCCGAGGGCTGGCTGGCGCGGCGTCAGGACGGCGACTTCATCCCCTGGGGTGGGCAGACCTTCCGCCGCTGGATGGATCCGACGCGGCCCGAATTCCAGGAATACGAACTGCGCCTGTTCGACTACGTGCTGTCGCGCTTTCGCGCCCATGGGGTGATGCCGTCGCACGCCATGCTCGACAACACCGTCCCGCCGCCCTTCTGGAGCGCCTCCGCCCGCCTGAGCTTCCGTGAGCACCTGCGCCGCACCTGGGCCGGCACCGACCTCGTGCGCGAGTTCGGCATACCCTCGTTCGACTGCGTCGATCTGCCGCATTTCGATCCGGTCTACTTCCCGGCCGACGCCATGCGCATCGTCAAGGATCCCTTGCTGCAGGAGTGGGCGCGCTGGCGTTCCCGGGTGTGCTGCTCCTTCGTCGCCCAGGTGCGCGATCTCATCCACGCGCAGGCGCCGGGCATGACCCTGCATACCAGCATGGGCTGCGAGAGTCTGCGTTACAACACCCTGTTCATCCACGGCGTCGATTTCGAGGAGCGTCTCGCCGCCTGCGACCATCCCGGGATGGAGGAGTCCGGTTGGCGTCCGGGGGTGAACGGCGATGCCGGCTCCATCCAGGTGATCATGGACGAGCGCCATCCCGATGCCGTGCCGGAGCGCGAGCAGGGGGTGCGGGTCGCGACCGATTCGCGCTGGCCGAAGATCGCCCAGAACTACGGCCGACCCACCGGCGGCGGCTTCTGGGGCGAGTTCGACCGCGAGAGCAAGCTGGTCGCATTGGCCCACGGCTTCACCTTCGCACAGCACGCGAGCCACCTCGGCTCGCTCGGCCCGCTCGCTGCTCCGCGACAGCTCAAGGACGACATCGCCGACGTCATCGCGTGGGGCGACCGGCACATCTCCGTGCTCGCTGGACGCGAGAACCGGGTGGCGCCGATCGCCGTGTGGCGTTCCACCGCCAGCCTCGGCTTCATCCGCCACCGGCCGGTGCTGGAGGCCTGCATCGTCGAGCAGATGCTCTACGAGAACCATCTGCCCTTCACCATCCTGCTCGACGGCGGTCTGGAGCGATTCCTCGCCGGCCGGCGCCTGCTGGTGCTGCCCGGTGCGGCCTGCGTTTCCGACGCCCAGGTGCGACTGATCTCCGACTTCGTCGCCGGGGGCGGCAAGCTGCTGCTGCTCGGCGAAACCGGCACGCGCGACGAGCGCACCCGCCTGCGTCGCACCCATGCGTTCGCCCATCTGTTCGGCACCGCCATGCCGGACCTCGAACGCATCGGTCCACCGCATTGGGTGCCGGAGCTCGACTTCGGCCGCGTGCCAGCCACCCTGCGCGCCCGCCATGGCCAAGGCGAGGTGGCGTTGGTGCGGCGCATCGCGCTGGTCCGCGAGCCCGACCTCACCCGCGATCCGTACATGCCTGAACGGCAGGTGATGACCAAGGACGTCCTGCCGCCGGCCAACGAAGCCGAGATCATGACTCTGATCGACGACCTCCTCGGTGATGGCGTGGTGCGTGCCGAGGCGCCGCGCACCACCCTGGTCGAGTACTGGAAGCGCGGCCGCGACCTGGTCGCCTGCTTCGCCAACCTGCGCAAGGGCCGTGACGGCGGCCCAGTCACGCTGCGGCTCGGCGACCTGACCGCCGCGCATGCCGAGGTGCATCAGCTGCTGGTGGACGAGCCGGTGCGTGTGCCGGTGCACGACGGCGCGGTTCGCCTGGACGCACTGCCCCGCTTCGCGGCGGTGGTGGTTCCCGGCGTGCTCTGACCGCCGTCACTTCTCCCGGCGCACGGGCGACCACACGAAACCGACCGCATCGAGGAAAGCGCGGGCGAGGATCATGTGGCCGATCAGGTTCGGATGGACCCGATCCCAGGAGAGGTTGCTGGAGTGCTGATGCTTCAGCGCCCGGTCGAAAGCAGCCTGGGTGTCGACGCCGATGACGCCGTGCTTCTTGGCCACCGACAGCACGATCTTGCCGTACTGGTCCATGCGCGCGCGCATCGCATCACCCTGGTTCGGCTCGGCGTAGAAGGGGGTCATCAGCACCAGCCCCTTCAGCAGCGGCTTGGTCGTGCCGACCAGGGCGTCGAGGGTCGCCTCGTACTCTTCCGGCTGCACCGCGGCTTCAGGGAACAGCGGCGAGTCGAACTGGCGCCACACATCGTTGGTGCCGATCATGATCGACAGCCAGTCCGGCTTGAGATCGAGGACGTCGCTCTGCCAGCGTCCCTTGAGATCGCGCACGGTGTTGCCCGAGCAGCCGGTGTTGACCACGCGCACCGGGCGGTCGGGATAGGCGGCGCCGAGCAGGGCCGAGACCTGGGTGACGTAGCCCTTGCCCAGCGGATCGAACAGCCCTTCGGCCACCGGCCGGTTGCGTCCGGCGTCGGTGATCGAGTCGCCGATGAAGAGGAGCTTGGAACGGGCGGCGATGAGCATGGTCAGACCCTGTTGGTGGCCGAGGATGGTATGGTGGAGCGCTGCTGCGCGAGCATCGCTTCGGCCCCGGCGCGGAAGGCCGGACGGAAGCGCTCGTCGAGGCTCCAGCGTGAGGTCAGCGGCGCGGGAGCTGGCCCGTCGAGGGCGCTGCCGTCGATGATCGGCCAGTTCCGGCGCTGCGCTTCGGCGACAGCGGAGGCGACGAGATCCTCGCTGCTGCGCGCCGGCAGCACGGCCAGGGCGCGGACGCCGGCCTGGTCCATCCGGTCGCACCAGGCGCGCAAGCCGCTCGGTGTCGGTCCGGGGACGATGGCCGCCGGCACGGCGCCGAGGCCGCGGCAGATGGAGATCGCCAGGTCGAGCGGCGGCTGCGCCTCGGGCGGAGCCGGGATATGGCACGGGCCGCTGGGCTGGAACAACTGAGCGAGCACGGCATGGAACTGCTCGCCGTCGCCGCCAGCGGGCGGTTGGCCGATGACGCGCTGCCAGGCGTCGGCGGCC
>JALHRW010000144.1 GCA_022841245.1 Planctomycetota bacterium
CCAACCGCGGCCCCGGCGGCCCGCGCGGTCCCGGCGGCCCAGGCCGTCCGCCCCCGCGTGGCGGACGCCCCGCCATTCCCGGCAAGGCCGCGCCCGGCGAGGAACTGGTCGAGCAGGAAGGCCAGCTCACCCGCCGCCGCCTGCGCTCGTCGCTTGACGAGGACATCTCCGGCGTCACCGAGTTCGACATCTCCGTGCCGTGCACGGTGCGCGAGTTCTCGGAAGCCGCTGGCGTCAAGGTCAGCGTGATCATCGCCAAGCTGTTCATGGCCGGCGTGATGGCCAACATCAACTCGGTGCTCGGCAAGGCCGAGGTCGAGCTGCTGGCCCAGGAATTCAAGAAGACGGTGACGATCATCGAGGCGAAGGACGCCGACGAGGAGATCGAGGCCGAGACCCAGATCATCACCGCCGACAAGCCCGAGGACCTCGCGCCCCGTCCGCCGGTGGTGGTCATCATGGGCCAT
This sequence comes from Planctomycetota bacterium, assembly GCA_022841245.1. Classification (GTDB taxonomy): domain Bacteria; phylum Planctomycetota; class UBA11346; order UBA11346; family UBA11346; genus UBA11346. The sequence goes on from JALHRW010000144.1 coordinate 468, forward strand.
GTCGACCACGGCAAGACCAGCCTGCTCGACGCCATCCGCAAGTCGGAGATCGCAGCCGGCGAGGCCGGCGGCATCACCCAGCACATCGGCGCCTACACCGTCACCGCGCCCAACGGCATGGAGGTGACGTTCATCGACACCCCCGGCCACCAGGCCTTCAGCGAGATGCGCGCCCGCGGCGCCAAGGCCACCGACATGGCGGTCATCGTCGTCGACGCGGTCGACGGCTGCATGCCGCAGACGATCGAGGCGATCAACCACGCCAAGGCCGCCGGCGTGGCCATCGTCGTGGCGATGAACAAGTGCGACAAGCCCGAAGCCACCCCGCAGGCCCAGGAGAAGGTCGTCCGCCAGCTGGCGGAGCACGGCCTCCAGGCCGAGGAATGGGGCGGCGAGATCGGCGTCGTGCGCACCAGCGCGCTCACCGGCCAGGGCATCGACGACCTGCTCACGCGCCTGGCGCTGGAGACCGAGGTCAAGGAGCTGAAGGCCAACCACTTCGCCCCCGCCTCGGGCACCGTGCTCGAAGCGCACCGCACCGAAGGCCAGGGCGTCACTGCCACCTTCCTGGTGCAGCGCGGCTCGCTGGCGATCGGCGACGTCGTCCTCGCCGGCACCGGCTACGGCCGCGTGCGCAGCCTGACCAACTGGAAGGGCGAGCAGACCGAGCTGGCCGGCCCGTCGACCGCGGTCGAGATCATCGGCCTCGACGAGATGCCGCGCGCCGGCGACACCTTCCGCGTCATGGATGACATCCCGGTCGCCGCCGAGGCCGCCGAGGTCCGCCGCCAGAAGCAGCGCGACCGCGCGCTGATGGCCAAGGCCAAGAACATCACCTCCTCCTCGATCCTCGGCGACATCGCCGAATCGAAGAAGAAGGAGCTGCGCGTGGTGGTGAAGGCCGACGCGTCCGGCTCGCTGGAAGTGCTGCAGAAGACGATCAACGACCTGACCAACCAGGACGTCCGCGTCGCCATCATCCACAGCGGCGTCGGCGGGATCAACTCCAGCGACGTCACCCTGGCGGTGGCCAGCCGCGCGACGGTGATCGGCTTCCATGTCATCGCCGACAGCAAGGCGCGCATGATCGCCGACGACAACGGCATCGACATCCGCAGCTACACCGTCATCTACGAGCTGCTCGATGAGATCAAGCTGGCCGCCACCGGCATGCTCGAGCCCGAGACGCGCGAGAACGTCATCGGCCACGCCGAGGTCAAGACGACCTTCCAGATCAGCAAGACCGGCGTCGTCGCCGGCCTGCGCGTCGTCGACGGCATCGTCCGCCGCGACGCCTTCATGCGCATCACCCGCACCTCCAACATCCTCCATGTCGGCAAGGTCGGCTCGCTGCGGCGCTTCAAGGAAGACGTCAAGGAAGTGCGCGACGGCTTCGAATGCGGCCTGACGGTCGAGGGCTTCCAGGACATCAAGGAAGGCGACCTGATGGAGTTCTACCTGAAGGAGAAGGTCCCGCGCAAAGCTGCGGCGACCTGATCCGGCGACATGCCAGCCCCCACCCGCCAGCAGCGCCTCGCCTCACTACTCCATCGCGAGATCGCCAGTTCCGTGCGTGGACTGGATGATCCGCGCATCGGCATGCTGACGATCACCCGGGTCGAACTCAGCGGCGACCTGCAGCTGGTCACCGCCTTCTGGACCGTCCTCGGCGGCGATCGCGAGCGCAAGCTCGCCGAGCACGCCCTGGCCCACGCCCGTGGCTTCATCCGCACCAGCTACGCCCCGGTGGTGCGCACCCGGCTGATCCCCGAGCTGCAGTTCGCCTTCGACGACCGCGAGCAGAAGCGCGAGCGCATGAACGAGATCATCGGCCGCGCCCGCCGTACCGACGCCGACCACGGCGCGAATCCGGAACCGCCGGCGGCGGATCCGACGGATCCGAAGATGGAGCCCGACGAGGCGTGAACCTGGTGCACGGGTTCGTGGTTCGTGGTTCGTGGTTCGTGGTTCCGCATCGCCGGGCAGCGGTGGCGACCCGTTCAGCACCGGCTTCTGAACCGGCAAGCCGTGGCCGGACCGTGGAATCACGGAACCACGAACCACGAACCACGAACGTCGAACGGGGGCAATGGTGATCGGCGTTGTGGGCACCGGTTCCTGGGGGACCGCCGCCGCCGTACTGGCGGCCGAGCGCGTCCCGGTCGTGCTGTGGGGCCGCGATCCGGCCAAGACCGCCGAGCTGGCGAGCAGCCGCAGGCACCCGCAGTTGCAGGGGGCGGAGCTGCCAGCGGCGATCACCGTCACCAGCGATGCCGCCGCCCTGGCCGGGGCCGATCTCGTGCTGTGGGCGGTGCCGACGCAGCACACCCGCGCCATCGCCGCCGCGCTTCCCGGACTTCCGGTCGCGCCGCTGGTCTCGTTGGCCAAGGGCCTCGAACAGGGCTCGCTGGCGCGGGTCAGCGAGATCCTCGCTGCCGCCCTGCCCGGCCGTCCGCTCGCCGTCCTGTCCGGCCCGAGCCACGCCATCGAGGTCATGCACCGCCTGCCCGCCTGCCTGGTCGCGGCCGGCGACGCCGCTGCCTGCCGCCAGCTGGTCGAGCTGCTGCACGGGCCGCGCCTGCGCGTCTACACCTCGCCCGACCTGGTCGGGGTCGAGCTGTGCGGCGCGCTCAAGAACGTCATCGCGGTGGCCAGCGGCATGTGCGAGGGCATGGGCCTGGGCGACAACGCCCGCGCCGCCCTGCTCGCCCGCGGACTGGCCGAGATGCGCCGGCTCGGCCGCGCCCTCGGTGCGCAGGACTCCACCTTCGCCGGTGTCGCCGGCGTCGGTGATCTGCTCACCACCTGCTACGCGCCGCATGGCCGCAACCGGGGTCTAGGCCTGGCACTAGCCCGCGGCCAGAAGCCCATGGACTTTCTGGCCCAGGTAAGCACCGTGGCCGAAGGTGCTTGGACATGCCGAGCGGCGGTCGAACTCGGGCGGCGCGTGGCCGTTGAGATGCCGATCGCATCCCAGGTGACGTCCGTCATCTGGGAGTCCGTTCCGGTGGCCACCGCCATGCACCTGCTCCTTTCCCGCGCCCCCAAGGAAGACGACGCATGACCCGTTCCGCAATCGTCCCCACGATCCTCGCCCTCTGCGCTGTCGGCTCTGCCGCCGCCCTGGATCACGAGTTCGCCTTCGCCCCCATGGTGGTCGGTGCCGCTGCCGGCTCCACCCCTGAGTACTTCGTCGGCATCGACGCTGCACTCAACAGCAAGCTCACCGATGACTACCGCGTGGTCAACGATGACACCAGCCTCTCGCTCGACGGCCAGTTCCGGGCCTACGGCCTCGGCATCGCCTTGTTCACCGACTGGGGCGTCGGCCAGGGCACCGATTACTCGCGCCCCGGTTCGAAGACCAACCCCGGCGAGCTGCTGCGCCTGGAAGTCCGCGCCGACTGGGCGATCGAGATCCGCGATCCGCGTGATGCCAGCATCCCGCTGCTGCAGATCATCCCGCACCTCAGCTACATCACCTATCCGAACCAGCGCGACGTCTACACGCCCGATTACAACAACTGGCTCAAGGACCGTCAGCGCTGGCTCGGCGTCGACCTGTGGTGGGCCTTGCCGGTCGAGGGCGTCGAGCTGGGCGCCGGCTTCGAGCAGAACATTTCCAGCGAGTGGCGCGCCACCCGCGCCGGCCTTGGCGGCCGCGAATTCGTGCAGTACAACGCTGTCGACCTGTCGTTCTGGCAGCTGCTCAACTTCGGCGACGCCGAATACCGCGACGTCATCGGCGGTGAAGACAAGAGCGGCGTGACCACCATAGTCGCCGGCGGCCGCGCCACGGTCCCGATGTTCGGCGAGGACTTCTTCGGTTTCGTCGAACTCGAGATGTCGTACTGGCTCGACGAGGACGTCCGCGAGAACATGGATGACAGCGGCGATGTGGTCATCTCGTTCGGTTTGAACTGGCAGCCTGAGTGATGTCCCGGGGGCTCTGCCCCCGAGCCCCCGCCGGGGGACTTCTCCCCCGGAACCCCCGCTCGACACGCCGCGCATACGCGCGTCGATTCGCCAAGCGGGGGTTTTCGTTTCCAGGCTCGCTGGGCGCGCGCCGGCCAGAGCCACACGGACAGCACGGCTCAAGCCCGGCACGCTTCGGCGCTCGCTCGGCGGACGGTTTACGCTCGTGCTCGTGGCTCGTGGCTCGTGGCTCGTGGCTCGTGGCTCGCAGGTCCGGAGCGTGTGTACCGCTATGGCGGCGCAGGCGTCGGCCGAGCACGCCTCTGATGACGGCGTGCACGCGGGACGCGAGCACAAGGTGCGAGCGGGGGCTCCGGGACGCGGCCAGCAGTCCCGCAGGGGATCCAAGGGGGCGCCCTTGGTCGGGGGTCCTAGGGGGTCGAGACCCCCTAGAAGCTAAGAGCGCCGATTATCGGCGTCGAGCAGGACGACCTTGGGCTGCACCGCGCGGGCCTCGGCGTCGTCGAGCAGGCCGTAGGCGCAGACGATGACGCGGTCGCCCTTGTGGAACAAGCGGGCGGCGGCGCCGTTGACCATGATGTGGCGGCTGCCACGGGCGCCGGCGATGAGGTAGGTTTCGATGCGCGCGCCGTTGTCGATGTCGAGGACCTGCACCTTCTGGTGCAGCAGCATGCCGGCCGCGTCGATCAGGTCCTGGTCGACGGTCAGGCTGCCCTCGTAGTCGAGGCGGCACTCGGTCACCGAGCCGCGATGCAGTTTGCCGATGAGCATTTCGCGCAGCATGTCGCTCCCTCGCCTAAGAACCGGACCCGCCGCATGCGCGGCGGGTCCGGAGGAAAAATGCACAGCCAGATGACCCGGGACGCCAGTTGCCGCCTTATGGCTGCTCCCGTCAAGGCCTGACCAGATTCGGTAGCCTCCGACTCCCGGGGTCCGGCTGTGCGGGGGCAGACGATAAGGGGCGGATGGGTAGCGCAATGGGGTGCGGGTCCCAGCCGTGCCGTCATTGACACACAAGCGATTGCAGCCGATCCGCTGGCTTGGCCGGCCCACCGTGGTGGCGAGCATGGGTGCCGATGCCCCGGCTGTTCGCCTGCCTTCTCGCCTGCCTTGCACTGCTCGTCCTGCCGGCCTGCGGCAGCCGCGCAGAACGCAATGAATACCGTGACGATATGACGCGCTTCCGCGAGCGGGGGGCCGTCGAGTACGAACAGCTCAAGCGCGACCTGCGACGCTACGCCACCGACCAGAAGCTGCGCACCCAGGAACTGCCGCTCGATGTGGCGGCCTTCCTGCAGTGGCGCCATCGCGAATGGTGGAACCTGACCGACGAACTCGCCGCGGTGATGGCCTACGAATGGCACACGGTCGAGATGCTCGCCCAGGACGCAGCCCGCTTCTACGGCTACGAGATCGCCAACTTCCCCAAGCTGGGCACCGATGCCGCCCGCTTCTTCGAACATGCCGAGGGCGAGTGGGCCGGCCTGGTGCGCGACGCCACCCTCTTCGTCGAATGGCGCAGCCGCGAGTGGCTGCCCTTGCGCAAGGACATCAAGGAAGCCTACGAGCGGCTCGGTTGGGAGGCTGGCAACCTGTCGGTCGACCTCGCCAACTTCATCGGCTGGCGCGAACGCGAGTGGCGCAAGCTGATGCGCAGTAGCGCCGAGTTCATGGCCTGGGAGCGCGATCAGGGCAAACGCCTGCGGTTCGATCTGCGTCGCTTCCGCGCCGCCCGCGCTCTCGAGGCGAACTACCTCGTCGCTGACCTCGGGGCCTACTGGCGCTACGAGACGCAGGCCATGCCGCCGCGCCTGATTGCCGACGTCTACCGCTGGACCCTGATTCCGCCGCGGGAACTCGCCCGGCTGCGCGACGACATCGCCCGCTTCGGCGAGACCATCCCCGAGGATGCACTCAAGCTGGTCGATGACCTGTCGCGCTTCTTCGATGCCCAGGTCGACGTGGTGCCCTACCTGGCCGCCGACGTGGAGCGCTTCTTCGAGGTCTATGAGCGCGAATGGGGCCCGCTGAGCGCTGAAGTGCGCCGGTTTTGGCGAAGCAACGTCGCGCTCGGCGTCCTCCTGCGCGAGGACATGCGGCTCTTCTTCATCGAGAACACCCAGACCGAGACCGCCGAGATGCAGGCCTCGCTGCGCCGCTTCGTCGCCTACGCTGGCAAGGAGTGGAAGGACTTCCGCGCCGCCCTCGGGCGATTCCTCGGCGACGACTCGGGCCGCGCCTTTGGCGACCGTGGCATGCCGTTCCAAGGCGATGCCGGCCGCGCCGTGTTCGACGATCCGCGCGCCTACCCGGTGCGTGGGTACGACGTCGGCGAGGAGTAGGGATTGCCCCGTCATTGCCCCTGGGGCAATGGCGCGGCAATGTAGCCCGGCCCCTGGTGGCAATGCGCAGCAATGGAATAGCCTCCCGCCATGCCCGAGGGCCAGGACGCGACTGCTCCGCCCGCGCCGCCGGGCGATGAAACGACGCCGGCCGGCGATCTCGGGATCACCGTCGCGCTTGAGCAGTTCAGCGGGCCGATGGATCTGCTGCTCTACCTCGTGCGCCGGGCCGAGGTCGACATCAAGGACCTGCCGGTCACCACCATCGCCGACCAGTTCGCCGTCTGGGTATCCGCCGCCGCCGGCACCACCATCGACCTTGAGGCTGCCGGCGACTTCGTGGTCATGGCTGCGACCCTCCTGGAGATCAAGGCGCGCATGGTCGCGCCGCCGCCGGAGGGGACCGAGGTCGCCGACGACGGCGAGGACGAGTTCGATCCGCGCGCCGGGCTCATCCGCAAGCTGTTGGTCTACCGCGCAGCCAAGGAGGCGGCCTTCGATCTCGACCGGCGCGAGGACCAGCGCCGCCTGTGCCATCATCGCGGGCATCGCGAGGTGGTGCCCGACGACGCCGCCGAAGTCGATGCCTGGGAACTGAAGGACGTCGGCGCCGGCACCCTCGCCAACCTGTGGTTCGATCTGCTCAAGCGCATCGATGGCCTCGGTCCGCGCACCGTGCTGGTCGACGACATGCCGATGGGCGTGCGCATGGCCCAGGTGGTCGAGGACATGCGCAACCGCGGCGAGGGCCGCTTGTCGCAGCTCTTCGCCATCGACAGCGGCCCGGTCGCGCGGGTCGGCATCGTCATGGCCGTGCTCGAATGCACCCGACAGCGCCTGTTGCGCGTCAATCAGAACGAGCAGTACGGCGATGTGCTGATCCGCTTCCGCGCCGAGGACGACCGCGCCATCACCGCTGGCGACCCGGGTCCGCCCGAGCAGCTGCCCAAGCGCCAGCGCCGGCCGCCGCTGGTGACCTGGAGCGGGACGCCTGGGCAGCCAGAGAGCGAGGATGGCGAGGCCCTCGAAGAGCCGCCGGAGAACGAGGAGCAGCGCTTCCTGCGCGAGCTCGAATCCACGGTCGGCGTCGAGCGCCTGCTCTCGCGTGCCGCTGATCTCGAGAAAGGCTTCATCGGCTGGTGGGAGGAGACCCATCCCGGCGAGCCGCTGCCGCCCGGTGTGGTCAAACCGGAACCGCCGCCTCCCCCGCCTCCGCCACCGGCCCCGGTCGTCGAAGCCAAGCCCGAGGCTCCGCCGAAAGCGAAGCGCCAGCCGAAGCCGATCGTGCCGGCTGCGGAAGCTCCGGTTGCTGCACCCACAGCGGAGGCGCCGGCACAACCCGCGCCGGCGGCGGAGACGCCTGCGGTTGCGCCCGCGACACCGGCACAGCCCGCGCCTGCGGCGGAGGCGCCAGCAGTTGCGCCGGTCGTGGATCCCCCAGCTATCCAGGTGCAGCCGGCCGCGATCGCCGAGCCCCCGGTGGCGCCCGACCCCAGTCCCGAACAGCCGGTCGCACCCCAGCCGCTTGCCGCCGCGGCGGCAGCCATGCCGGATGCCCCGGTCGCCGCATCGCCCGTCGCTCCGGATCCCACGCCGGCGCACGCGGCATCCGCGCCGGATCCGCAGCCGATGCCCGCCAGTCCGGCGAGCTTCGAGGTCGTGCCCCTGCCTGCGGCACCGGACCAGCCGCAGGCGCAGCTCTCCGCCTCTCCGCCTGCACCAGCTGCTGAGATGCCCGCTCAGCCGAGCCCAGAGCCCGATGCGGAGCCGGAATCGGTGGCGGTCAGCGTCGAACCGGCAGCCAGCGTCGAGCCGCTGATGGTCACGGGCGAACCGCCAGCGACCAGCGACCAGCGACCGGCCAGCGTTGAACCGCCAGCGGCCAGCGACCAGCGGCCAGTGACCAGCGACCAGCAGCCAGCGACCAGCGACCAGCGGCCACCGACCAGCGACCAGCGGCCACCGGCCAGCGACCAGCAGCCAGCGACCAGCGACCAGCAGCCAGCGACCAGCGACCAGCGGCCACCGGCCAGCGACCAGCAGCCACCGGCCAGCGACCAGCAGCCACCGGACCCCGATCCGGATCCGCCGCCGCCACCCGCGACGACCGCCAACACTCCACCCGCCCCTGCCGCCCCAACCATCCCCACCCCGAGCCAGCCCAGCAAGCCCACCCCGATGTCCCGCCCCCGCCACCTCAAGCTAGCCGCGCTGGCCGCCCTCTGGGCGCTGTCCATCGTCGGGTTCGTGGCGTGGTTCCAGCGGCCGGGCATGGTGCTGACCGCGAGCGGTCCGCAGGACGCGGTGGTGGCACGCGACGGCGAACTGGCGTGGACGCTCAACCTCGCCCTCGATCCCGAGGCGCGCGAGGATTGGCTGCCTCCGACGGCATCGCAGCCCGGCACCTTCGCCTGGCGCGATGAGCGCACCTGCGTGTTCACGCCCACCGGCACCCTGCCGGCCGGGGCCGAGCTGGTCGTCACCTTCGATCCCAAGCTGCGCGCCTACGGGGGCTTCCGCTTCGACGAGAAGTCGGTGCCGAGCTTCCGCGTCCGCACCCTGCCGGCCCTCACCGTGGCCGAGCCGCGCGGCTCGCTGCCGGCCTTCGGCGATGGGTACATCGACCTGGCGCTCAGCCGCGTGCCGGCCGATCCGGCGGCGCTGCTCACCGCGGTGGCGGTCAGTCCGGCGGTGCCGGTGGTGAAGACGGTGGTCGACGGGCGCCTGCGCCTGAGCGGTCCCTTCGTTCCCGGTACGACCTACCACCTGACCGTGGCCGACACCGTGCCCGGCAAGGCCGACGACCGGCCAGCCGCCTGGCAGGGCGACCTCGCCATGCCGGCCCGCACCCCCGGCGCGCGGCTCGCCGCCGGTACCGGCCGGCAGGCCGCCATCGAGGCGGTCAATCTGCCGTGGCTGGTGGTCGAGAACGCTGCCGGTGCGCGCGAGGTGGTGCGCTTCGCTCCGGCCGTCGGCGACGTCCCGGCGCGCGCCGAACTGCCCGCCTGGCTGCTGCGCAGCGGCGAGAACCGCCTGCGTCTGCGCTGGTCGGGTGGCGAAGGCGAGATCGCGTTGACCCGCCACGACCTGCCGCTGACCCCCGACGATGCCGCTCCGGCCCTGCTCGGTGGCAGCCTGCCGGTGGTGTCGGCGCACTGAGATGGCAGGATAACCGCGTGCACGAGCTCATCCCGGCCCTGGCCCAGGCGGTCGAGACGCTGGAGCGCCTGGCGCCCAACGCCAGCGCCTACGCCCGGCGCAATTCCGGCACCCAGGTGCGGGTCGACGCCGCCTCGGTGTCGTGCACCCCGCTCACGCCGGACGCCGGCTTCACCCTCTCGGCCTGGACCGGCGACCGCTTCCTCGAAGCGAGCTGCGACAACCCCTGCGCCGAGGCGGTGCGCGAGCAGACCCACCGCCTGGCCGACCGCGTGCGCAAGGCGCAGGTCGACTGGGACCGGCGCATGCCGGTGCAGGAGCGCCTCGTGCGGGCCTTCGCTCAGACGCAGGCCGAGGATCCGCGCTCAATCGCTGCCGGGACCAAGATCGAGGCTGCCCGCGCCCTGCGCGCGGCCGTGCTGGTCGCACCCCACGCCCGCGAGGCGGTCGGCATGGTCGGCGACATCCACGCCGAGGTCATCTACGTCGACCGCACCCGGCGGCTCAGCCAGCAGCTGCACCGCGTGCGCCAGATCTGCTTCGGCGTCTTCGCCAAGGATGCGCACCAGGCGCAACTGCACGCCGGGCGCGAGGCGGTCGGCGGCTGGGAACGCCTCGACGATCCCGCCGCCATCGCCGCGGACGTCGTGCGCGACGGCCCGCGCATCCTCGGCGCACCGCGGCTGAGCGACCCTGGCGAGCACACCTGCGTCTTCGACGGCCACTTCGCCGGCATCTTCGCCCACGAGGCCTTCGGTCACGGCACCGAACAGGACCTGTTCCTCAAGGATCGCTCGCGCGGCGCCGAGTACCTCGGCAAGCGCGTCGCGTCGGATCTGGTCGACATGTACGACGATCCGAGCAACGGCTGGGCAGCGTCATACTTCTTCGACGACGAGGGCGTGCTGGCGACGCCGACCTGCATCGTCAGCAAGGGCATCCTGGTCGCGGGTCTCAACGACCGCCACAGCCAGACCGAGCTGGCGCGGCGCGGCCTGGCGGTGGCCAAGACCGCCAACGGCCGGCGCGAGGCCTACGACCACAAGCCGTACACGCGCATGACCAACACCTTCTTCGGGCCCGGCACCTCGACCACCGAGGAGCTGATCCGCGGCGTGGCCAGGGGCTACCACCTGACCCATCCGAGCAACGGCATGGAGGATCCCAAGGGCTGGGGCATCCAGCTCGAAGGCGCCATGGCCGAGGAGATCGTCGACGGCCGCCTGACCGGCCGCGTGTTCAGCCCGGTGGTCGTCACCGGCTCGGTGCCGCGCCTGCTGCAGTCGGTCGACGGCGTCGGCCGCGAGGTGGTCGAGGCGAGCATCGGCAGCTGCGGCAAGGGCTACAAGGAATGGGTCAAGGTCACCGACGGCGGGCCGGCCCTGCGTCTGCGCGCGGTGATCGCCTGACATGGACCTGAAGCTCATCCAGAACGTGCTGAATTCGCGCCCGGCGCTGGCGCAATGGCAGATCACCGAACTGCGTTCGCGCCGCCACGAGCGCTACCTCACCTTCCTCAAGCCCGAATCCGAACGCGAGGCGACGGCGGTGCGCTGGCAGGTGTGGCTGGCTCTGCCGGCCGTCGACGGCAAGCAGGGCGAGGCGTCGTTCACCGTCACTCCGGCGCACGGCGGGCCGGACCTGCGCCAGCTGCTGGCGCAGGCCGAGGCCGCGGCCGCAGCCGCGCCGAATCTGGCCTGGCGGCTGCCCGCCCCGGGCGAACCGGGCGTGGCGTCCGCCTGGCGTGGCGGCGTGGTCGCCTGCGAGGTCAGTGGCGGCGCCGCCGCCGGCGCGCAGATGGCGACCTCCAGCGACTTCCTCGCCGACCAGTCGGTGACGCGCGATCCCGGCAAGGCGCTCGACGGTGCGGCCGCGTCCTTCGCCGATGCGGTGCGCGCCGCGCCGTGGACGCGTCCGAGCGCGATCGAACTGTTCGCGCGCATCGAGGACCGCCGCCTGGTCAATCACCGCGGTCTCGACCTGAACGAACGCCGCACGCGCTGCTACGCCGAATTCGTCCTGCTGCATCGGCCCGATGGCGCGGCCGAGGAACAGGAGTTCTACGACCAGGTCGAGGCCCAGAGTCTGGCCGACCTGCGCCTGGACCTGCGCGTCGCCGAGGCCGCCGCCTGCCTGCGCGCCGGCGCCGGAGCCGCGGCCCCGCC
>JALHRW010000145.1 GCA_022841245.1 Planctomycetota bacterium
GGGAAATGGCGGCAGCGCCGCCAGCGTCGGCGGCGCTGCGACCCGTGCCATGCCGCGCCACGGCCCGACCAGACAGCAGCCGTGGTAGGTGCCGCCGGAGCGGATCGGCACCAGCACCTCGGTGACGCCGTAGGGGCAGGTGCGGATGCGGTAGGCCGCTCGCGGCGGAAAATCCCCGGCTTCGAGCGCGTCGATGCCGATGCAGCGGGCAAGGCGGAGGCGGTCGGCCTTCACCGCCAGGCAGTGCGGATTGCGGTGCTGCGCCAGCGTTGGCGGCAGACGCGCCCACCAGCGCGGATCGGCGTCCTTCCACACCACCTCGACGCCGCAGGTCCGGCGGAGGTCGTCCAAGGTCCGGCGCAGAGCGTCGCTGAACGGCATGTCCACACGCTATTGCGCCAGCACCATTTCGATAGTCCGACAGCACCGGAGCGGGCTGACGCCGACGCCCCCCGGCCTATGATCGCCGTCATGAGCACCATCCGCGAACCCGCCCGCGACATCCCCGTCATCGCCGACTGCGACCTGGTCGTGGTCGGCGGCTCGTGCACCGGCGTGTTCGCCGCGGTCGCCGCCGCCCGCCTCGGCTTGTCGGTGTGCCTGGTCGAGCAGTTCAACCAGTTCGGCGGCACCGCCACCGCCAGCATGGTGTGCGTCTGGCACGCGCTGTGGGACACCGCTGGCAAGATCGAGATCACCGCCGGCCTGACCCGCGAGGTGCTCGAGCGCCTGCGCCGCCGCGGCGCGCTCTACGAGACCGAGCGCACCAATCCCCACCTCCAGTTCGGCTTCGTCCCGGCCGAGCTGGCCTGCGAGCTCGACGTGCTGGTGCTCGAGCACCGCATCCGGCCGTTCCTCCACACCCGCGTCGCGGCGGTGGTGCGCGACGGCCGCACCGTGTCGGCGGTGGTGATCGAGGACAAGAGCGGACGCCGCGCCATCCGCACCCGCGCCGTGGTCGACGCTTCGGGCGATGCCGACGTGCTGCGCCACGCCGGCCACGCGCTGCACCGCCACGCCAAGGTCCAGCCGGCGACCACCGCGGTGATGGTCAGCGGCCTCGACGAGGTGCGCCGCGCCGATCCCGGCTTCAATCTCGGCAAGACCATCTTCGATCCGGCCAACCCGCAGGCGCTGCGCCGCGGGTTCGTGTGGGGCTCGCGCGTCCCCGGCGTGCCGGGGCAGGACCTGATCTTCGGCACCCGCGTGCATGACCTCGACGCCTGCGATGCCGACTCGCTGACCCGGGCCGAGATCGAAGGGCGCAACCAGGCCCGGCGCATCATCGATCTGGTGCGGGCCAAGCACCCGGAGCACCCGGTGGCGATGACCGCCCTCCCCGCCCGCATCGGCCTGCGCGAGTCGTGCCATGCCCACTGCCTGCACCAGCTGACCGAGGCCGAGGTCCTCGACGGCGTCCGCTTCCCCGACGCCATCGCCAACAGCTGCTACCGCGTCGACATCCATCCCCAAGGCGGTGGCGGCATCATCTTCCGCTACCTCGACGGGCGCGAGATGCGGCAGGACGCCGCGGACCAGGCCGGGGTGTGGGGTCGCTGGCGCGCCGAGCAGGCGGTCGACCCGACCTACTACCAGGTGCCGTACCGCAGCCTGGTGCCGCGCGACCTCGACAACGTGCTGGTCGCCGGCCGCTGCCTCGACGCCGATCCTGGCGCCTTCGGTGCGGTGCGCGTGATGGTGGTATGCAACCAGATGGGCGAGGCCGCCGGCACCGCCGCGGCGCTGGCGCTGCGCGGGGGCTCGACCATGGCGGCGGTCGATCCGCAGCTGTTGCGTCGGACGCTGGCCGAGCGCGGCGCGATCATGCTGTAGCGCATTCAGAGGCTTCAGCCGGCGAGACGTCCTTGGCTTTCTATTATCAGTTGTATATACAAATATATGGGCCAGCGCACCTTCACCCTGCTCGTGGTGGTGATGATCGTCGCCGTGCTTCCGCTGCTGCTACCGGGCATCGCCACGGTGCGCGATTCCGTCCGCTCGATGGTCTGCCTCTCGCCTCTGCGCCAGGTCGGCTTCGCCCACGCGGCCTGCGCCGATGACCATCGCGGCCTGATTTCGCCGGTGGAAACGTGGAAGCAATGGGGTGCTGACCTCCTGCCCTATATCGACGACGACAGCAGGGTCCCCTGCGCGGACACGAACAACCCGATCGGGACCAGGATCATCCGCACCGTCGGCCTGCTCGCCCCGCAGGCCGACCGGGCGATCGACGATCCCGCCACGAGAACTGCTTGAGCCGGCCAGATATTGACTTGGGCCTCCCGTGTTGTATATACCAGATGTGAAGACCAGGGCATTTACTTTAATCGAACTGCTGGTGGTGATCGCGATCATCTCCATCCTGGCCATGTTGCTGCTCCCCTCTCTCGAAGTGGTGCGCCACCAGGCGCGAGCCGTCGTCTGCACCAGCAATCTGCGCCAGATCGGCTTCGCCTATATCGCATACGCCAACGACTGGAACGACCTCATCGTCCCGGTGAAAGGCCCTTATACAGCGAAAGGCAAATGGGGCGACGACCTCATTCTCTACATTGACGAAGGGAGCACGATCGGCGGCAAGATCATCAAGGGCTGCCCGAACTACAAATGGAAGCCGACGCCGTGGCAGAACGGCTACGCCATGAACCTCTTCATGGAGGCGGTACCGCTGGCCAGCGGCCCCCAATACCAAGGGGCGGCGCTCAGGTGGCTCACCTGGAACAGGCTCACTTCTCGTTCGACCCGGCTGCTCGTCGCTGACACCAACAATGACGAGAACCTCTGGGGGCAGGGAGACATCGACTATCGCCACCGCAAGCGCGGCGGCGTGCTGCTGTGCGACATGCGCACCACCACGCTCAACCTGGCGCAGGCCGGGAAGGCGATCTACGACCCGGCGAAGGGCACGGACTACTGACGCGGCGGACCGGTCGAGTCGCGCTCGACCAGGCGCAGCGGGGTGCGACGGATGCCGCCGCGCTCGTCGTCCGCGACCGCATCAAGCACATTGGCCGCATGCACGGCGAAATCGAGCGCCAGCGTGCTGATCGACGGCCACAGCAGCGAGGATACGAGGAGTCCGTCGCAGCCGATGATGCTGACGTCGTAGCCGACCCGGACGCCGTGCTCGGCCGCCCAGCGTGCGGCGCCGATCGCCATCATATCGTTGGCGCAGAACACCGCCGTCGGCCGCACCGGCTGCAGCCACCAGCGCTGCATCGCGGCGTAGCCGTCCTCGAAGCGGAAGGCGCCCTGGATGACCGAACCGTCGCCGACCGCCAGACCGGCCTGGGCCATGGCCGCGAAGTACCCATCGCGCCGTTCGCGCCCGGCGAGCTTGCCGGCCGCGCCGGCGAGGTGGGCGATGCGGCGATGACCGAGCGCGACCACCCGGGCGACGGCAGCCGTCGCCCCGCCGATATTGTCCGGCAGCACGGCGGACGCCCCGGCCAGCGGCTCGCCATCGACGCTGATGATCGGCACGGGGATGGCCCCGAGCAGGTGCTGGTCCTCGGCGCCGAAGGCGATGGCGATGCAGCCGGAGACCGCCGCCCCGCGACCGGCGCCGAGGCGGGCGCCGAGGTCGGCGGCGCTGGGCGCGATGCGCAGCATCCAGCCGCGGCCGGCGCAGCCGTACATCAGCGAGAGCACCAACTGCTGGTGGAACATGTCCTCGTGGTGGATGGCCATGTCGGGTGCGACGAGCAGCGCCACGGTGCGGGCCTGTGCCGCCCCGGCGCGGACGAAGGTGCCGGCCCCATGGCGTGATTCGAGCAGTCCTTCCTCGGCCAGGGCCGCCACGGCCCGGCGCAGGGTCATGCGCGAGATGCGATACTTGATCGCGAGTTCGTTTTCGGGTGGCAGCCGCTCGCCGAAGGTCCCAGCCAGGACCGCCGCCCGGATCTGTCCGGTGACGCGCAGATAGCGCGGAAGCCGCTCGTTCGCTGCCATGCCCCTCCACCCTACTCATCCATACAACTGCGGCAATCGCCCTCTGCTGCCGTCGCTTCGCATTGCCCCTCGTCGACGTGGACGTCGACGCCCCGTCCGTCGAGCGAGCGCAGGCGTAAGCCCAGCGAGGCCTGGGCCTCGGCCACCATGATCGCCTTCTTCCGTCCGTCGAGCGAGCGCAGGCGTAAGCCCAGCGAGACTGGAACGAACGACCACGATACACCAAATCGACGCGCGTATGCGCGGCGTGTCGAGCGGGCTGCAGGGGCGAAGGGCCCCTGCCGGGTACGTAGGGCAGAGCCCTACGAGCAAAGAGCTAAAAGCGAATGTTGACGACGGCGCCACGTGGCGCCGTCGGCGCCCCGACCAGCCCACGGCGATCATATGCGACCATCGGCTTGGCCCCCATCGCTTCCCCGAGCACGTCGCGGATCATCGCCAGACCCTGCCGGGTGACCACCAGGTTGCGTTCCGACTGCCGGCCCAGGCGCTGGCACACCTGCACCACCTCCTGGCGCAGGCGCTCCAGCTCGACGCGGATCGCCGCCGGCGCCAGCGCCAGTACTTTGCTCAGCGTCACCTCACCCTCGAGATGGAGGACGGTGGCGAGGGCATGGGCGAGACGGGTGCGAATGCTGCCGAGGCGGGCGGCTTCGCGCGCCGGCTCCTCCTGCTGCGTTACCAAGGCAGCGACGCCTTTGGCATCGCCGGACATCAGCCGGGGCGACATCTGCTCGGCGATGACCAGGAGCTTCTTCTGCACCACCAGCTCGTTCTCGAGGTGCTTACGCAGCTGGTCGAGCAGGGTGGCGACGGCGGCGGGATTGGGCGGGGTCATGCAGGATGAACGCGCACGGCGTGCCAGGTCCTGCGCCTGCCGGCGAGACGCCGGCGTTCCGGGCGTCGCTGCCTGCCGGCAGCTCCAATGTTCGAAATTTGGAGCCGCTCCGCGGCGACGCCCGGATCGCCGGCGTCTCGCCGGCTCGAATGGCCTCAGCGACCCTGGCGGATACGCCCGGCGATCGAGTGTTCGAGGATCTCCGCGATGCCCAGGCCGCCGGCGGCGTGTTCGGACAGGCCGTCGACGAACAGGCTCTGGAACGGCGCCGAGGCGGGATCGCGGCCGAACAGCTCGTCCTGCTCCTCGCTGCGCTCGCTCATCGGCTTGAGCAGTTGGGCGATGAACTGCTGCTCGAAGGCGCGGGCCGCGACGTGCAGCTTCTGCTGCTGGTCGACGCCGGTCAGCCGTCCGGCCGCAGTGAGTGCGAGATCGGGCATTACATGATCTCCAGGGAGCCGTGCAGCGCTCCGGCACGGTGGATCGCCTCGAAGATGGCGACCAGGTCGCGCGGGCGGGCGCCCATGGCGTTGAGCGCGTTGGCGATCTGGTCGACGGTCACGCCCTCGACCAGGCCGAGGCTGCCGGGGACGATCGGCGGCTTGATCCCGGGCGGCGGCTCGTCGCTGCGCAGACGGGTGACCGGATCGCTCCACGCCACGCCGGTGGACTGGCCGTCGGGGCCGACCGGCTTGGCGGTCGGCACGATGCGCAACGACAGGCCGCCGTGGCTGACCGCGACCGCGCCGATCGAGACCGAGGCGCCGACGACGATGGTGCCGGTGCGGGCGTTGATCAGCACGCGGGCCTTCACATCAGGCGAAACGCGCAACTCCTCGATGCGGGCGAGCGACTCGACCACCTCCTGCGGGCTGGGTGCGCTGGTGAAGCGCAGGGTGATGGCGCGGGCGTCCTCAGCGGCGACGCGCTCGGCGCCGAAGGCCTCGCCCAGGACCTTGGCCACGCGCGAGGCGGTGGTGAAGTCGGGATCGCGCAGGACCAGGCGCAGGCGGTCCTTCTGCACCAGCGTAGCCGGCACCTCGCGCTCGACGATCTACTCGATCACCGCCACCGTCTCGATGTTCTTGTGGTCGGTGCCGACCGGACCGGGATTGGCCGGACTGGCCGGGCCGAAGCCGCCGATCGACACCGGCCCCTGGGCGACGGCGTAGATCTTGCCATCCCAGGCGTCCATCGGCGTCTGCAGCAGGATGCCGCCGCGCAGGCTGGAGCAGTCGCCGATCGCCGACAGCTGCGTGTGCAGCCGGGTGCCGGCCTTGCTGAACGAAGGGATGTCGGCGGTCAGCGCGACCAGCGCGACGTTGCGCGAGTCGAGATCGCTCTCGGCCAGAGCCTGGTTCTTGCGCGCCAACACCTGGCGCAGCAGCCGCTTGGTCGCCGGACTCTTGTCGCCGGTCCCGCTCAGGCCGACGACGATGCCGATGCCGTTGAGCTGGTTGTCGCGCACGCCGTCGACCGTGCACAGATCCTTGAGCCGCACGCCCTGGGTGGCGTCGGCGGACATCAGGCAGCCGATGGCCACCAGCCAGGCCAGCGACCAGCGACCAGCGACCAGCGGCCAGGGCAGGAGCGGTTTCATGGCTAGAACGGCCATACGATGTCGATGAGCTTGCCCAGCCAGCCTTCCTGCTGCGCCCGGGTGAGCGGACCTTCACCGGCGATCGACACCTGCAGGTCGTAGAGCTTCTCGCTCAGCACGGTGTTGTCGCTCTTGATGTCGCTCGGCCGGACGATGCCGGCGATCTGGATGGTCTTGCGGTCCTCGTTGACCACCACCTCGCGTGAGCCGCGGATGACCAGCGAGCCGTTGTCGAGCACATCGACCACCTGCACGGCGATCGACGACCGCACCTTGTGCGTCAGGTCGTACTTGCCCTGGCCCTGGAACTCCTTGTTCGACTCGAGGTCGATGCCGGGCAGACGGCCGAGCGTGCTTTCGCCGACCTGGGCCGGCAGCTGGTTGCTGCCCGGGAACATGTTCACGCCGGCGCCGACCTTGTTGTCGCGGCTGGTGTCGGTCTTCTGGTTCTCCGACACCGAGGTCGATTCCTGGATGACCACGGTGAGCAGATCGCCGCGGCGGCGCGCAGTGGCATCGGCGTAGAGGTTGCCGTCGGCCAGCGTCTCGGCGCGGAACAGGCTTTCCGCCGCCAGCGGGGCGATGCACATGACGATGAGCAGCAGAAGTCGCATGTGGTGTTCCTCGACGGTGGGACGCGCGACAGACTGCAACGCAATGCCTGTGCCAGCCCAGGTCGAATCACCTATCGCCGTTGATGCTACAGCACTTACATGACGTCCAGCAGCCCGCTTCCACTGCCGATGGCGAAGCGGGGCAAACGAACGCTAAGGCAGGCCGTCGTCCGCCGCGGTGGCGGTGATCTCCGCCGCACCGTGCAGCGCGCCGCGGTTCATCCCCGGACAGCCGCAGGCCTGCTCGTCCCAGGTCGAGCGGTCCTCGATGCTGATCCGCCAGAACGGCCAGGTGCGGCACTGGCGCGGACGCTGCTCGTAAACCGTGCAGCCGACGCCCTCGGCCCAGAACACGCAGTCGTGGTTGCGCTTCTCGATCAGCGAGACGAGCTGCACGCCGCCACGCCACACCTGCTTGGTGTAGGTGCGGCAGAACGAGGCCCGGTCGACCCCGATGCGGGCGGCCAGGAGGTCGATCTCCGCCTCGCTGACCCAGGTGTGCCCGGGCGCGCCGGTGCAGCAGTTGCCGCACTGGGTGCAGGTGAAGCGGAGGCCATCGGCGTACCAGGGATCGGGCATCGGCGGGAGACTAGCGGCCTGCGGCCAGCCACCAGCGGCCAGCGGCCTGCGGCCAGTCACCAGCGACCAGTTCCGATCCGGCGAAGTCCACTTCCAGCGAGGCGAGCGATCCCTGCCCGCACCTGGCTAGGCTGTTCACCATGCCGACCATCTCCCCCACCGACCGCGCCACCCTCCGCTCCCTCGCCGCGCGCTACCGCGACATCTGCGCCAGCGACCAGGTGCGCTGGAGCCGCCAGCAATGGCAGCGCCTGGTCGACCTGCAGCCGACCGAGCGGCCGCTGGTCGCGGTGCAGCCCGAGGGCGCCACCGCCGAGCTGATGGGCGACGAGAGGTGCACCTGCGCGCCGGAGCTGCACGGCATCGAGAAGGGGCTGCGCGAGCGCATCCGCCGCGCCGAGTTCCTCCAGGACGACACGCCATGGACGCCGACCGTCGACATCCAGTGGCGGGTCAAGGACACCGGCTGGGGCGTCGACATCCCGCAGCACCATGGCGACAACCGCGGCAGCTTCGTGTGGGAGCCGCCGCTCAAGGACCTGCAGAAGGACCTCGCCAGGCTGCGTCACCGCGAGTTCAGCGTCGATCGCGCCAGCTCGGACGCCGAGCTCGCCCTGGCCCAGGATCTAGTCGGCGACCTCCTGACCGTGCAGCGCCGGCATTGCGGCTTCTGGACTGTCGGCCTGACCATCGACGTCATCCGCCTGGTCGGGCTCGAACAGCTGATGACGCTGATGTACGACGACCCCGAGGGCCTGCATGCGCTGATGGCCTGGATGCGCGACGACTACGCGCAGATGATGGACTGGTACGAGCGCGAGGGACTGCTCACCAGCAACCACGACTGCTCGTTCGGCATCGGCTCGGGCGCCTATGGCCCGACCACGACGCTGCCGGTGCTCGACCGGGGCGCGACCTTCGCCCAGCGCTGGGGCTTCGCCGAGAGCCAGGAAACGGTCGGCGTCTCGCCCAAGCTGTTCCAGAAATTCATCCTGCCCTACCAGGTGCCGCTGATGCGCCGCTTCGGCCTGGCCTACTACGGCTGCTGCGAAGGGGTCGAGAGGCGCCTCGCCATGATCATGGCCGAGGTCCCCAACCTGCGCGTGGTGTCGATGGCCCCATGGGCCGATCAGGAGAAGATGGCGGCGATCTCCGACGGGAAGCTGGTGCTGGCCAGGAAGCCCAACCCGACCCTGGTGTGCGGCGAGTTCCGCGAACCGGACATCCGCGAGGACATCGCCACCACCCTGCGCCTGTGCGGCCACCGCCCGCTGTGCTTCGTGCTGAAGGACACCCACACGGTGCAGGGTGAACCGTGGCGCCTGCGCCGCTGGGTCGAGCTGGCGCGCGAGGAGATCGCGCTGGCCAAGGACCGCGGGCTGAACCCTGCGGTTCCGAAACCACGGAGAGACGGAGTGCCACGGAGCGGGGACGGAGCATGATCCATGCTTCATCTCCGTCTCAACTCCGCCCCTCCGTCCCTCCGTGGGTTGCCAGCAGGCAGGCGGAGATCAGGTCGTCTCCAAGCCCCGGGCCATGAGGATCTTGCCCGAGCGCACCAGCTCGACGATCTTGCTGCCCTTGAGTAGGGCGAGGAAGGCGTCGAGCTTGTCGCTCTCGCCTTCGACGCGCAGGATCAGCGAGTCGGCGCCGTAGTCGACCACCTTGGCCTTGTAGTGCTCGGCGATCTGCAGGACCGCGGTGCGGTCGGACAGCGCGACCTTGACCTTGACCAGCGCGAGCTCGCTCTCGATCACCGCCTGGCCGCTGTGGTCGATGGCGTGCACGACGTCGACCAGCTTCTCCAGCTGCTTGACGATCTGCTCGAGCACCGCTCCGTCGCCGCTGCAGGTGATGGTCATGCGCGAGAACTCGTTGACCTCCGACTTGTAGCCGGCGATCTCGGCGTCGAAGGCCGGCGACACCACCAGCGACTCGATGTTGTAGCCGCGGCGCGAGAAGACGAGGGCCGTGCGGACCAGCACGCCCGGCTTGTTGCGGACGAGCAGGGCGATGGTGTGGAACGGACTGGTGGCGATGGCGGTGGTCATGGTGCTGCCTGTAGGTGTTGGCGACGGGGGACGGACCGTCAGGTCGATCCCGTCGGCTTCTCCATCTTCATCTTCGGCTTCTCGACGATCATCTGGGCGTAGCCGGCGCCGGCCGGGATCATCGGGAAGACGTTGTCCTCCTTGACCACCTCGGCGTCGATGACGCAGGGGCCGTCGTTGTAGGCCATCGCCTTCTTCAGCACCTTGTCGACATCGGCCGCCCGCTTGATGCGGAAGGCCTTGATGCCGTAGGCCTCGGCCAGCTTGCAGAAGTCCGGATTACCCGGCAGGTCGCAGCCGGACAGGCGGTTGTCGAAGAACAGCTCCTGCCACTGGCGGATCATGCCGAGGTAGTGGTTGTTGATGATCAGGACCTTGACCGGGACCTTCTCGACGAAGGCGGTGGCCAGCTCGCACAGGGTCATCTGGAAGCCGCCGTCGCCGACGATCGCCCACACCGGCGAGCGGTTGGTCGCCAGGCTGGCGCCGATCGCTGCGGGGAAGCCGAAGCCCATGGTCCCGGCGCCGCCGGAGCTGATCCAGTGGCGGTTCTTGATCGTGCGCAGGAACTGCGCCGCCCACATCTGGTGCTGGCCGACGTCGGTGGTGACGATGCAGTCGCGGCCGCCGAGCTTGTCGAGGCGGTCGAGCACCATCTGGGCGCGCAAACCGCCCTTCTTGGGGTACTTCAGCGGGTAGGCCTTGCGCCAGCCCTCGATCTCCTTCCACCATGCCGCGGTGTCGAGCTTGCCGACCCGCGGGATCAGTTCCTCGATGACCAGCTTGGCGTCGCCGGCAAGCGAGACGTGCGGCCGGATGATCTTGCCGAACTCGGCGACATCGATGTCGATGTGCAGCTTGATCGCGTCCGGGCAGAACGAGGCGAGCTTGCCGGTGATGCGGTCGTCCCAGCGGGCGCCGATCGCCATGATCAGGTCGCAATGCTCGACCGCGCGGTTGGCGTAGGCGGTGCCGTGCATGCCGAGCATGCCGAGGTTGCAGGACGCCGCCTCGCTGACCGCGCCCTTGCCGAGCAGCGTGTTGACCACCGCCGCGCCGGTCTTCTCGGCGAGCAGGGCGATGGCCGGCCCGGCTCCGCTGATCACCGCGCCGTGGCCGACATAGAGCAGCGGCCGCTTGGCCTTCATGATGTAGGCCGCCGCCTGGTCGAGCAGCTTGGCGTCGGCGCGGCCGGGAATGTGGTAGCCGGGCAGGAAGACCTCGTCGACCAGCGGCGCGGTGCACGGGCCCTGGGTGACGTCCTTGGGCAGGTCGAGCAGGACCGGGCCGGGCCGGCCGGTGGTGGCGAGGTGGAAGGCCTCCTTCATCACCCGCGGGATGTCGGCCGACTTCTTGACCAGGTAGCTGTGCTTGACCACCGGGTAGGTGATGCCGGTGACGTCGGCTTCCTGGAAGGCGTCCTTGCCCAGCATCGGCGAGATGGTTTGGCCGCAGAGGACGATCATCGGCGCCGAGTCCATCAGCGCGGTCAGGCAGCCGGTGACGGTGTTGGTCGCGCCGGGGCCGGAGGTGACCAGGACGACGCCGGGCTTGCCGGTCGCACGGGCGTAGCCGTCAGCCATGTGGGTTGCGCCCTGCTCATGGCGGACCTGCACCAGGCGGATCTTGGAATCATAGAGCGCATCGAAGATCGGCATCGCCGCGCCGCCGCTATAGGCGAATACGAACTCGACGCCTTCGCGCTCGAGGCACTTGACGACCATTTCGCCGCCAGTTGGGACCTTTGCGTTCATGTCATTCTCCGTACCCGCCGGTTTCGATCCGAATATTGCCTGTTGCTGAGCGGCAGTCGTCGGATGCGTGGCGGGGAGCAGCTTATAGACATACTTGGCAGTCGAGTCAAGACCATCTCCGTCCAAAGCGGGGTCAATCCCTGGTTGTCGGGCCGCAAGATGCCAACCGGCGATGGACTTCTTTAATGGAGTGGCGATTCACGGCCTCAAATCGCCCTGGACCGGCGGCATCGGCCCTCAATCATGCTATCGTGGACGTCAAATCGCTCATCGACCGCGACCTGGCCTCGATCTGGCACCCCTGCAGCCAGATGAGCGACTACCAGGACTTCCCTCCCCTCCCGGTGGTTTCCGCCAGCGGCTGCCGTTTACGCCTGGCCGACGGGCGGGAGGTGCTCGACGCCATCAGCAGCTGGTGGTGCAAGAGCCTCGGCCACGGCCATCCCGCCGTCACGGCCGCGATCAACCAGCAGCTCGCCAGCTTCGAGCACGTCATCCTCGCCAATACGACCAATGAGCTGATCGTCGGCTTCGCCGAGCAGCTACTGACGGCCTGCCAGCAGCCAGCGGCCAGCGGCCAGCGGCCAGCAGCCAGCGACCAGCGGCCAGCGGCCAGCGACCAGCGGCCAGCAGCCAGCGGCCAGCGGCCAGCAGCCAGCGGCCAGCGGCCAGCAGC
>JALHRW010000146.1 GCA_022841245.1 Planctomycetota bacterium
CGCGTGCGGCGCTGCGCCGCGGCTTCGGCGTCGAGCCCGTGGCGATCGGCTGCGGCGCCTCGATCCCATTCGTCGGCGAGATGACTGCCCTGCTCGGCGGCGTGCCGGCCCTGCTGCTTGGCGTCGAGGATCCGCAGTGCGGCGCGCATGCCGAGAACGAAGGCCTGCTGCTGAGCGACGCGCTCTCGGCGCTGAAGAGCGAAGTGGCGTTGATGGGATACCTGGCTGGCGGTTGACTGCTCCTGGGAGCGTCGCACTCCTGTGCGGCTCGGATGGAGGCACCAAGGCCCCCAAGGCAGCCGCACGGGAGTGCGGCGCTCCCAGGAGCCCTAAGCAAACAGCCTGGCGGTTGACGGTCGGGGCCCACCGGGACAGTGCCGCCCATGATCCTGTTCATCTTCGGACTGTTCCTTCTCTTCGCTGGTGCCCTGCTGGCCCTGGTCCCTGGTCTGGTGCAGGTGCGGGCACTTGGCATCGCTGCTGGCATAGCGCTGGTCATCACCGGCCTGACCGCGATCGGCTTCTCCTCGGCGGTGTCGGTCAACGACGACCAGGGTGGCGTGGTCATCCGCCACTTCGGTCCCGATCTGCCGGCCAACCGCGTGGTCGCGGCGCATGACGAGAAGGGCCCGCAGGCAAAGGTCCTCGGCCCCGGCTGGCACTTCGGCTACTGGCCGTGGCTCTACACCGTCGAGCAGGTGCAGACCGTGACGGTCGAGACCGGCCATCTCGGACTGGTCATGGCCCTGGATGGCAAGCCGTTGCCGCCGGGCATGGTCTACGCGCCGGAATGGCCATCGGCCGATGAGCTGCTCGATGGACAGAAGTTCCTCGGCGCCACGCCCGAACAGGCTTTCGGCTACCGCGGACCGCAGCTCACCGTGCTGACGCCGGGCCGGTATCGCTACAATCCGCGCCTGTTCACGGTCGAGGCCAAGCCGGCCCTGGTGGTGGCGGCCGGCGAGGTGGCGGTGATCAAGGCCAATGACGGCAAGGAATACCAGCCCACCGAGGGCCAGCAGGTGGAAGTGGTCAACGGCACGCCGCTGGTCTCGCGCGGCATGCGCGGCCTGTGGCAGGTACCGTTGTCGCCCGGTGCCTACTACCTGCACCCCGAGGCCTTCAGCGTGATCAAGGTGGCGACGACCAACCGGGTGTACACCTACCAGAACGAGAAGTGGGCGATCAAGGTGCGCAGCAAGGACGGTTTCCAGTTCCCGGTCGACGTCCGCGTCGGCGTCAACATCGCCTCGGCCGACGCTCCGCACCTCGTCGCCCTGCTCGGCGATCCCGACCGCACGACCAAGGACGATCAGGAGGAGGAGGCCCTGACCAATCTCGAGGCGCGGGTCATCCTGCCCAACATCCGCACCATCTTCCGCGACGTCGCCGAGACGATGAATGCGCTGCAGTTCGTCTCCAGCCGCTCGCAGGTGCAGCAGCTGGCGACCGAGCGCATGCGCGAGGAGCTGAAGAAGTACCGGCTGAACACCGATGGCGTATTCGTCGCCCAGATCGAGCTCGACCACAGCGAGGCGGGCAAGCAGCTGATCGCCACCCAGACCGATCGCGAGGTGGCGGTCAACCAGCAGCAGACCTTCGACCAGAAGCGCAAGGCCGAGGAGAGCCGCGCCACCTTCATCCGCGCCCAGGAGGAGGCCGAGCAGCAGCGCCAGGTGGTGCAGGCCAGCTTCCAGGTGCAGGTCAAGGAGCAGGCGGCGAAGGCGCGCGAGGCCGAGGCCAAGGGCGAGGCCAGCTACATCCAGATCACCGCCGACGCGCGGATGAAGGCCTATGAAGGCCTGGCCAAGGCGATCGGCGCACCCGGCGTGGTGCAGCTGGAGCTGCTCAAGCTGGTCGCCGAGGGCAAGGTGCAGATCGCTCCCCAGGTCATGGTCAGCGGCGGCGGCGGGGCGCTCGACGCCCTCGCCGGCACCCTGCTGCGCAGCTCCACCCAGCCGGCGAAGCCCTGACCATGCGCTGGATGATCCCCGTCGCGGTCGCCGCCATCACTGCCGCCATCGTCGTCGGCGTGGCCTTCTGGCTGCGCGACCGCCGCCGCTGAATCAGCGCAGCGCCTGCAGCGCCTCGCCGGCAAGGTAGAGGCTGCCGGCTACCAGCACCTCGCCCGGAGCTGCGGCCAGGGCCGAGGTGATGCTGGCGTGCCACGGCCACTGCTGCGCCGTGGCCGGCCAGTCATGTTCCCCGCGCGCGCGCGGGCTGGTGAAACCGCAGCGCAGCACACGTGTGCCGGCCGGGATCACGGCCAGCATCTCGTCGATCTCCTTGTCCCGCGCCGTGCCCAGCAGCAGGGTCCAGTCTCGGGCGAGACGTTCCGCGGCCACCGCGATCGCGGCGCGCAGCGACGGGCCATTGTGCGCCCCATCGATCAGAGCCCGACCCAGGTGCTGGCAGCGGGCAGGCAGGGTCGCCGTGCGCATGCCTGCGAGGGCCAATCCGATATCGATGGCGGGCCGATACAGCCGGGCGGCGAGCAGCGCCGTCGCCGCATTGTCCTGCTGGTGCGCCCCAGGCAGAGCGAGATCGAAGGGTAGCGCCGGACGCTGCGCCCAGCGCACCTCGCGGCCTGGCGGCAGGCGGTGCCACACCGCCAGGGCGGTGGCGGTCTCCTGCGGCGCGATGACCAGCGGACGGCCGGGCCGGCTGACCGCCAGCTTCTCGTGCGCGATGTGCCAGGTGGTCGGTCCCAGCACCTCGCGATGATCGTGCGACACCTCGCTGAGCACCGCCACCGCCGCGTCGAGGGCGTTGGTCGCGTCGAGCCGGCCGCCGAGCCCGACCTCGCAGACGAAGGCGCATTGCCGCTCATGCGCCAGCAGGCACGCGACGGCGAAAGTGCGCTCGAACCAACTCAGCCGGATGCCGGCAGCGAGTTCCTCTGCTTCGACACGCCGGCATAGCGGGGCGATGACGGCGGGATCAGCGTCGACCCCGTCGACCCGCCAGCGTTCCATCACCGAGACGACATGCGGACTGCTGAAGGCGGCGGTGGCGAGGCCGTTGCCGTTGAGCGCAGCTTCGATCAACCGAACCGTGCTGCCTTTGCCCTTGGTCCCGGCGACCGTGCAGGGGGCCGGCGGGGCGGGCAGGCGGGCGAGGAAGGCGCGCATGCGCTCCGGCCGGATGGCGCGGAAGTCGCCGCTGCGCTCGGCATTGGGCGCGGCGTCGAGCCAGGCCTGGATGGCGGCGGTGTCCACGGGCGGGGATGCTGCGGGGACTGACACGTGTTCCAGCACCGATTGACCGGCTGCCTTGAAGGCTGTATAGTGATCCATCAGGAGTCCATATGCGTAACCTGCTTGCCACCTTCCTGCTCTGCTGTTCAGCGGGGTCCGCCCTGGCCGAGGACGCCGCAGCGGTGCGGACCCGCCTCATCGCCGAGCTCGACGCCAACACCGTGATCGACGCCAAGGTCAAGGCCTTCGCCAAGGACAAGCTGGTCCCCGTCATCGGCGACGAGGTGCTGGTGCGCGAAGTCAAGGCGCAGAACGCCAAGAAAGTGCCGCTCGCGGACATCCAGACCCAGGACAAGGCGTGGACCGCTGCCGAGGCCGAGTTGCCGATCCAGAAGGAAAAGCTGTCGAATGCGGCTGCAGAGGCCATCCGCGGTCTGGCCAAGCAGCTGCCCGCCCTGCGCGAGGTCTTCGCCATGGACGACCAGGGCGCCAATGTCGGGCAGAACAACCTGACCAGCGACCTCTGGCAGGGCGATGAGGACAAGTGGAAGAAATCCTTCGCCGAGCGGAAGGGCGGCGTCGATGTCGGCAAAGCCAAGTTCGACAAGAGCGCCAACGCCACCTTGCAGCAGGTCTCGCTGCCGCTGATCGATGCTGACGGCACGGTGGTCGGCGCGATCACCTTCGGCGTCGCCCTCGAAGCGCTCTGAACCATGGAGCTGCGCGCAGCTGTCGGCATAGCCATGCCGGTCGTGGTCATCCTCGCGGTCGCTGGCGTCTCGCTGTGGGCCGTCGACCGGCTGCGCGCAGGCGCGGTCGCTCTGGAGGGCGAACACCTGCGTCCCCTGGTGCAGCGCGAGTTCCCTGCCGTCCTCGCCCAGGGCGAGACGGTTCGGCTGCTGCTCGAAGCGGACCGCGATGTGCACCAGGCGCTGCTGGCGGAGAAGCTCGCCCTCGCCGCCGATGAGGAGGCGTTCCCGCCGCTGGCCAAGGACCATGCCGACAACATCGCCCAGGCGCGCAAGCGCATCGACGGGGCCCTGGCCGGGAGCGATGCGAAGGCGGCGGCCGACGCGCTGCTGGCCTCTTTCGCGACCTGGGAGGCGGCTACCCGTGGCGTGCTGGCCAAGGCCGTCGATCCGGCGCAGAATGCCTTCGCCCGGCGGGCCAGCGACGGTTCGGCAGCCAAGGCCTTCGCCGCGATGCGGCAGCAGCTCGACGCCCTGGTCGGCCTGCAGGTCGAACGTTCGGCCGAAGTGCGCAAGACGGTGGAGGCGTCGGGTGCCGACGCTGGACGCGAAGCGGAAGGCATCGTTGCCGAGGGACGGCGCGATAGCGCGCTGATCCTGGCCCTTGGCCTGGGTGCGGTGCTCATCGCCAGCATCAGCCTGTTTGCTGCCGCCCGCCGCACCCGCCGCGCCCTGGCCGAGGCCGCCAGCCGGCAGGTCGAGGCGGAACGGAGCGCCTCCGCGACGGCTGAGGTCCTCCGCCTCGTCGCGGCCAAGGCCGGCGAGCTCACCACTGCCTCCGCTGCGTTGCGTGAGATCGGCGGCCGGCTCGACCAGGGTGCAGGCGCGACGGCTAGCGAGTCAGGCGCAGCGGCCGCTTCGGCTGCCCAGGTCTCGGCCAGCGTGCAGACGGTCGCCGCCGCCGCCGAGGAGATGTCGGCTTCGATCCGCGAGATCGCTGGCCAGGCAACCCAGGCGAGCAAGGTCGGTGACGAGGCCGGCCGCGCCGCCAGCGACGCCCGGGCCGTGGTCGGTCGCCTGGGTGAGGCGGGCCGTGCGATCAGCGAGGTGGTGCAGTCGATCGCCGGCATCGCCGAGCAGACCAACCTGCTCGCGCTCAACGCCACGATTGAGGCGGCGCGGGCCGGCGACGCCGGTCGCGGCTTCGCCGTCGTCGCCAGCGAGGTCAAGGCGCTTGCCGGCCAGACCCAGAAGGCCACCGCCGACATCCAGGCGCGTTCGACCCAGATCGGCAGCGATGCCGCCGCCGCCGTCCAGGCCATGGCCCGGGTCGCCGACATCGTCTCGCAGATGATCCAGGCGCTCTCAGCCATCGCCGCTGCGGTCGAGGAGCAGTCGGCCACCACGGCAGAAATCACCCGCACGGTTGGTGACGCGGCGCACGGCGCCGGCTCCATCGCCACAGCGGTCGCCGGCGTTGCCGAGCGCGCTCGTAGCGGAACCGCAGATGCCGGTGAAGTCGCCCGCCAGGCCGCCGCCGCCGCCGCACTGGCCGAAGCGCTCACCACCGCTGCCAGCCGCCGCTGATACACGTCGCTACGTCGCGCCCCCCGCCGCGCAGGGACTCCTGGCGCAGGCGACTCCCACCCTATGCTCGCGCCGCGTGGCCCGGCTCGGACATCGCCTCAAGCTCAAGAAGGACGACCTGGTCGGTCGTTGGTGCGTCGTGCAGAAGCTCGGCGAGGGCGGTTGCGGCTCGGTCTACCGCTGCCGGCATCTCAAGCGCTCCGACGAGGAGGTGGCGGTCAAGATCCTGGAAAACCTCGCTGACGAGCAGCGTTTCAAGCGTGAACGCCAGGTGCTCGAGGGCTCGCGCGGACTGCACATCGTCAAGCTGATCGAAAGCGGCCGCCACGAGGGCATCCCCTACCTGGCGCTGGAGTTCATGGTCGGCGGCAGCCTGCGCGAAGTGATGGATGCGCGGGGCAAGCTGCCGCCCAAAGAGGCGGCCTGGATCCTGGTGATGGCGCTGCGTGGCCTGCGCTCGTCAAAGACCGTGCATCGCGACATCAAGCCTGAGAACCTGCTGCTGACCAGGCCCGGCGGCCGCAACGCCGAGATGCGTTTCATCCCAGGCGACATCCGCAAGGGCGCCTGCGTCAAGGTCGCCGACTTCGGCTTGGCCAAGGCGTGGGATCCGTCGATGACCAAGATCACCAAGACCGGCCAGGTCATGGGCACGCCGCTCTACATGAGCCCTGAGCAGTGCCGCAATACCCGCGACGTCACGGTGGCCAGCGACATCTACGCCCTCGGCATCATCTTCTTCGAGCTGGTCGTCGGGAAACCGCCCTTCGACGCCGACAACGCCTACGACCTGATGGCCAAGCACTGCAACGAACCGGTGCCGGTGGTGCGTGGCCTTGATCCCGCGCTGCAGGAGGTCATCGACCGCTGCCTGGCGAAGAATCCACGCGAGCGCTTCCAGAGCCTGCTGGCGCTCGAACGCAAGCTCTCGGCCATCGCCGGCCTCGGCGAGCCGGAACCCGATCCGCGCTGGGCGCTGTCGACCTGGATCATGCTGATTGCCGGATTGTCGGCCTTCGTCGCGATCGCCTGGATCCTACGTGACGAGATCCGCAAAGCGCTCGGTCTATAGACCGACGCTGCACCAGCGAGGCGGTTCCTCGCCGAGGTCTCCTTGACACCCCCGATCAGCCCTCTAACTTCCGCGTCCCTTCCAAAAGGGGGGAGGGGGCTTCGTGCCGCCACCTTAGCTCAGCTGGTAGAGCAACGGTTTTGTAAACCGTAGGTCGCCGGTTCGAGCCCGGCAGGTGGCACCAACAAGCCCCCTGTCGTGTCGTATGTCGTCGCTCTTTGCCATCCACGAAGATGATCGCGATTCCCGGACGGATACCCGGGCAGATACCGAAGTGGCCAAACGGGGCAGACTGTAAATCTGCTGGCTTACGCCTTCGAAGGTTCGAGTCCTTCTCTGCCCACCAGATGCCGTCCAGCCCACCCAGTCCCGCGGGTGTAGCTCAATGGTAGAGCCGCAGCCTTCCAAGCTGATGACGAGGGTTCGATTCCCTCCACCCGCTCCAGGCCAGTCCAGAGGTGGATCGCGATGCATCTTCCGGGTCACATGCTGTCTTAGCTCAGTGGTAGAGCACTTCCTTGGTAAGGAAGAGGTCTTGGGTTCAAATCCCAAAGACAGCACCATCGCCCGCTTCACATCTACACACAGGCGCCCAACCACGCGCCCACCCGGAGAGCCTGTCATGGCCAAGGAAAAGTTCGTCCGCAACAAGCCGCACGTGAATGTCGGCACCATCGGCCACATCGACCACGGCAAGTCGACCCTGACCGCCGCGCTGGTCAACGTGTCGGCCCTGCGCGGACTGGCTGAGAAGATCAGCTACGCCCAGATCACCAAGGGCGGCACCGTCCGCGACGCCAACAAGACCGTGACCATCGCTGCCTCGCACGTCGAGTACGCCAGCGAGAACCGGCACTACGCCCACGTGGACTGCCCGGGACACGCCGACTTCGTCAAGAACATGATCACCGGCGCCGCGCAGATGGACGGCGCGATCCTGGTCGTGTCGGCCGGCGACGGCCCCATGCCCCAGACCAAGGAGCACGTCCTCCTGGCCCGTCAGGTCGGCGTGAACCACATCGTCGTCTTCCTGAACAAGGTCGACCTGGTCGATGATCCGGACCTCCTCTCGCTGGTCGAGGAGGAGATCCGCGACCTGCTCAAGAAGTACGGCTTCCCCGGCGACAAGACCCCGATCATCCGCGGCCGCAGCGACCTGGCCAAGGACGCCACCAGCAAGGACGACCCGGCCTGCAAGCCGATCAACGAGCTGCTCGACGCGATCGACAGCTTCATCCCGCAGCCCGAGCGTGAAGACGCCAAGCCGTTCCTCATGTCGGTTGAAGACGTGTTCTCGATCTCTGGCCGCGGCACCGTCGCCACCGGCCGTGTCGAGCGCGGCCGCCTCAAGATCCAGGAGCCGGTCGAGATCGTCGGCCTGCGCGACGAGCCGCTCCAGTCGGTCGCCACCGGCATCGAGATGTTCCGCAAGGAGATGGAAGAGACCGTCGCCGGTGACAACTGCGGCGTTCTGCTGCGCGGCATCGAGAAGACGCAGGTCGAGCGCGGCATGGTCATCGCCAAGCCGAAGACGGTCAGCACCTACAAGAAGTTCGAGTGCGAGGTGTACATCCTCAAGGCCGAAGAAGGTGGTCGCAAGACGCCCTTCCAGACCGGCTACCGCCCGCAGTTCTACTTCCGCACCACCGACGTCACCGGCAGCGTCGAACTGCCCAAGGACCGCGAAGTCGTGATGCCCGGCGACAACGTCAAGATGACGGTCGAGCTGATCAACAAGGTCGCCATGGAAGAGAAGCTGCGCTTCGCCATCCGCGAAGGCGGCCACACCGTCGGCTCCGGCGTCGTCACCAAGGTCCTGGCCTAAGTCACGGATCGCACCAACAGCACCTGCCGGTCCGCATGGGCCGGCAGGCGCGTCGTGAAGGAATGAAGGAATGGCCAAAGACAAACGCGAACACGTCATGCTGGTCTGCAGTGAGACCGGCGACATCAACTACTACACCAGCCGGTCCAAGACCAGCAACAAGCTGGAGCGGATGAAGTTCAATCCGCGGCTGCGCAAGCACACGCTGCACAAGGAAAAGAAGAGGAAGTAGGACCAGCGGACGGCCGGGCGACCGGCCGTCCTCCATACGGGGGTAGCTCAGCTGGTAGAGCAGTGGATTCCAAATCCACCGGTCGGGGGTTCAAATCCCTCCCCCCGTGCCAACCACACGCGGATCCGAAGCACTCATGTTCTACCTCTGGCCACAAGGCCGCATAGTCCGCATCTGCGTCATGGTGCTTGCTGCCCTGATTGCAGCCGATCTCGGTTACACTGGCGCGTATGCCGCCTTCGCCACCTACAGCGGCGATGCCGCGGGCTCGGGCGCCGTTCGCCAGTTGACCCTCGGCATCGTTTATGGCGTGCTCGCCCTGGCCGCCCTGGTGGTGGGACTTGGCGCCGCCGGGCCGCACCCCAAGGCAGTCCAGTTCCTCATCGAGGTCCAGGACGAGATGACCAAGGTGACGTGGCCCAAGGGAGGCGAGTTGTGGCGTAGCACGCTCGTTGTCGCGCTCGGGATCGCTGTGATCGCCGGCATCGTCTTCCTCACCGATCTCGCCCTGTTCAACGGGCTTGATTACATCCAGAAGAGGTAATGCGATGCGTTGGTACGTACTCAAAGCGGTTTCGGGACGCGAAAACCACTGTCGCGAGCAGATCGCGATCCAGTTGAAGGCGCATAAGCTGGACGCCCTGGTCAGCCAGATGTTGATCCCGGCCGAACGCGTGACCGAGGTCAAGCGCGGCAAGAAGGTCAGCAGCGAACGCAAGCTGTACCCCGGCTACATCTACATCGAGATGGAGCTCGACCAGAACCTCATCGACGTGGTCCGCGATGTCGATGGCGTCACGGGATTCCTCGGCGCCGATCCGCGCAATCCCGATCCGCTGACCAAGGACGAGGCCGAGCGCATCGTCCGCATCGCCACCGCGGCGACGCCCGACGAGCAGCGCAAGGAGCTGATCCAGATCCCGTTCAAGCTCGAGGATCGGGTCAAAGTCAAGGAGGGCACCTTCGCCGGCATGGAAGGTGTGGTCGCCGAGATCAACGCCGCCAAGGGCGAGGTCCGCGCCATGATCACGGTCTTCGGTCGGCAGACGCCGGTGTGGCTTGAGGTCTGGCAGGTCGAGCCGGCTGTTTAGCATCTAGGGGGTCTCGACCCCCTAGGACCCCCGACCAAGGGGGTCCCCTTGGATCCCCTGCGGGACTGCTGGCCGCGTCCCGGAACCCCCGCTCGCGCTTCACGCGCTCGCGTTTGGCTCGTACGGCGGTCGTGGTGGCGTGCTCGGCCCGACGGCCTGCGCCGCCATAGCGGGACACACTCTCCGGACGCGCAGTCGGGCGCGAATCATTCAGAACGACGGCTTTCATCGATGAATCACGCTGATGAGAACTGAACACTTGCGTTGAGCTAGACGTCTCTTACCTTTCCCGCCCCTTCCAACTGACCGGTCCCTGAGGCCGGGTGCGAGCGACAGACATGGCTAAGAAAGAAATCGTCGGAACGATCAACCTGGTTATCCCGGGCGCAGGCGCGACCCCGGCACCGCCGGTCGGTCCCGCCCTCGGTGCGAAGGGCGTCAACATCGCCGCCTTCGTCAAGCAGTTCAACGACGCGACCGCCAAGCTGAAGGGCGAGATCATCCCGGTGGTGATCACGGTCTACAAGGACAAGACCTTCAGCTTCATCCTGAAACAGCCGCCCGTGTCGGCTCAGATCCGCAAGGCCGCTGGCATCGAGAAGGGCTCCGGCACCGCCGGCCCCTCGGCCAACGCCGGGCAGATCACCAAGGCCCAGGTCGCCGAGATCGCCAAGAAGAAGGGCAGCGAGATGACCGCCGCCTCGCTCGAAGCGGCGATGAAGAGCGTCGCCGGCACCGCCCGCTCGATGGGCGTCAAAGTCGTCGCCTGATGACGCCGGGGCCCACGCCCCACTGATCTTTCCGCATCAACCATATCGTGGGAGGTGGCCATCCTGGCCGCCGCCATTACCACGGAGGAAAACATGAAGACGCGCAGCAAGCGCTATAAGGCGCTGGTCGCCACGGCTGAAAAAGCCGGCGGCCTGAAGACCCCGAAGGACGTCGCGGCGGCTGTCGCCCTGGTCAAGCAATTGGCCAAGGCGAAGTTCACCGAGTCGATCGATCTCTCGGTGTGCCTCAACCTCGACACCAAGAAGGCGGACCAGCAGTTCCGCGGCTCGTTCGCCCTGCCTCACGGCACCGGCCGCGACGTCCGCGTGGTCGCCTTCGCCGATGACGCCGACAAGATCGCCGCCGCCCTCGCGGCCGGTGCGATCAAGGCCGGCGGCGAAGATGTGGTCAAGGAGGTCGAAGGCGGCTTCATGGACTTCGACGTCGCCATCTCGACGCCGAAGATGATGCGCCTGGTCGGTCGCCTCGGCAAGGTCCTCGGCCCACGCGGTCTGATGCCTTCGCCGAAGTCCGGCACCGTGGCCGACGACATCGCCGCCGCGGTCAAGGAGTTCAAGGGCGGCAAGATCGAGTTTCGTTCGGATGCGGCTGGCAACGTCCACGTCCGCGTCGGAACCGCGAAGTTCGAAGAGGCCAAGCTGGCCGAGAACATTTCCGCCTTCCTCACCCACGTCGCCGACAGCCGACCCTCGACCGTGAAGGGGACGTTCATCAAGACCGTCACCCTCTCCCCGACCATGGGGCCCGGTGTGCGCGTCGCCTTCGTCGAGCAGAAGGAGGCCTGAGTCATGCCTAGCCTGATCAACGAGTTGATGCTGGCCGAGGTGACGGAAGTCGCCAAGAAGGCCAACGCCATCATCCTCATCGACGCCTCCAAGCTGAACGCCGGGGATGCCATCACCTTCCGCACCAAGCTGCGCGCCGTCGGCGCCAAGCTCAAGGTCGCGAAGGCGGCGGTGATCTACCGCGTCCTGCCCGCCGACCTGGCCAAGATCGCTCCGGCTTCCGGATCGGTCGGCATGGTCTGCACCGGCGAGGACATCGCCGCCTCGGCCAAGCTCGTCAACGAGCTGGTCAAGGAAGAGAAGATCAAGCTCAAGGGCGGCGTGATGGAGGGCAAGGCCCTCGACGCCAAGAGCGCCAAGCTCCTCGCCGAGCTGCCGACCCGCGAGCAGGCCGGTGTCATGCTGCTGCGCGTGCTGCAGAGCCCGCTCACCCAGCTCGTCCGCATCGCCAACGTCAAGCCGACCGAGCTCGTCCGCGTGCTCAAGGTCAAGGCCGACGAAGGCTCGAAGTAGTCCACCACCCCCAACCCGGCACCACGCCGGATCAATCAGCCGCCTGACGGCGGCGCATCAAGGAACAGTCCCATGAGCGACAAGATCAACACCATCGTCGAGCAGGTCAAAGGCCTGACCGTCGTCGAACTCGTCGAGCTGGTTTCCCAGCTCAAGAGCGCACTCGGCGTCAGCGACGCGGCCCTCG
>JALHRW010000147.1 GCA_022841245.1 Planctomycetota bacterium
GGCCGCCGCGCGGCAAGAGGCCACCGAGGGTCGCCAGCAGGGTGGCGTGACGGCAGGTTGGGCTGTCGCGGTCGACCAGCATGCGGTAGCCCGCCGGGCCCCAGGCGCGGCGCAGCGCACGACGCACTCGGGTCGCTTGGCGGCGCGCACGGCGAGCGCTAGCCTCGTCACCGGCCTGGGCGGCCAGGCCAGCGATGGCGTCGAGGGCCCAGGCCCACAGCACCTGTACCGCGGTCACCACGCCGTCCTTGCGCATCGCGACCCAGTCGATGAACACCCAGTCGCCGGGCCCGGCGCGCAGCAGGCCGTCGGCGCCGCAGCGTCGTTCCAGGTGATCGAGCAGGTCGCGCAGCCGCTCCGCCGTGGCGCAGCCGTCATCGCTGCGCCCGCTGTACCAGCGCTGCAGCTGCAGCGCGATCGGCCACCACAGGGTGTAGTCGACGATGCCGTTGAGGTGGCTGGCGGCGATGCCGCCGCTGTACAGTCCGGTGAGGGTGCGCCGCACGATGCCGTCCTCGGCGAAGGTGTAGGCGTTGGCCATCACCGACAGCGCCAGATCGCCGACCCACGGCATGCGGTCGCGCTTCAACCCATCGACCAGGAAGTCCTGCATGCACAGGCGCAGGGTGTAGGCCGAACGCATCCAGATCGCGCCGAGACGCGGATCGCTGCAGGCGAAGGCGCCGCGGTAGCGCACCGGATGGAATGAGGCGCGCACGCGCAGCGCTGCCGGATCGGCGCCGGCCACGCGCACGTAGCGCAGGGCGAGGGCGGCGGCAGAGGTCCGTGTGCGCCCGCCATCAAGCAGGCCGAAGTGCTGCTCGTGCGCGATGCCCTGCGGGTGGCGGACTTCGCTCAGCGATTCACCGACGGTGAGCAGGCCGCGCCCGCGCGGCGCCACCACCCGGGCCAGCAGTTCACGACCGAAGTCGGCGACGTCGCCGTCCACCGCCACGGGCGCCAGCTCGACCAGCGGCTCGTCGACGCGGTG
Organism: Planctomycetota bacterium; assembly: GCA_022841245.1. GTDB lineage: Bacteria > Planctomycetota > UBA11346 > UBA11346 > UBA11346 > UBA11346. The sequence continues at coordinate 992 of JALHRW010000147.1, forward strand.
CGGCGGCAGGCCTGAGCGGGTCGCCGGCTCGCACGACACCGGAGCGAAACGGAAGCCGTCGCTGGTGCCGGTCCAGGTGAGGCCGGCGAGCTGGCCGAGCACGCGCACGGCCGGCGGCTCGCCGGTGGTGGCGATGGTCAGGCGCAGATCCGCGGTGCCTCCGCGGACCAGGTACGGGGTGAGATCGCAGCCCAGCTCCTCGGCTGAACCGGGATGGTGGAAGACCGGCTTGCCGTCGACGCACACCGCCACCGCTCCGTTGCAGCGCAGCTGCAGCACCGTGCGCTTGCCGCGGGGCTTGCCGACGGTGGTCTGGAACCACGCAACGGTGGCCGGCGGCACGAAGGTGCCGGGATGGAATGGTCCGGTCGCGTCGCGGAAGCCGTTGGCCCGCACCTGCACCATGCGCCAGGCCTCGAGCGTGCCAGGCAGGTAGAGCCACGGCGGACCGGCGCGACGGTCGTGCTCGGGCAGCACGCGGGTGGCGCTGTAGCAGGGGTCGATGCGGGCGGCGCGCGAGCGGCGATGGGCGGTCGAGAGGGCCATGGTGGCAGCATTGCGATTCGGCCCGTCCAGGCCATGGGCCGGAGCGCCCGTGTTCCGAAGCGTGCCTGCTCAGGGCTTCGGCTGGGTCGGCACTGGCCACTCGTCGGTGCGGAACGGCGAGGCCGGCAGGCCCTCGCGGTTGCAGAGGTTGGCTCCCGCGGGGTTGGTTTCGAAGGCGTAGCGCACCGCCACCGGTGCCGCGACCGCGTCGGCGCGCACCACCACCGTGTCACCATCGATACGTGCCTGGGCCCAGACGAAGGTCTGGTCGGCGCCGGCGATGGCGAAGCGCTTCAGCTCGCCGTCCTTGGCCACCAGTCCGCCGCCGACATGGTCGAAGCGCAGCCGGATGGCGCCGCCTTCGACCGTCATGCCGGCATAGCGCGGACCGCTGAAGACCAGCTGTTCGCCGTAGGCGACCTTGCGCGCGACCAGCGCGAGGCGCGCACCGAGCGTCTGCTTGTCCTTGGGGTGGATGTCCTTGATGTCACCGACGTCGATGGCCAGTGCAGTGCCGGTGGCCTTCAGCGCCAAAGTGCGCTCCTGCGCCTCGCGCAGCACCGCCCAAGCGTCGGGCCTGGGCTCGGTCTTGGGCTCGCGGAAGCCGGCCAGCTGCACCCACAGGAAGGGGAAGTCGCCTTGGCCCCAGCGTGCGCGCCAGTCGTTGATCATGGCGGGGAAGCGCTCGCGGTAGGCCCACGCGCCGGGCGTGTTCGACTCGCCCTGGTACCAGATCGCACCGGTGACGGGGAAGCCGAGCAGCGGGCTGATCATGCCGTTGTACAGCACGCTCGCGACGTTGGGCCCGGCGTTGACCGGCTCGACCATGCGCACGGTGAAGGAGAAGCGCCAGGTGCCCGCCAGGCTGATGCCGTCGGCAGCGGCGGCGCCGACCGGGCGCAGGAACATGGCATTGGCGTCGCCGTTGGCGCGTAGACCGCCTTCGCCGACCAGGTTGGCGACCCGTACCGCGATGCGCGTGCGGCCGGCCTTCACCAGCCTGCCAGGGACGGTGTAGGAGCGCTGCTGATTCCACGCCGACGAGTCGAACGGCTGCACCGCGCCGGTCGCGCCGACCTTCTCGCCGTTGAAGAACGTGGTCTCGATCTCATCGGCTGCACCCGGGCTCAACTCGAGATCCCTACCGGCCCAGGCCTCGGGGATGTCGACCGCCTTGCGGTACCATGCCTCGCCTTTGACCCCGCGGTGACCCTGGCTGTCCCAGTCGGACGGGGTCGTGATCTCGCTCCAGGTGCTGTCGTCGAGCGCCGGGTCGGCCATCGCCGCCTGGTGCTTGGCGTCCTGCTCGAGAGCGATCAGCTTCGCCTTGCCCGCATCCCAGTCGCGCTGCATCTCGACGCGGCGCCGGGTCAGTTCGGTGAAACGCTGGGTGAGTTCGTCGAGCGGCGCGAGCTCCTTGGCTCCGTCGGCCAGCGTCGCCACCATCTCGCGACTGGTCCACGCCTCGACCCGGGTGCCACCCCAGGTGGCGTTGACCAGGCCGATCGGCACGTCGAGATGGCCGAGCAGGTCGCGACCGAAGAAATAGCCGGCGGCGGTCCAGTTGCCGACCGTCGCAGGCGAGGCTGCGGTCCAACCGCGGGTCATCGGCACGGCACGCGGCTCGGGCGAGATGGTCTTGTCGATGCGGATGTGGCGCAGCCGGGGGAAGCCGGCGGCGGCGGCGATCTCGCTCTTGGCGTCCTTGCAGCTCACGACGCTCATCTCCATGTTCGACTGTCCCGAGCAGATCCACACGTCGCCGATCAGTACGTCGGCGATGCTGCGCTTCTCCGTCCCATCGATGACCAGCGTGTGCGGTCCGCCCGCCGGCATGGCCGGTAGCGTCGCCTGCCAGCGGCCGTCGGCGCCGGCCACCGCCTGGGCCGAACCGCCGGCCAGGCCGACCGAGACCGCTGCGCCCGGCGTGGTCCAGCCCCACACCACGATCGGCTTGTCGCGCTGCAGCACCATGTGGTCGCTGAACAGGGGGTGGAGGAAGGGCGGTTGAGCGGCGGGCTCAGCGGCCGCGAGCTGGCCGAGCAGGATGGTGACCAGGAGCAGCGCGGGGAGACGGGAGGGCATGGGTGCTCCGAAATGACAAGCTGTGGCAGATACAACGATCCGCCATCGGCCGTGCGACACTCAGACCGCCGGGGTGGCGGGCTGCGGTCTCAGGCAGGGCAGGTTATGCGCTGGTCATCCCGGAGGAAGATGGTCGTCCGGCGAGCGTGGAAGTCGGTGCAATCAGAGGACCGTCAATCCATCGCGCCGTTGGCGAAGCGCAGTTCGATCACCGGTTCTCGGCGTGCGACTTGGCGATGTTGCCGGTGCCGATGATGGCAGCCGCGTCCTGAGCAGTTGCCCCGGCGCTCCGCCTGACAGACTGCCGGGCCATGCGTACGTTCATCGCCCTCCTCGCTGCCGCCGTGCTTGTCGCCGGCGATGCCACCTCCTCCTTTGCCACCTGGACCGGCGACCCCTGCACCACCCTGACGGTGCGCGTATTGGCGCAGACCCCGCCGGCCGCGATCCGCGCGCGCCGTGCCGGCGGCGAGTGGCAGGTGCAGCAGGTCGCGGTGCGGCAGGTGCTGGACACCGGCTGGAGCGTGGCCGAGTGCACGGTGTCCGGGCTCAAGCCCGACGAGAAGGTCGAGTTCGACGACGGCACCGCGCTGCTCGGCGCTTGGCGTACGCTGCGCGACCGTCTCGATCCGCCGCTGCGCCTGGCCATCGGCGGCGACATGCTGCACGAGCAGAAGTACCTCGATGCGGTATGCACCGCCATCGCCCCAAGCGACCCCGAGGCGGCCGTGATCGGCGGCGACTGGGCCTACGACAACGCCGAGAGCAAGAACTTCGGTCGCTATCACACCCTCTTCAGCACCTGGGCCAAGACCATGCGTCGCGCCGACGGCTGTGGCGTGCCGATGATCGCCGGGATCGGCAATCACGAATTGGGCAAGGGTCGCGGCACGGTGCCGGAGACGCCCTTTGGCGTGCTCTTCCCCGAGCCGATGACCCGCGCGGTCGATATCGGCGCCCAGGTCAGCTTTCTGATGCTCAACACCAACCACGGGCAGGCGGTGGCGGACCAGACCACCTGGCTGGAGCAGGCCCTGGCCGAGCGCAAGGCGCGCACCTGGCGTTTCGCCGTCTACCATGTCCCGGCCTATCCCTCGGTACGCAAGTACGAGGGCGAGCCCAGCCCGCAGGTGCGCAAGCTGTGGGTACCGCTGTTCGAGCGCGGCGGCGTGGCGGTCGGCTTCGAGAATCACGACCACGCGCTGAAGCGCACCGTCGCGCTGCTCGCCGACAAACCCGACCCGGCCGGCGTCACCTACCTGGGCGATGGCGCCTGGGGTGTGGGCGAGCGCAAGCCGGCAACCCCGGCTGAGCGCCCCTACCTGGCGATGAGCGCGGCCAAGCGTCACGCCTGGATCGTATCGATCGGCGAGAAGTCGCTCGACGCGCGCGCCATCGGCGAGGGCGGTGTCGAGCTCGATCGCGTCGAGCTGGCACCGCGGCCGGCGACGCCATAGAGCCGTAGGCTCTGGTCGCTCTTCTGTCAGGAGCGCAAGCGCAGGAAGGGCTGAGCGGCCGTCCCGCAAGCGCTGATGGATTTCCGCGCCATCACCGCCCTGCTTGGCGGACTTGCATGGGATATCACCGTGTATTATCATGCATCGGGTCACGCGAAGCAGATCGTGTCGAAGCCAGTCGACCGGAAAGGAGACGGCATGCCGAATCTGGTGTGGAAGAAGGAGTACGCGATCGGCATCGACTCGATCGATGAGCAGCACAAGGCCATCCTGATGGTGTTCAATTCGTTCCTGCTGCGGGCGGATGCCGACAGCTATGCGACATCATACCGGGACCTGGGCCGGCTCATCGACGAGCATTTCGCGCATGAGGAGATGATCATGCGCAAGTACAAGCTGCCGAACAGCACGGAGCACAAGGCCTGGCACGCGAGAATACGGGAAGATTACAAGAATTCCGCCAACGACGAGGTGAACGAACGGACCATCGGCCGGATGCGGGGCCGGTTGTACACCTGGATCGTCAACCACATATTGAACGACGAGATGGATCGTGGGATCGCGATCCACCTGCGGCGCATGGGCGTGTACCAGAAGTAGGTCCGGCCCGCGTCTGGCCTGCCATGCACCGGGGAAGCAGACGTCAGTCCGCGGGAGAGGGCGCTGGATATCGGACCCAAGCGATGCTTCGCTAGCCTGGCCCCATCCGCCGCGCTTGCCCCTCAAGGCCGATGCCGATGATCCCGGATCGGTCGGTGAAGGAATCCGCAACTGCATGTTTTCCGCATTCAAATGGCTGATGTCGGTCAATGAGCGGACCTCCGTCCCTCCCTCGCGGGTGTGGGTGGTGATGTGCAACAGGCCATCCGGATATCTGGATCCCCCGTATCGGACGGATCCTGGCGCGTATGGCCTCGAAAGCGTTCTCGCCGTTTGGACCGATCCCGCCTATGCGGGAAAAGTCAAGGTGTTCACCTCGCGGGAGGATGCCGTCTCCTCGACCGGCAGCGCGTCGGGTGGCGTGGTCGTGGTCTCCGTATTCGATCGTGTCGGCGGCTTGTGGCGGTTGAACGAAGTGGAGACCAACCGGTTCGCCGTGTCGGCCGATTGATGGACGCGCCTGTCCGGCTGGCCGGACACCCGCCGGTGTTGACAGGGGGTGTGGGTCGCGCATGAGATGCAGTCATGCGCCCCATCTCCTGCCTCCTCCTCGCCCTCGCCGCCGCACTGCCAGCCGCCGATCCGGTGGTGGTCGAGATCGCGCTGCCCGACCTTGCCGCCAGCCGTGCGCGCTGGGACGCCTCGCTGTTCGGACGCATCAGCGGGGCGCCGGAAGTCGCTCCGCTGTGGGCCGGTCTGCGCCAGGAGCTCGCCGGCAACGAGCCGTTCAAGATGCTGCTGGCGACCTGGCCGCAGACCAACGGGCTCAGCTTCCAGTGGCAGGGTCGGCGCGGCAATCAGCCGGTGCTGCGCGTGGCGCTCAGCGGCGCCGCCGCGGCGACCATCGCCGAACGTTTGCGTGCGCCCGGTCCGCTGGCCAGCCTGGCCCTGGCCCTGCCGGTGGCCGAGAGCGGTCCCACCTCGCTGGTCCTGGCCAGCCCCGGAGCGGTGGCGCAGCCGCCGACTGCCATCCCAGGCGATCTGGTGCTGCGCTGGTCAGGCCAGCAGCTGGCCGTCGCGCTGGCTGACGAGGACCAGTCCGCGGCAGCGCTGGTCGGCGACCTGCTCGCCGACGGCTCGCTCGCGCTGACCTGCGCCCCCGAGGGTCTCGACATGCAGCTGCGGCTGGCAGCGACGCCGGCCGGCATGATCGCTGCCGACCGTGCGGTGCTGGGTCGCATCCCGGCCACCGCCGACGGTGCGATCATCGCCGGTGTCGACGGCCCGGCGTGGTGGGCGGCGCACCAGACGCCGATCCTCGCCGCCATCGCCAAGGCCAGCGGCAAGACCCCGGCCGACATCCTGCTGATGGCGACCACGCCGCTGACCATGGTCGGCGTGCCCGGCGGCCTCGACGATCTGGCCAAGACCCTGCACGGCACCGTGGTCGCCTATGTCGACCACGGTCTGCCCACGCTCGGGCTGCCGCGCAACGCCGAGCTCGACGGAATGATGGGAGCGCTGATGCGGCTGTGCCAGCAGGCACCGCCCAAGCCTGGCGAGTTCCGCTTCGTCATCGTCCCCGGCGCCCTCACCACCCGGGCCGACATCAGCCCGCTCGGCCTCGCCGTCGGTCTCGACGCCGGACACTGGTGGCTGAGCTTCGACAGCGTCGGGCTTGCGGACCAGCTGGCGGCCGGAGCCAAGCCCTCGGGCTTCGAGGCCAGCGAGGCGGGGCGCAAGCTGCTGGCGGCGGCGAAGGGCAGCCAGGTCCTCGGCGCGGTGCGCTCGCGCGATCTGCTGCGTTCGCTGGTGCCGATGGCCGGACTCTACGCCTCCATTCCTGAGAAGGGACGCTGGGCAGGGCCTGCCTTGCATGCCGCCTGGCGTCTGGTCAGCGAGGCCGGCGTCGACACCATCGTCGGCGGACCGGTGCAGGGCGGCTGGGAACTCCGTTCGCGCGGCTCGGCCGCCGGCGTGCTCGGCACCGGTGCGGCGCCGCTGGCGATCATCGCCGCCATCGCCATCCCCAACCTGCTGGAGAGCCGCATCACCGCCAACGAGGCGGCCGCCGGCGCCACGCTGAAGTCGGGTATCTTCCCAGCCCAGGTCCAGTTCCAGGGCGGCTGCTATCAGGATGCGGATCAGGACAATGTCGGCGAGTACGGCCTGCTCGGCGAACTGAGCGGACGTACGCGCACCAACAAGATGGAGGCCGAACAGATCCGCCTGCTGGCCGGTCCGATTGCGAAAGGTCCGGGCTTCGTCTCCGGCGGCTACAACTTTGCAGTCTACCTCCCCGACGGCGCTGGCGGCGCGATCAGCGACGCCAGCGATCTCGCCGCTCGCCACACCAAGACGGTGGACGACGCCAACGCGCAGGAGCAGAGCTTCGTCGCCTACGCCTGGCCGATATCCAAGGAGACCGGACGGCGCATGTTCGCGTTGTGCCGGGACGGACAGGTGCGCAGCCTGCCGTGGGACGGCGAGGCGCCGGCGTGGAACGCCGTATTCGGCGGCGAGGGCTTCGACACCGAACCGGTGTGGCCGGTCTACCGGCGCTGAGACCTTGGACGTCGGCGCCGCGCGACGGTTGGCGCGGCGAACTGGGGCGTTAGCCTGCCGGGAGCCGTTCCACCGGAGGACACCGCCATGCGATCTGCAGTTTCCGTCGCTACCCTGCTTCTCCTGGCGGTCGCCGCCGCTGCCGTCGAGCCTGCGGTGTGGCCGCGCTACAACGGGCCGAACGGCGACGGCTGGTCGCCCGCGACCGGACTCAACAAGGACTGGACGGCCAAGGCGCCGGCCGAGCTGTGGCGGCTGGCGCTCGGCGACAAGGGCTACGCCGGCGCGTCCTGCGACGGGACTGCGGTCTACATCATCGACCACGACGGCGAGCAGGACATCGTCCGCGCCATCGATCTGGCCAAGGGCAACGAGCTGTGGCGCTTCGCCTACAAGGACACCAGCAAGGAGAACTACGGCTTCGCCCGCGCCACGCCGGCGCTCGACAACGGCAAGGTCTTCACCCTCGGTCGGCTCGGCCAGCTGCACTGCCTCGACGCCAAGAGCGGAACCAAGGTGTGGAGCGTCGACATCGCCGCCACCTTCAAGGGCAAGCTGCCCAACTGGCAGTACGCCGCCTCGCCGATCATCGTCGGCAAGACGGTGGTCGTCTCGCCCGGCGGCGACAACGCGGCTTTCGTCGCCCTCGACGTGGCCACCGGCAAGACGGTGTGGACCGGCGGCGGCAGCGACAAGGCCGCCTACGCCACCCCGGTGGTCAAGGGCAAGCAGCTGATCGGGATGGCGGCTGCCGGCCTGGTCGTGATGGAGGCCGCCACCGGCAAGACGGTACTGACCTATCCGTGGAAGACGGCGCACGACGTGAATTCCTCCACCCCGCTGATCACCGACGCCGGCATCTTCATCACCTCGGGCTACGGCACCGGTTGCACCATGGTCAGGCCGGAGGGGACCTCGGCCAAGGAGGTGTGGAAGAACAAGGCGATCCAGTCGCACATGAGTTCGCCGCTGCTGCATGACGGCGCGATCTACTGCACCAGCGATCCCGGTTCGCTGGTCTGCCTCGACGCCAGGACCGGCAAGGAGAACTGGCGGCAGAAGGGCTTCGGCAAGGGCGGGCTGATGGCGGTCGACGGCTGCCTCATCGCCACCGACGACAAGTCGGGCGAGACCGCGCTGGTCGCCCTCGACCCCAAGGCCTACCGCGAGCTCGGCCGGGTGAAGCCGTTCAACGGCGGCGGTGACTTCTGGACCCAGCCGGTGGTGGCGGCCGGCCGGTTGATCCTGCGCAGCAAGGCCGAACTGGTGTGCCTGGACCTGCGCTGAGCCCCAGGCTCCTGCCCTGGCTCACCCTGGTCGCCGGCCTCGCCCTGGCCGTCTGGTTCCTGTTCGCTCCAGCCCGTCCGCAAGGCCTGCGCGTCCCCGACATGGACGAGAAGCCGGCCGCGGTCGCCAGCGCCGGGGTCGATCTGCACGGCACGTTCACGGCGGGCCCCGGCAGAGCGGCTGCAGCCGACGGCGAAGACTGGCCCGCGTTCCGCGGTCCCGAGGGCGACAACGTCAGCCGCTCTGGCGTGCGCCTCGACATCGGCTGGGGTGCCGAGGGACCGCGCAAACGCTGGAGCCAGCACTGCGGCTTCGGCTACGCCGCCCCGGCGGTGGCCGACGGCCGCGTCTTCCTCACCGACTACGATGTCGCGCGCAAGCAGGACGCACTGCGCTGCCTCTCGCTCACCGACGGAGCCGAGATCTGGCACCGCGCCTACCCGGTGATCGCCAAGTTCAATCATGGCATGTCGCGCACCGTGCCGGCGGTGGCGGCCGGCACCGTCGTCTCGCTCGGCCCGCGCTGCCACGTGCTGGCCTGCGACGCGGCGAGCGGCGATTTCCGCTGGGGCATCGATCTGGTGCGCGACCACGGCGCCAAAGAGCCGCCGTGGTACGCCGGACAGTGCCCGCTGATCGACCGCGGCCGCGTCATCCTGGCGCCGGCCGGGCCGGAGGTGCTGCTGATGGCGGTCGACCTCGCCAGCGGCGTGCCGGTGTGGACGGTGCCGAACCCGCGCAAGCTGGCGATGAGCCATGCCTCGGTGCTGTGCGCGACCATCGACGGGCAGCGCCAGTACATCTACGCCGGCATGACCGGCATCACCGCGGTCGCGGCCGAGGACGGCCGCCTGCTGTGGGAGTTCAACGGCTGGAAGGTGACCATCGCCTGGGTGCCGACGCCGGTGCAGGCCGGCCCGCACGAGATCCTCTGCGCCGGCGGCTACAACGCCGGGGCGGCGATGCTGCGCGTCGTGCGCGACGGCGAGACGTGGAAGGCCTCCCTCGCCTGGACCCTGCCGGCGCGCGACTTCGGCTCCGACCAGCAGACGCCAATCCTCTACCATGGCAGCATCTTCGGTGTCGTACCTGATGGGCAGATGGTCTGCCTCGCCCTCGACGGCACGCGGCGCTGGGCCAGCGGACGCGCCGACCGCTTCGGACTAGGACCTTACGCCATCGCCGACGGCAGGCTGTTCATCCTGAACGATACGGGTATGCTGACGGTGGCTGAGGCGTCGGACTCGGCATGGCGGCGCCTGGCGCAGGCCCAGGTGCTGACGGGCCACGATTCGTGGGGCCCGATCGCGGTGGCTGGCAGGGCTCTGCTGGTACGCGACCTCGACACGCTGACCTGCCTGGAGCTGGGGAAACCGTGAGCGGAACCACCCGTCGTGAGGTCCTCTACTGGGGCATCGCCGCCGTCGGCGCCATCGGTGCCGGCGCCGGGCTCGCCCTGGCCGGCGGGAAGCCGGTGGGCGGATCGAGCGCTCCGACGTTGCCGTCGCCGCCCGTCGTGCCGGCCGCCTGGCGTGAGACTGGCGGCTGGGCGCTGGATCTGGCGCATCCGCACGCGCTCGTCGGAGGGAGCGGCGACGTCCACGTCGCCGGGAGGGCGACAACGTCGACGTGGACGTCGACGCTCCCACTGGTCGTGGGCGGTGACCGTGAGGTGCGCTGGTTCTCGCTCGACGGCACCGAGCTGCGCCGCGTAGCGATCGATGGCGCCGTTCTGGCGATGGCCACCAGCACCGACGGCAGCCTGTGGTTGGCGCGCTGCGGCGCCGTCGAGCGCCTCGCCGCCGACGGCTCGGTGGCGTGGCGTTGCACCCTGCCTGACGGCTGCCTGCCCGGCGGCCTGGCCGTGGCCGGCGGTCTGATCTGGGTCACCGACTGCGCCGGACGCCGTGTGCTGCGCTTCGCCGCCGACGGCTCGCCGGCCGACGGCCTGAGCGGCTGCGACAGCTTCATCATCCCCAGCCCGTGGTTCCCGCTCGCGAGCGGCCCCGACGGCCTGGTCTGGGTGGCCAACACCGGCCGGCACCGTCTCGAGGCCTACGGCAGCGATGGCCGGCAGGTGCGGAGCTGGGGGGTGCAGGGCATGGATGTGCCGCGCTTCTGCGGCTGCTGCAACCCGGCCTTCGTCCACGTGCTGCCCGACGGCCGCTTCGTCACCGCCGAGAAGGGCAGCCCGCGGATCAAGCTGCACGCCGCCGACGGCACGTTCTCCGAGCTGGTTGCCGGCCCCGAGGTCTTCCATCCCGACACCGTCGGCCTGGCGGTGGCGCCCGACGGCCGCGGCGGGCTGGCCGTGCTCGATCCGCACGTCGGGCGCATCCGCCTGTTCGGACGCAACGCGTGATCGACCGCCGCGGTTTGCTGCGCTGGCTCGCCGCCGTCGGCTGCGTCG
>JALHRW010000148.1 GCA_022841245.1 Planctomycetota bacterium
CCCGCCGGCACCGTCCTGCCCGGCCGCCCCGGCCATGGCTGGCTCGACGTGCCGGCCGCGGTCGCCGCCCTCGCCGCCGCCGCCGGGGTCGGAGCGGTGGCGCGCAGCCCGCTCTGCACCTCGCGCCACCCCCTGCTGCGCAGCCATCGCCGCCACGGCCGCGGCCATCCCCAGCTGCTCGTCGCGTGGAGGGATCCGTGCGCGTAACTGCTCAGGGGCTTCGCCCCTGCGGCCCTGACGGGCCTGTCCCCACTGCCTATGCCGTGGCAGCCCCATCGCTGCGCGACGGGGCCTGAGTCACCCATGCGCTACGTGATCGGTGCGGCCGCGTTCTTCGTCCCGTTCCTCATCATCCTCGCGGTCGGCGCGAGCGGCACGGGCGGAACCGCCATCCGCACCCGGCTCGGCTCGGCGGCAATCGAAGAACTGCGCGAATTCGCGGATTCTCGCGAAATCCTGCTCGATCGCTACGCCGCCCGGCCTGGCACCAGCAGCGACGGCATGCCGCACCTCGCGCTCGAGCGCTTCGACCGCCGCGGCTGCGGGCCCGACGGCCAGTCGTGGTACCGCCTGACCCTGGAACCGGGCCGGCCGGCCTGCGGACTGCTGCGCCGCGCGTCAGCCGGGGCCGCTCCGGCACTGGTCGAGGGCGTCAAACCGGCCCTGGTGCTGCCCCTGACCAGGACCTGGGCCTATTGGGAGATGGCCGCGACCCCGCCCAAGAGTCCTTGAACGGCTGCGGTGTTTGCCATGCTCCCGCCCTCCCGCCGGCAGCCCGGCGAGAATAGCCTATCGGCGGAGCACACATGGCCCTGAACCTCCTCAAGACGCGCAACTTCGGCATCGTCGCCCATATCGACTCGGGCAAGACGACCGTTTCCGAGCGCATCCTCTACTACACCGGCAAGAAGCACAAGATCGGCGAGGTCCACGAGGGCGCCACGACCACGGACTGGATGAAGGAGGAGGCCGAGCGCGGCATCACCATCACCGCCGCGGCCGTGTTCTGCAACTGGAAGGACATCTACATCAACCTGATCGACACCCCGGGACACGTCGACTTCACCGCCGAGGTGGAGCGCTCGTGCCGCGTGCTCGACGGCGCGGTGGTGGTGTTCTGCTCGGTCGGCGGCGTGCAGGCGCAGTCCGAGACGGTGTGGCGCCAGGCCAACAAGTACAAGGTCCCCCGCCTCGTCTTCGTCAACAAGATGGACCGCATGGGCGCCAACTTCGAGCGCGTCGTCGCGCAGGTGAAGGAGCGCCTCGGCGCCAACCCCTGCCCGATCCAGATGCCGGTCGGCCAGGGCGAGGAGTTCCGCGGCATCGTCGACCTCCTGACCATGAAGTTCATCACCTTCGAAGGCGAACTCGGCGAGGACCAGATCGAGCACGACATCCCGGCCGACATCCTCGACGAGGCGAAGAAGAAGCGCGAGCGCATGATCGAGATCATCGCCGGCGAGAGCGACGAGCTGATGGGCAAGTACCTCGAGCACAGCACCCTGACCGACGCCGAGATCGTCGAAGGCCTGAAGCACGGCTGCGCCCACTTCAAGCTGCAGCCGATGCTGCTCGGCAGCGCGCTCAAGAACAAGGGCGTGCAGATGCTGCTCGACGCGGTGGTGGCGTACCTGCCCAATCCGATCGAGTCGCACAACATGACCCAGTTCGAGATGGACGACCTGCTCAAGCAGACCCCGATCCCGACCAAGCCCGATCCCAAGGCCCCGCTGCGCGCCATGGTCTTCAAGATCATGAACATGCCCCAGCTCGGCGACGTCTCGTTCGTCCGCGTCTACCAGGGCCAGATCAACGAAGGCGACCAGCTGCTGTGCATGCCCTCGGGCAAGAGCGAGCGCGCCAGCCGCATGGTCAAGCTGGTCGGCGCCGCGCCGCACAAGATCGCCGACTCGCCCGCCGGCGACATCTGCGCCCTCGTGGGCCTCAAGAACACCCTCACCGGCGACACCCTGGTGCACCCGGATGACCAGAAGCCGATGCTGCTCGAAGGCATCAGCTTCGCCAAGCCGGTGATCACCATGGCGATCGAGCCGACCTCGAACGCCGACAAGGAGAAGCTGGCCTACGCCCTCGCCCGCCTCGAACGCGAAGACCCCACCTTCAAGAAGTGGACCGACCCCGAGACCAGCCAGCTGATCATCGCCGGCATGGGCGAGCTGCACCTCGAAGTGCTGTCGCACCGCATCCGCGACGAATACAAGGTCAACGCCATCGTCGGCAAGCCCAAGGTCAGCTACCGCGAGACGATCACCAAGTCGATCGAGATCCGCGGCAAGCACGTCAAGCAGTCGGGCGGTCGCGGCCAGTACGGCGATTGCATCCTCGAGATCCGTCCGCTGACCGCTGAAGAGAAGGCGGCCGGCCACGAGATCATCTTCGAGGACGCGATCCGCGGCGGCACCATCCCCAAGGAGTTCCGCGGCCCGATCGAGGAAGGCGTGCGCAGCTCGCTGACCCGCGGCTTCATCTCCGGCTACCCGACGATCAACGTCCACGTCAAGCTGATCGACGGTTCGTACCACGACGTCGACTCGAGCCAGGAGGCGTTCATCGCCGCCGGTTCGCTCGCCATCCGCGAGGCCTACCCGAAGCTGGGCTGCGTGGTGCTCGAGCCGTGGATGAAGGTCGAGGTCGAGACGCCCGACCAGTTCACCGGCACGGTGATGGGCTCGCTCCAGTCGAAGCGCGCCATGATCACCGAGAGCCTCGACCGCGGCGTGAACAAGATCATCCGCGCCGAGGTCCCGCTCGAAGGCATGTTCGGCTACACCACCGACCTGCGCTCGATGAGCCAGGGCCGCGCCAGCTTCACCATGGAGCCGGCCGAGTACAAGCAGGTCCCGAACGCGCTGATCGCCGCGATCTCGCGCAAGTCGTAACCTGGGAGGGTCGAGCACCAGCTCGACCACGGGGCAATGGCTCCGCTCAAACGCAACGCCCCGCCTGGATCCAGGCGGGGCGCTGCGTTTCCATCTGGCCGCCGCCACCCATGTCCTGAAACCAGGACACCGGTTTCAGTTGCACGACCCGTCCGCCGTGGGCACAGTCCGCGGCATAGCAGCCATGGACGCCATCCTCGCCAACCTGACCGCATTCCCCACCGTGATCTTCTCGGTGCTGATGGGGATCGCCGTGGTCTACTGGCTCTTCGTCATCATCGGCGCCCTCGATATCGATCTGCTGCACGTCGGCGACTTCGGCGACCACGGCGACGCCGGTGGTCACGGCGAGGCTGGCGGTCACGACAGCGAGGCCGGGCACAACCCGAACGTCATCCTCGAATTCCTCGGCCTGGGCAAGGTGCCCCTGACCATCATCCTCAGCTGCTTCATCTTCGTCGCCTGGTCGGTCTGCTTTCTCGGCGGCAGCAGCGTCCGCGCCGCTCTCCCCGGCTGGACCACCTGGGTGACATCTCCGCTGATCATGGTCTCCGCCGTCGTCGTGGGCTTCTTCATCACCGGCCTGTGCATGCGCCCCTTGGGCAAGCTGTTCAACCTGGAGGCGAAGACCTCAGCCTACGACCTGGTCGGCAAGCTGGTCATCGTCACTTCTTCGACCGTCGATGCGCGCTTCGGTACGGCCCGGCACGACACGCCGACCGGCGAGGATATGCTGCTCAACGTCGTCTGCTCTCCGGTCCATTCGCTGAAGCGAGACGAACAGGCTGTGGTCATGGACTACGATCGTGCCACCGGGATCTATACCATCGCCCCGCTGCCGCACACCCGTCCCGGCTTCCTCACCAGCGAGGAAGCCCCGCCTGAACAGCCAGCGCAGCCACAGCCGACCCGCACCGGACAATCTTCATGATAAAGGACCACGCCATGCGTTCCGCCGCCTTCCTCCTTCTGGCCCTGGCTGCGTCCGCCAATGCCGCCGATCCCAGCGAAGCCGGCGTCGGCTGGGGCGGACTCATCTTCTGGATCATCATCGGTCTGATCGGCCTCATGTTCCTGATGGCAGCGATCAAAGCCTTCTGGCGCATGGTCGAGCAGGGCCAGGTGCTGATCGTCAACCGCCTGACGTCGACCGAGCCGTCCGTCCACTTCACCGGCGCGATGGTCTGGCCGATCGTCAACAAGGCCGAGATCATGGACATCTCGGTCAAGACCATCGAGGTCGACCGCAAGGGCATCAACGGCCTGATCTGCAAGGACAACATCCGCGCCGACATCCAGGTGACCTTCTTCGTCCGCATCAACAAGACCACCGAGGACGTCATCCGCGTCGCCACCACGGTCGGCGTCGCGCGCGCCTCCGACCGCGGCACGCTGGAGAACCTCTTCCAGGCCAAGTTCTCGGAAGCGCTGAAGACGGTGGGCAAGCGCCTGGAATTCATCCAGCTCTACAACGAGCGCGACCAGTTTAAGGAAGAGATCATCAAGGTCATCGGCCGCGACCTCAACGGCTACTGCCTGGAGGACGTCGCCATCGACTTCCTCGAACAGACCCCGCTGAAGCTGCTCGATCCCGACAACATCCTCGATGCCGAAGGCCGCAAGAAGATCATCGAGCTGACCGCCTCGCAGCGGGTCAAGGCCAACGACATCGAGCGCGAGGCGCAGAAGACGATCAAGAAGCAGGACGTCGAGGCGCGCGAGGCGATCCTGGCGCTCGAACGCCAGCAGGCCGAGGCCGAGGCCAAGCAGGCGCGCGAGATCGGCACCAGCCGGGCGCGCGAAGGCGCCGAGCAGGCCAAGGTCGAGGCCGAGGAGCACAAGCGCTCGGAGGAAGCGCGCATCCAGGTCGAGCAGGAGCTCGAGGTGAAGAAGCAGGTCGCCCACCGCGAGATCGAGGTCGCCGGCAAGAACCGCGAAGGCGCGGTCATGGTCGAGAACGAGCGCATCCAGAAGGAGCGCCATCTCGAACAGGTCGCGCGCGAGCGCGCGGTCGAGCTGTCGCAGATCGAGAAGGAGAAGATCATCGCCCAGGAGCGCAAGGCGATCGCCGAGGTCATCCGCGAACGCGTCGCGGTCGAACGCACCGTGGCCGAGGAGGAGGAGCGCATCAAGAGCGTCCGCCTGGTCATGGAGGCGCAGCGCAACAAGGACGCGGCGGTGATCGGCGCCGAGCAGGCCGCCGAGACCGTGCGCATCAAGGAGGTCAAGCAGGCCGAGGCCGGAGCCACCGCCGCCGGCTTCCACGCCAAGGAGAAGCTGGTCCTGGCCGAGGCCGAGCAGGCCGCAGCCGAGAAGGAGACGCTGGCGCAGATCCGCCGCGCCGAGGGCAAGCAGGCCGAGGCGGCCGCCAGCGGCCTGGCCTTCGCCAAGGTCAAGGAGGCCGACGCCATCGCCGCCGAGAAGCTCGGCATGGTCGAGGCGCGGGTCATGGAATCCAAGGCCGAGGCGCACAAGAAGCAGGGTCTGGCCAACGTCGCGATCGAGATGGCCCACGCCGAAGCGATCGAGCGCAAGGGCGAGGCCGACGCCAGCGCGGTGCAGAACCACCTCATGGCCGAGTCGAAGGGCCTGGCCGAGAAGGCGGTGGCGATGGCCAAGCTGACCGGCGAGACGCGCCAGCACGAGGAGTTCCGCATGAAGCTGGAGCAGGAAGTCGCGGTCAAGAAGGTGCAGATCGACGCCGAGGTGCAGATCGCGCAGGCCCGCGCCACCGTCCTGGCCGAGAGCCTGGGCAAGGCCAAGATCGAGATCGTCGGCGGCGACGGCCAGTTCTTCGACCGCTTCGTCGACGCGGTGTCGATGGGCAAGCGCATCGACGCGACCGTCGACCACAGCGACGTGCTGCAGACGGTGGGCAAGGAATACCTGCAGGATGGCCGCAGCCTGCCCGACGACCTCAAGGAGGTGCTCTCGGGCATCAGCAGCGGCGACCTCGCCAACCTCGGCATCGCCGGCGCGCTGGCCAAGGTCACCGCGGGCAAGGACCCGGCGAAGGTCGAGAAGCTGATGAACAAGGCCCGCGAACTCGGCCTGCTCAAGGGCTGAATCCACCCGAAAACCACGGAGGTACGGAGGAGCACAGAGGCTTGCGGAGACGGACACCACGGCTTCGACCCCGTGACCTCCCGCCGCAGCCACCGTGCCCTCCGTGGTAAGATCGAACCATGACTGAACCCGCACAACTCGACGCCGGTACCTTCGAGGTCGTCCGCGCCCGGCTCGACGAGCAGGGCAAGGGCCTGTCCGACCTCGCCGGGAAGCTCAACGCCCGCCGGCTGGAGCTGTTCGGCGGGGTGGCGACGCGGCTGCTGGCCAGCGCGCGGGTGCGCACCGAGCACAACTGCATTCCGCGCGACATCATCAACGTCGGCGATCGGCTGCTGCTCGGCTACCAGGTGTTCCTCGGGCTGAAGAGCCAGATCAGCATCGCCGACGTCTTCACCGAACTGCGCGATGACGGCACCGGGGTCGCCAATCTCGATCCCGAGCACCCGCCGCGCCTGCTCGCCGAAGCGGCGTTCGAGAAGGATTTCCGCGAGGTCTTCCAGTACTACAAGGACGCGCGGCTGCTGCATCTGCGGCGCACCGACCGCCTGCTGCTCGCCGCCTTCCAGACCGGTTCGCGCCTGACCGACCTGCGCGTGCTGCGCTGGGCCCTGACCGGGCGCGAATCCGGCGAGGCGCTGAAGTACCTCGACAACCAGGGCGAGCGCGACTACGTCTTCCCGGTCGCCCACGACTTCGCCTGGACACGCACCACCCGCGAACAGCACGTCCAGGGCGCGCATCCGCACATCAACATCAACGACGAGATATTCGTCGAGTGCGTCGGCGGCGACCTGACCATCAAGCTCGAGGACAACACCTCGTCCGGCACCGGCATCTTCAGCGAGCCGGTCGATGATGCGACCCAGGGCCTCGACGACGCCGAGATCCACTACGCCGTCCTGCCATCGTGCATCCTGCTGAAGGTCAAGCCGTACCGCGAGGCCGCCTTCCGCTACCTGGTGTTCAACCGCCAGATACGCGAGGCGGTGCGCATCGACGCCATCGGCCTGGCCTGCCAGCAGCTGCCGGAAGGCCACGGCCTGGTCTTCCCCGGCGGCTACTACCTCTCGACCGGCGCCCACAAGGTCTTTCCGCTCGATGCCAGCGGCATGCAGTTCAAGCGCGCCTTCCGCGCGCCCAACGGCGAGGACGTCGCGTACGTCTTCTACCGCCGCGACACCGGCACCTACATCCTGCTGCAGTACAACCTGATCACGCGCGAGATGGCCAGCCCGGTGGCCTGCTCGTCGTACTGCCGGCTGGCCGACGGCCGCCTGGTGGTGCTGCGCGCCGAACCCGAGCCGACCCGCGTCCACGCCCTGCAGATCTGGCAGACTCCCTTCGTCGACGACGACCTCGCCGCGGCCAAGGGACCGCCGGCCGATGGCGAACTGGCCAAGCTCGGCAACCGCGAGCTGGTGCGCGCCGTCTCCGACTGCATGCACTTGGCGCGCCTGATCGGCGCCCAGCGCCCGACCCGGCAGGTCTACGAAGAGCTGCTCAAGGCGATCGGCCGCATCGTCGACACCTACCCGTGGCTGGCCGGCCCTGAGGCCTTCGGCGTGCGCGCCGCGCTCGACGCCCTGCGCACCACCGCCGAGCGGGTGATCGACGAGTTCGAGAAGGTCATCGCCCTGACCGCGCAGGCCGCCGCCAAGCTGGCCGCCGCCGAGAAGGCCGCCGATGATCTGGCGCGCACAACCGCGCTCGGCGACAAGTCGAAGATCGAGGGTTTCGTCGCCCCCCTGACCGAGGTGCGCTCGGCCCGCGGCCACGCGGAAACGCTCAAGTCGGTCCGCTACCTCGACCTCGACCGTCTGGCGAAGCTCGATCAGCGGCTGGCCAGGCAGTCGGACGAGCTGGCCAAGGGCGCGGTCGAGCTGCTGCTGAAGCCCGAGGCGCTGGCGGCGTGGCAGAGCGAGATCGCCGCCACCGAGGCCAACGCCTCGGCGCTGAACGCGGTGAGCGAGGCCAAGCCGGTGCTCGAGCGCATCGACCGTGCCGCCGAGGGCCTCGACCAGCTGGTCGGCATCGTCAACGGCCTGGAGTTCAGCGAGGCGGCGGCGCGCACCGCGGTGCTCGAACGCATCGGCGAGACCTACGCGAGCCTCAACCGCGCCCGCGCCGTGCTGGCGGGCAGGAAGAACGAACTTGGCGCCAAGGAGGCGGCGGCCGACTTCGTGGTCCAGGACCGGCTCCTCGCCCAGGCCCTGGCCAACGCCATCGCCCTGTGCGACACGCCGGACAAGTGCGACGAGTTCGCCGCCAAGCTGCAGATCCAGGTCGAGGAGCTGGAAGGCCGCTTCGCCGACTTCGACCAGTACGCCGCCGAGCTGGCCGCGCGCCGCGTCGACGTCACCGAGCGCATCGCCGCCAAGCGCCAGTCGCTGGTCGACGAGCGCAGCCGCAAGGCCGACGGGTGGCTGCGCGCCGCCGAGCGCATCCTGCAGTCCGCCGCCGGCCGGGCGACCACCTTCGCCAAGCCGGACGAGCTGAACGCCTGGTTCGGCTCCGACCCGCTGATCGCCAAGATCCGCTCGATCGTCGCCGACCTGCGCGGCGTCGGCGACCAGGTCAAGGCCGACGATCTCGAAGGCCGGCTCAAGGCGGTGCGCGAGGACGGTCTGCGCGCGGTGCGCGACAAGGGCGAGCTGTTCGACGGCGCCTCGGCGGTGAAGCTCGGCCGCCACCGCTTCAGCGTCAACACCTCGCCGCTCGACCTGGTCATGCTGCCGCGTCCGACGGCCGACGGCGTGCGCATGCACTTCCACCTCACCGGCACCGACTACCTGCGCGTGGTCGACGACGCCGGCTTCGCCGCCACGCAAGCATTCTGGGAGCTGCCGGTCGAGGGCGAGACGCCCGAGGTCTACCGCGGCGAATACCTCGCCTGGCAGGTGCTGCAGGCGGCCGAGGCCGGACGCGAAGGGCTGAGCCTGGCCGTGCTGCGCGAGGCCGGCGACAAGCTCGGGGTCCTGGTCCAGGAAGCGGCAGCGCGGCGCGTCGACCAGGGCTACGAACGCGGCGTGCACGATGCCGACGCCACCCTGATCCTGCGCGCCCTGCTCCACCTCGCCGACACCTGCGGCCTGCTGCGCCATCCCGCCACCGCCCGCGCGCTGGCGGTCATCAGCTGGGTGCGCCACGCCGACCGCGAGCAGGCCGAACGCCTGCGCCGCCAGGCTCAGTCGCTCGCCGTGGTACGCACCCGCTTCCAGGATGGCGACGCGCTGGCCGGGATCGCCTCCGCTTGTCTTGAACTGTGCCGTCCGCACGCCGCGGGCCAGCCGGCGCATGTGCTGGAGCAGGCCGCCACCTACCTCGCCGAGGAGCTGGCGCAGCCCGGGCCGCTGCGCTTCGTCCGCTCCGGTGATGCGATCGAGCTGGCGGCGCGCTTCAGTGACCACCAGCGCCTGCATCCGGCCAACGATACCCTCGACCTCGACCTGCGCGAGCTGTCCGCCGACCCCGCCGCCGCCATCCGCCTCGCCACCGCCTGGGTCGGCGCCTTCGCCCGCCGCGAGCAGCCGCAGCTGGTCCACGCCGTGCCCGAGGTGGTCGCCGGGCTGCTCACCCAGGACCTGCCGCGCGAGGACGTCAGCGCACGCACCGCCACCGTGGTCGAGGGCCTGCTCGGCAGCCACCCGCGCATCAGCGACAAGAAGCTCGATCTGCGCATCGACGACCTCGCCGACCGCCTCACCCGCCTGTGCAGCGTGCATGTGCCGGCGTGGCGGGCCTACGCGCGCAGCCGCCGCGACCTGGTCGAGCGCGAGAAGGCGCGTCTGCGCCTCGACGAGTTCAAGCCGCGCGTGCTGACCACCTTCGTGCGCAACCGGCTGATCAACGAGGTGTTCCTGCCGCTGATCGGCGACAACCTGGCCAAGCAGATCGGCGCGCTCGGCGATGGCCGGCGCACCGACCTCCAGGGCATGCTGCTGCTGATCAGCCCGCCGGGCTACGGCAAGACCACGCTGATGGAATACGTCTGCGCCGTCCTCGGCCTAGCCTTCGTCAAGGTCAACGGCCCGGCCCTGGGCAACCGCGTGCGTTCGCTCGACCCGGCCGAAGCGCCCAACGCCCAGGCCCGCCAGGAGGTCGAACGCGTCAACCTGTCGTTCGCGATGGGCAACAACGTGATGCTGTACCTGGATGACATCCAGCACTGCGATCCCGAATTCCTGCAGAAGTTCATCAGCCTGTGCGACGGCCAGCGCAAGATCGAGGGCGTGTGGAACGGCACCACCCGCACCTTCGATCTGCGCGGCAAGAAGGTCGTGGTGGTGATGGCGGGCAACCCCTACACCGAATCGGGCGAGAAGTTCCGCATCCCCGACATGCTCGCCAACCGCGCCGACACCCACAACCTGGGTGACGCGGCCGGCGCGCATGGCGACGCCTTCGCCCTGTCGTACCTGGAGAACTGCCTGGCGGTCAATCCGGTGCTGCAGCCGCTGCTGGCGCGCCCGCAGGCCGACGTGCACCGCTTCGTGCGCCTGGCGGCCGGCGACAACGGCGCGCGCGGCGAACTGGAACACCCCTACGCCGCCGCCGAGATCGGCGAGATCAGCGCCACGACGCGGCTGCTGATGCGGGTGCAGCGCGCCCTCCTGACGGTCAACCAGACCTACATCTCCTCCGCCGCCCAGGCCGAGGAGTTCCGCACCGAGCCGCCGTTCAAGCTGCAGGGCAGCTACCGCAACATGGCCAAGATCTCAGCCCGCGTGGTGCCGGCGATGACCGAGCCCGAGGTCGACCAGCTGATCCTGGCGCACTACCGCGCCGAGGCCCAGACCCTGACCACCGGGGCCGAGATCAACCTGATCAAGCTGCGCCTGCTGCTCGGCTGCGCCACGCCCGAGGACGAGGCGCGCTGGCACGACATCACCGTGGTCTACAAGCGCCGGCAGGAGCTGTCGGGCAAGGACGATCCGGCCAGCCAGGCGGTGGTGCAGCTGGCCAAGCTGGGCGAGCGCATCGAGGCACTGCAGCTGGCGCTGTCGAGCGAAGCCGGCAAGGCGCGCACCGCCGACGCCGCACGCATCGAAGGGCTGGTCACGCAGGTCGCCGAGGCGATCAAGGCCGCCGCGCCCAAGGTCGAGGTGGTCAACACCCTGCCGAAGTACTACGCCCAGGTCTTCGACCACCACCTCAAGGTGGTCGAAACCTCGCTCGCGCCGGTGCTGGAGCTGCTCGGCCGCTACGTCGGCAGCACGCAGCAGACGCGCGAGAAGATGGAGCTGATCGCCGGCGACCTGCGTCAGCTTGCCGACAAGCAGACCAAGATGGGTTACCGCGAGACGCCGGGAGGGTCGAGCGCCAGCTCGACCTAGGGGCAATGGTCGTGATTCCGACGAGCTGGAGCTCGTCGGTCCCAGGCATAGCATGGCCGCATGCGTCTCCCTCTGCTGCTGCTTGCCGCCGTCCTCTGCTTCGCCGCCGAGGACGCTCCGCTGCGTGAACTGGTCGACCAGGTGCGCGACCTCGAGGCGCAGATCGCCCTGGTCGAGCGCAGCTCGGTCACCGCACCCGACCGCGCCCTGCTGTGGGCCGGCGCCACCCGCGGACTGATCGCGGCCGCCGATCCGCTGGGCGCCTACCTCACCGCCGAAGAGGTCGCGGTGCATGGCCTGGGCAGCGATCCGCTGCGCGTCGGCCTCGGCCTCGACTGGCGGCGCGTGGGCGACCGCGTGCTGGTGACGCGGGTGGTGCCCAATTCGCCCGCGGCAGCCGCCGGCATCCACGTCGGCTGCGCCATCCTCGCCGTCGACGGCGTCCAGGCCGACGCCGGGGTGCGCTTCAGTGAGGCCCTCGGCCGCGGGGGCGAGCGCAAGAAGCTGAAGCTGCGCCTGACCGACGGCTCCACGCCGGAGTTGGAGCTCACGCGCGCCGAACTCGCCGACGACGGCCTGGCGGTGGTCGCCGATGCCGACCCCGGCCTGGTCCACCTGCGCC
>JALHRW010000149.1 GCA_022841245.1 Planctomycetota bacterium
CCGGCCGTGGTCCCGGCGGCGACGCCGGCCGCCGCGCGCGAAGCCCTGCCGCCGCAGCCGGCCATGCCGGCCGGCGAATTCCGCATCGAAGTGCCCAGCACGGTGGCCAAGGCCATGGTCATCATCTCGTGGCCGACCGACGACCAGTACGACATCGCCCGCTCGCGCCGCCTCGGCCTGCTCGGCCGGGTGTTCAACGAGCGCGTCCGCGAGGTCGTGCGCGAGCAGTTCGGCGATGCCTACAGCCCCGGCGCCTGGGGCTTTCCAGGCGACGAGTGGCGCGGACACGGCAACGTCACCGCCAGCATCGGCGTCGGCGTTCCCCGCGTCGACGCCGTACGCGACGCCGTCCTCGCCATCGCCGACGGACTCGCTGCCGGTGTCGATCCGGCGGTCCTCGACCGCGTGCGCACGCCGATGCTGCGCAGCATCAGTGAGCAGCGCCGTCAGAACGGCTGGTGGCTGGGCGTGCTGTCGCGCAGCCACGAACAGCCCTTCCGCCTGGAATGGCAGAAGGGCCTGGAAGCCGACCTGCAGGCCGCCACCGCCGACGAGCTCGCCGCCCTGGCCAGGACCTACCTGGTCAAGGCCAAGGCGCTGATCGTCATCGGGGTGGCGAAGCCGCAGCCGTAAAGGTGACGGCCATGCACGGCAACGCCTTCGTCATCCTGCTCGCCTCAGCCGCGGCGATGGGTGGCTTCCTCTTCGGCTTCGACACGGCGGTCATCAACGGCGCGGTCGAGGCGCTGCGTGCCCACTTCCAGGTCGGTCCGTGGACCATCGGCCAGTCGGTGTCGCTCGCGCTGCTCGGCTCGGCAGCCGGCGCGCTGGCCGCCGGGCCGCTGGCCGACCGGCTCGGGCGCCGCCCGGTGATGCTGGCCGCGGCCGTGCTGTTCGCGGTCAGCTCCCTCGGCAGCGGGGTGCCGTTCACGGTATGGGACTTCATCATCTGGCGCATGCTGGGCGGCATCGCCGTCGGGGCGGCCAGCGTGGTCGCGCCGGCCTATATCGCCGAAGTCGCGCCGGCCCGCCTGCGCGGCCGGCTCGGCTCGCTGCAGCAGCTCGCCATCGTCAGCGGCATCTTCGCCGCCCTGCTGGTCAATTGGGCGCTGACCCGCGCTGCCGGCTCGGCATCCGAACCGATCCTCGGGGCCGCCGCCTGGCGCTGGATGTTCTGGAGCGAGCTGCTGCCGTCGATCCTCTACGGCATCGGGGCCTGGCTGGTGCCCGAATCGCCGCGCTATCTCGTCGCCCGCGGGCGCGAAGCCGAAGCGCTGGCGGTGCTGCGGCGCATCGAACCGGCGACGGCCGACGCCGAGCTGGCCGGGATCCGCACCTCGCTCGCGGCCTGGGTCCCGCCGCGCCTGCGCGACCTGCGCGCTCCCGGCACCTGGCTGCTGCCGGTGGTGTGGATCGGCATCGCCCTCTCCCTGCTGCAGCAGCTCTCCGGCATCAACGTCATCTTCTACTACGGCACCAGCCTGTGGCAGAGCGTCGGCTTCGGCGAGGAGCAGGCCATGCTGCTCAACGTCCTGACCGGCGTGGCCAACATCCTCACCACCTTCATCGCCATCGCCTTCATCGACCGCTTCGGCCGCAGGCCGCTGCTGGTGATCGGTTCAGCGGCGATGGCCGTGTGCCTGGGGCTGATGGCGCTGGCCTTCTTCGCCGCCCCGCTGGATGCGGAGGGACGCCCGGCCCTCACCGGGGCCCTGGCGGTGCTGGCGCTGGTCGGCGCCAACGGCTTCGTCATCGCCTTCGGCTTCAGCTGGGGACCGGTGGTATGGGTGCTGCTCGGCGAGATGTTCCCCAACCGCATCCGCGGCGCGGCGCTCGCCCTCGCCGCCTGCCTGCAATGGGTGGCCAACTACGCCATCTCCAGCACCTTCCCGCCCATGGCCGAACACTTCGGCCTGGGCGCGAGCTACGCCATCTACGCGCTGTTCGCCGCCCTCGGCCTGTGGTTCGTGCTCGCGCGGATCCGCGAGACCAAGGGCATGTCGCTCGAGCAGATGCGCTGAGCGGCGCGTCCCGGCTCAGCTGAGCTGCACCTCGACCAGGTTGACGTCCTTGGCCTGGGCGGCGGGCACCAGATCGCCGGCCAGCTCCTGGCCATTGAGGATCAGTTTCCTCACCCCGGTGCCGGTGGCGCCAGGGCTCATACGCACCTCGTAGGCCTTGCCACGGAAGCGGCGGCGCACCGTCACGCTGCCGGAGCCCGGCTCCAGGCACGGGTCGATGCGCAGGCCGTCCCAGTCCGGACGCACGCCGCAGAGGTGCTGGGTGGCGGCGGCGTAGGCCCAGGTCGCGGTGCCGGTGAGCCACGACAGCCGGCTGGCGCCGAAGTGGCGGCTGTGCTTGCCGTGCGTGCTCTGGCAGTGGACGTAGGGCTCGATCTGGCGGATCTCGGCGCGGTCGTTCTGGTTGGCCGGGCAGAAGGCGCGCCAGTAGGCCCAGGCCCGCTCCGGCCGGCGCAGCATGCACTCGGCGATCACCGCCCACGGCTGGATCTGGCTGAAGATGCCGCCGTTCTCCTTCATCGAGGGGCCGAACAGCACGGCGCGGATCTCGCGGCACGGCACGGTGCGGAACGGCGGGTCGCACAGGGCGATGCCGAAGGGCGTGGCGAGGCGGGACTTCACCGCGTCCATCGCCACCGTGCCGCGCGCGCTGCCGGCGAAGCCGCTGATCACCGCCCAGGACTGGGTGTTGAGGAAGATCTGGCCCTCGGCCGCCGCCTTGGAGCCGATCACCTCGCCGCGCTCGCTGATCGCGCGGATGAACCACTCGCCGTCCCAGCAGCGGCGTTCGATCGCGGCGTCGATCTCGGCCAGGCCGGCCGTGGCCCAGGCGACCTCGGCAGCGCGACCGAGACGGGTGCATATCTCGATGTAGACGGTGAAGGCGTAGCGCAGCTGGAAGGCGACGAACACCGTCTCGCCGCGGTAGCCCATGCGCAGGCAGTCGTTCCAGTCGGCTTCGAGCCCGCAGGGCAGGCCGTTGGCCCCGCGGTGGGCGAGGCTGAACTCGATCGCGCGGCGCAGGTGGCCGAGCACCGTCGCCTCGCCGGCGTCGGCGAAGGGCAGCACGCGGTCGAGGTACGCCAGGTCGCCGATCTCCTTGACCAGGGCCGGGATGGCGTTGAACAGCCACATGCAGTCATCGCTGCGGATGCGGTGCGGATCGGTCGGCGTCTCGTGGCCGGGGCGGTGCCGGTAGGGAAAGACCTGCGGCATGGCGCTGCCGCCCGACTCCTGGCCGGTGATCAGCATGCTCAGCCGGCCCTCGGCCTCGTCGGGGACCATGGTCGCGGCCGAGATGATGTCCTGCACGCTGTCGCGGTAGCCGAGGCCGTCGCGCTCGCCGTTGTAGACCAGCGAGGCGGCTCGGCTCCAGGCGAAGGTGATCTGGCAGTTGTAGGCGTTCCACGTGTTGACGAAGGAGTCGAACAGCGGATCGGCGGTCTTCGCCGCGAAGGTCGCCAGACGCGGGTGCCAGTACGCCTTGACCTTGGCCAGCTCGGCGTCGCAGCGCTCGGGCGTGCCGAACTCGCTGCGGATGCGCGCGCCCTCGGCCTGGCGACCGATGCCGAGCATGACGATGACGGTACGGCTCTCGCCCGGCGCCAGGTCGATCTCCGACTGCAGGCTGCCGCAGGCGTTGTCGCCATGCGCGCGCGAACCGCCGCAGCGGCCGTTGTGGATCGCCAGCGGGTTGGCGTAGGTGCGGTAGGGGCCGATGAAGGCGTCGCGGTCGGTGTCGAAGGCGGTGACCGGCGCACCGGCCTGGGTCATCCAGTTCCAGCGGCTCTTGTCGTTGTTGGTGAAGTTTGCCGGATCCTCGGCGAGATGCGGATTCTGGCCGCGCTCGATCACGCCGTCGCGGCAGTCGCAGTCGACGATGTACTGGGTGTACTGGAGATTCACCTGGTCCTGCGCCATGTTCCACGAATTGGCGAACTCGACGTAGGTGTAGAGCGACAGCCGGCGGACCTCGCTGCCGGTGTTGGTCAGCACCAGCTTCCAGTATTCGAAGGTCTGCCCACGCGGCACGAAGTAGGTCGTCTCGGCCCGGATGCCGCGATAGGTGCTGTCGATGATCGCGTAGCCGGTACCGAAGCGACAGGTGCTCTTGTATTGCGACAGCGGCTTGCCCACCGGCTGCCACGAGGCGCTCCAGAAGTCGCCATCCAAGCGGTCCTGCAGGTAGAGGTAGCGGCCCGGCTGGTCCATCGGGATGCCGTTGGTGCGGAAGCGCAGGAAGCGGCCGAGCGCGCCGCTGCGGTAGAACGAGTAGCCGCCGGCGTTGTTGGTGATGATCGCGCCGTAGGTGGTGTCGCCGAGATAGTTGGTCCACGACTTCGGCGTGTCTGGGCGTTCGATCACGTACTCGCGGGCGGCGTCGTCGAAGTGTCCGTAGCGCATGTGGGCTCCTGAGCCGGGGCAGCTTGGGGAGGATGCAGCCCACGCCAAGCCTGCCGGCGTCGTAACCGTCGAATGCGCGCCCCGTCTAGTGACGTTTATCGTTGACCATTTTTTTCTGTTACTAAATGCAATACATTGACTTGCGTGCTACAGATACTCTTTCTTGAAATCTTTCAGATTTTAATTGCGGGGACTTTTCAGTCTTCTAGACTGCCGTCATGTGCGCGAAGTCACCAAGTGCGCCAACTCTCCCGCTGCCCACGACCGCACGGAGCGGAGTGCCATGTGATGCCGGGCTTGGCAGGTTCGGCCGCGTCCCCTCCATGCCTCGGCCACAGCTACGTCGTGCGTTCACCCTGATCGAATTGCTCGTCGTCGTTTCGATCATCGCCATCCTGGCAGCGATGCTTTTGCCAGCCATCAGCCTGGTGCGTGACAGTGCCAAGACGGCCATCTGCATGTCGCAACTGCGCCAGGTGATCATGGCAAATACCGCATACCGCACTGATAACGACGGCCTCTATCCGCAGTTCTGCTGGAACGAATCGGCCGGGGCTCTGTGGTCGCAATGGGTCAAGACGCCAACCACGCAAGGACGCTGGCAGCATTTCCTCGAGGAATACACCGAAACCTACAAGGTATTCAACTGCCCGGTGTCGTCGCGACTCTACCCCAAGGGACCCGTGCTCGACCAGGATGCCGGCCCGATCAAGCGCGGCGCGGCCCGAGGCGGAGGTTCGCCGGGCTGGTGCACCACCATGATGGCTTACAATAGCGAAAATTACGGACGTCTAGGCAGTGCCGCAAAGCTCAAGGGACCGATGACCGACGGCAAGGTGGTCAGCATGATCACGTCCTTCAATAACACCTATGGAACCAAGGCGACGCTGAGTCGGTGCCCGGTCTACTTCGACGGCGTGTGGCGAAACGGGGGCTCCGATCATCAGACGATCGGCAGCTTCGGCGGCAGCTACTGGCCGCACCGCAAGCGTACCGCCAACATGGCCTTCCCCGACGCGCACACCGAGACCCGCCTCTACACCGATGTGCTGTCCTGGGGCAGCAGTGCGGGCGGAATGCTGCAGATCCGCCAATGACCTTTCCACGGATGTCCACATGCGCTTGCTGCTGACCGCACCCCTGCTCTGCCTCCTCCTCGGCGGCGTCGCTGCCGCCGAACCGGACGCCCCGACCCCCTATCCCGACGCCAAGGACGGAGCCGCCTGGCCCGGCACCGGTCCGATCCGTTCGTTCGACTGGATGGCGCATAACCGCGCCGCGTTCTGGAAGCGCCGCGCCACCGACCAGGGGGCCATCGTCTTCGTCGGCGACTCGCTCACTGGCAACTGGAAGCAGGCCGACTTCACCGCCGCCTTCCCCGGGCTGAAGGTCGCCAACCGCGGCATCGGCGGCGACGTCACCCGTGGCGTGCTGTTCCGCCTCGATGAGGACGTCGTCGCACTGAAGCCGGCCGCGATGGTGCTGTGCATCGGCACCAACGACCTCAGCTGCCACGCCCCCACGGTCGGCATCATGGCGAACATCAGCGCGATCATCGACCAGGCGCGGAAGCCGGATCCGAAGCTGCCCGTCGTCCTGTGCACCATCCCGCCACGCGAGGCGGCGAACGCGCCGACCAAGCCGGGAGCGCTGAAGGATCTCAACGAACGCATAACCGCGTACGCCAAGGGCAAGCCGGATCTCGTGCTGCTCGATCTCCATGCGCTGCTGAGCGGTCCCGATGGGGCGCTGATCCCCGAGAATTTCGCCAAGGACCGGATCCATCTCGCCGGCCCCGGCTACGCCGCATGGGCGACCGCCCTGCAGCCGATCCTGGCGAAGCTGGTGCCCGCCCGCTGAGCGCTCAGCCCGCCGGTGGCGCGGTCGACTCGCGAACCACCAGGCGCGGCGTCAGGCGGACGATGCAGCCATGCGCCGCCATTCCGCTGCGCTGCGACAGCAGCAGCCGCACCGCGGTGCGGCCGATGTCCTCGCTCTCGACCCGCACGCAGGTCAGCGCCGGAGTGGCCAGCGCCGCCATCGCCACGTCGTCGAAGCCGACCACGCTGAGTTGGCGCGGCACCGACACGCCGAGGCGGCCGGCGGCGCGCAGCACTGCCAGCGCCCCATAGTCGTTGCAACAGACGATCCCGGTCGGGCGCTGCGGCAGGCCGAGGAGTCCGACCAAGCGCTCAGCGGTGCTCTCGATGTGGTCGTAGTGCACGTCGCGCCATTGCGGATCGAGCTCGACCCCCAAGCGATGCGCATGGTAGACGAAGGCGTCGCCGCGCTCGCGGTTGGCCGGCAGGTCGCCGCCACCGACGAAGGCGATGCGCCGGTGGCCGAGGGA
Organism: Planctomycetota bacterium; assembly: GCA_022841245.1. Classification (GTDB taxonomy): domain Bacteria; phylum Planctomycetota; class UBA11346; order UBA11346; family UBA11346; genus UBA11346. Next base: position 6,775 of record JALHRW010000149.1, read on the forward strand.
GACGAGGTGCTCGACGGCCTGGCCGATGCCAGCGAGGTTGTCGGTAGTGACCGCCTCATGGGCGCCGAGGTCGCCGAGCATGTCGACCAGCACCACCTGCCGGCGGCAGCGGGCGAGCAGCTGCTCGAGCCCCTCGCCGCCTTCGCCGACCAGCAGCACCGGGGCGGTGCCCTTGCTCAAGGTCTGCACCAAGGCGGGGCTGCTGAGGTCGGAGGTGAACTGGAGCTGGGCCTTGCCGCCGCGCACCTTCATCTCGGCCACGATGCCGTTGAGGATGCGCAGGTGGAAGTCGTTGCCCAGGTGCCACTGCGGGGTGAGGATGGTCTCGGGGCTGGCGTCGACCAACGGACCGACCGCAACGCCCTTCGCTCCGGCGTCGATCTGCTCTACCCCGCCACTGCGGTGGAGGATCACTTCGATGACCTGTTCGGCAGCGGCACCCGCGCGCGAGCGCCGGGTCAGATAGCCAAGATCCTTGATCGCCTTCTCGACCGCGCTGCGGACTTCGGGGCTGACGCCGGCGCTGTTGTTGACCACGCGCGAGATGGTGGCCTGGCTGTAACCCGAGCGCTGGGCAACGTCTTCGAGGGTGAGTCCCATGCTGGCAGGATAAATTATTGCAGTCGTATTCAATCCCTTTCAGACGGTTTGCCCACCTCAGCTCATTTGATGCTACACAATACGATAATAGGAGATACGAAGCATGTATTGTACTCGTGATGGTCCGAATGGGATCCGGTCACAGGGCTGGCATCGGCTCGTTCATGAAATAGAATTCTGAAATCTTTCACACAGCCCGAAAGGCACCGCATGCCGATCACCAGCCCTCGCCAGACCCCAGCCTTCTGGCTGGCAGCCCTGGCTACAGTCTCCCTCTTGGCCCCGGTCACTGCCAGCGCCGCCGACGTGTCGCTGAACGACGAGGGCGTGGGCATCGCCATCACCGGCATGGGCGGCTTCACCGTCAGCTATCCCACCCTGCAGCCCGGCGATCTGAAACCGGTGCAGAAGAAGCTGAAAGGCAAGCAGGCCGACCTGACCTACGCCGGCGACATCGGCCTGCAGGTCGTGTTGGGCGAGGGCGGCAAGGTCGATCTGCGCTTCCGCAACGTCAAGGCGATGAAGAGCTTCACCCTGCAGACGATGATCGGCGCGCACTTCGGTGACGGCGGCACCTGGACCATCGGCAAGGGCCAGCCTACCGCCTTCCCGGCAGAGAAGCCGGCCAAGCCGCATCTCTACCAGGGCAATGCCACCGGCTTCACCCTGACCGACGCCTCCAACCACGTCCTCTCGATCACCGGCTTCCCCGACTTCGCCTACCAGGAGCTGACCGACAACCGCGAATGGGGCTGGAAGATCTTCGCCTGGAAGCTGCACTACCCGTACAATCCGCAGTGGGATGTGCACAGCCTGGTGATCAGCGAGAAGCCGCATGGCGCCGTGGTCGTCGCGCCGGCCGGTGCGCCGAAGTTCCAGGTCGACCGTTTCGGCCAGACCACGCGCAAGGACTTCCCCGGCAAGGTCAAGGCCGAGGCCGATCTCGCTGCCGATGTCGCCGGCGAGGCGGCCTACTGGGCGAGCTACAAGCCGGCTGCAGTCGACCGCTTCGGCGGTCTGCCCGGCAGCGCCGAGAAGCTCGGCCTGAAGGGCAATGGCTTCTTCCGCGTCGAGAAGCAGGACGGGCGCTGGCTGCTGGTCAATCCCGACGGCAACCTGACTTTCCACCTCGGCATCTGCGTCTTCGGCTACGCGCCCGGCGACGAGATGACCTACGTCAACGAGCGCCGTGACATCTACGAGTGGCTGCCGCCGGTAGAGGGCGACTACGCCGGCGCCTGGCACCCCGAGGGCTGGTGGCGGAGCCAGGCTTTCTCGTTCTATGCCGCGAACGTCATCCGGAAGTATGGCAAGGAGGCGAGCAAGGAGCAGCAGCTCGGCCGCCTGATCGACCGGGTTCGCGCGGTCGGCTTCAACCACGTCGGCGCCTTCTCGGGCAGCAGTCCGGCCTTCACCGACAAGCGTATTCCGCGCATGGACATGGTCGGTTTCGGCCCCGAACTGCCCGGCATCCGCGGCGTCGCCGACCCGTTCGATGATGAGGCGAAGCGCAAGTGCGAAGAGGGCTGGTCCAAGCGTCTGCCCAAGTCGGCCGATGACCCGTACATCATCGGCTACTTCTTCGCCAACGAACAGGGCTTCGAAGACATCCCCCGCGCCGTACCGCAGCTCACCGGCAAGTTCGCCGCCAAGCGCAAACTGGTCGAGCAGCTGCAGGCCAAGTATCCGACCATCGCCGCGTTCAACACGGCGTGGAATCTGCAGGTCGCCGACTTCGCGGCTCTGGCCGACAAGGGCCTGCCGGTGACCACCAAGGCGGCCTTCGCCGACATGCAGGCCTACACCGAGCACTTCCTCGACACCTACTTCCGTTTCCTGACCGAGACCTTCCGCAAGTACGACAAGAACCACCTGATGGTATCGAACCGCTGGCAGCCGGGCACGGCCAACAACGAGGCCCTGTGCCGCGCCGCCGGCAAGTACATGGACGTGATCAGCATCAACTACTACGCCATGGGCATCGACAAGAGCTTCGTCACGCGCCTCTATGATTGGACCGGCGGCAAGCCGCAGATGTGGAGCGAGTTCTACTACACCAGCGGAACGGAGAGCAACGCCGCCCCGACCAGCATGGACATGGCGACGCAGAAGGCGCGCGGCGAGGCCTACCGCCAGTATGTCGAGCAGGGTGCCGCCACCGGCTTCGTCGTCGGCATCGAGTGGTTCACCCTGATCGACCAGGCGGTGACCGGGCGTTGGTTCTCCAAGCTCGGCGGCGAGCGCGCCAACACCGGCTTGTTCAACGCCTGCGACCGTCCTTACGACGCCTGCCTGCGCGAGATGGCCAAGGCGCACGCGGCGGTCTACGACGTCTGGCTGGGCAAGAGCAAGCCATTCGCCATTGACGATCCGCGCTTCAACGGCGGCGCCGGCAAGACGCGCAAGCTGCTGCAGGCCGGCAAGGTCGCGGCTGGCGACATCATGAAGGTCGATGGCCTCGCCGACGGGTGGCCAGGCCGTCCGCCCGAGCTGATCGGCAGCGACCGCATCGTCGGCGGCAAGGATGGCAAGGGTCTGGAAGCGGCATTCAAGGTGTCATGGGACGCCCAGAACCTCTACCTGCTGGTCAACATCACCGATCCGACGCCGATGAACAACGGCCGCGAGGGCGACCGCTTGTGGGACGGCGACGGCGTCGAGCTGTTCATCGGCAGCGAGAAGCTCGACCAGCCCGGCACCCTGCTGTACAGCGACCGCCAGGTCCTGCTCGGCGGCCAGGCCGAGGTCAAGCCGGGCAGCCGGCACCTGGTCAACGCCGCCAAGCAGCCGGACATCAAACTGGTGAACGTGCCGTCGGTCGACGGCAGCGGCTACACCATGGAGGCGGCGATCCCGTGGAGCGCCATCGACATCACGCCGAAGGAGAACCTCGAACTGATCTTCGACCTCGCAATCGACGATGCGCCGCGGGGCGGCGGCCGCACCCGGCAACTGATGTGGAACGGCGGTTCCCGCAACAGCGGCGACCGCAGCTACTGGGGCCGCCTGCAGCTGGTGCCCTGACCTTCCGAACCCACGGAGGCACGGAGAACCACGGAGTGAGACGGAGAAGCGCTGATCGCTCCGTCCCTCCGTGGTCTGCCTTGCGGATTACGGCACCCCGACGACTTCGCAGCGGCCGCGCAGCCCGCAGAGGATGTCGTAGGGGATGGTGCCGGCGAGGCGGGCGAGTTCGCTGACGCTGAGGAACTCCGAGCCCTGCGGACCGAACAGCACCACCGGCTCGCCCGGCCTGACCGGCGAGGCCAGGTCGGTGAGGTCGACGATGATGTAGTCCATCGTCACCCGGCCGAGGACCGGACAGCGCCGACCCTGGACCAGCACGTGGCCTTTGCCGGACAGGGCGATCGGGTAGCCATCGGCGTAGCCCACCGGAACGATGCCGGTGACGGTGTCGCGTTCGAGCACCTTGGTGCGGTTGTAGCTGACGCCATGGCCCTTGGGCAGGCGTTTGACCAGCGACAGCGAGCTGACCCAGCGCACCGCGGGGGTCAGGCCGGGATCGGGGCAGCCAGCAGGCAGCGTGCCGGTGAGCAGCAGCCCGACGCGCACGACATTAGTGCGGCCAGCCGGACGCAGCAGCAGACCCTCGGAATTGTGCCAGTGGATCCAGGTGTCCGCGGGCAGCGCCGGCAGGCGGTCGAGCAGGGCGTTTATCGCCTGCTCCTGCGCGCCGGCGATCTCCGGCCGGCCGGCCATCGGGTAGTGCGTGCTGAGGCCAGCGAGATGCAGGCTGCTGCACGCCTGGACCTCACGCACCATCGCCTCAGCCTCGTCGGGCAGGGCGCCGAAGCGCCCCATGCCGGTATCGACGTTGACGTGCACGTTCAGCGGTGCGCGGGGGTCGGCCTGCTGGGCGAACTCACGCACCTCGTCGAGGGTCGACAGGCACGGCTCGTAGCCGTTGGCTACCGCCACCGGACGCTCATCGGGCAGCGGGCTGCCGAGCAGCAGGACGCGGCATTGCGGGACGACCCGGCGGATCCTGGCGGCCTCGCCGATGGTCGCGCAGGCCATCGCCGCGACTCCGGCCTCGTGAAAGATACGGGCGCAGCGTTCGAGGCCGAGGCCGTAGGCGTTGGCCTTGATCACCGCGATGACGTCGCGCCGACCGGCGGCAGCGCGGATCGCCCCCGCGTTCTGGCGCAGGGCTCCCTCACTGACCTCGACGCGGTTCCGCCAAGCCATTAGGCCTGCAATGTTTGCTGTGCGGCCGCCCGCTGCAAGACCGGCGCCGGCTCCTGGTGGTAGAGCGGCAGCACACGGTCCCACGGCACCGGTGGCACCTGGCCGGCGAGCCTGGCGACGCCGCGGGCGTCCGGCGGAGCCGGATCGCCGAGGGCAGCGCTGGGCAGCCAGCGCTGCGCCAGACCGGGCTT
>JALHRW010000150.1 GCA_022841245.1 Planctomycetota bacterium
GCACCGCGGCGCGCTGCGCCGCCTGGCCGAGCGCCTGTCGCTGTCGGCGCGCCTGCAGGCCCCCTCTCAGGAGTTCGCCGGACACATCGCCGGCCGCGCCAGCCATCTCGGCGACGCCGGCTCCGCAGCGCTGGCGCGCAACCCGCACGAGCCGTGGCGGCAGTGGTGCAACCTGTGCCTGGCGCGGCTGCCCGATGGCGGCGATGAGGGCCTGCCTGGCATGTACCGCGAGCCATCCGAACTGCTCGCCGACCTCGCGGTGCTGCGCCGCGGACTGCTGGCGGCCGGCGCGCGCCGCCTGGTCGAACTCGAGCTGGCTCCGGTCGAACGCGCGGTCGAATGCTTCGGCTTCCACCTTGCCGCCCTCGACGTGCGCCAGAACAGCGCGGTGCACGACAGCGCCCTGGCCCAGTTGCTGGGCGCCGCCGGCATCGACGCCGCCGGCTGGGCCAGCTGGAGCGAGAAGGACCGTCTCGCGCTGCTCGACACCGAGCTGCGCTCGCCTCGCCCCTTGACCCATCCGGACACCGTGCTCGGCGATGAGGCCAAGCGCGTGATCGGCGCCTACCGCGTGCTGGCGACCCACCGCGCCGCGTACGGCGGGGATGGCCTCGGCGCGCTGATCGTGTCGATGACGCGCTCGCTGTCGGACCTCCTGACGGTGTACATCCTGGCGCGCGAGGCCGGCCTGGCGCGCTGGCAGGGCGACGGACTGGTGTGCGAACTGCCGGTGGTGCCGCTGTTCGAGACGATCGAGGACCTGCGCGGTTCGGGCGCGATCCTCGGCGCCTTCCTCGCCCACCCGGTCACCCGGCGCAGCCTGCACGGCTGGGGCGGGGTGCAGCAGGCGATGCTCGGCTACAGCGACTCGTGCAAGGACGGCGGCATCTTCGCCAGCCAGTGGAATCTGCATCGCGCCCAGGACCTGCTGGCGCGGACCGGGCGCGAACTGCGCGTGCCGCTGCGCTTCTTCCACGGCCGCGGCGGCACCGTCTCGCGCGGCGCCGGGCCGACGCACCGCTTCCTCGAGGCCCTGCCGCACGGTTCGCTCTCGGGCGATATCCGCGTCACCGAGCAGGGCGAGGTGATCGCGCAGAAGTACGCCAACCTGCTCACCGCCACCTACCACCTCGAGATGCTGGTCAGCGGCACGGTGGCGACGACGGTACGGCATGCGCTGCCGCGCGAAGACGAGTGGCACGCCCTGCACCCGCTGGTCGACCGCCTGGCCGAGGGCAGCCGCGCCGCCTACGAGGCGCTGCTGGGCAGCGACGGCTTCCTCACCTACTTCGTCGAGGCGACGCCCATCGACGTGCTCGAGCACGCCTCGATCGGCAGCCGGCCGTCGCGGCGCAGCGGCAAGCGCACGCTCGCCGACCTGCGCGCCATCCCCTGGGTCTTCGGCTGGAACCAGTCGCGCCACTACCTGCCCGGCTGGTACGGCCTGGGCACCTCGCTGGAGACGCTGGAACGCGAGGATGCGGCGGGCTTCGCCGCCCTGCAGCGCGCGGCGAAGGGCTGGCGCTTCCTCACCTACGCCCTGTCGAACATCGAGAGCAACCTCGCCTCGGCCGCGCCGGACCTGATGCACGACTACGCCGGGCTGGTCGCCGACCGCGAGATCCGCGACGGCTTCCTGGCCCGCATCAGCGACGAGCACGCACGCAGCACGCGCATGCTCACGCGGGTCTTCGGCAGCCCGCTCGATGCCCGCCGGCCGCGCCTCGCCCGCACCCTCTCGTTGCGCGACACCGGACTGCGCGCGCTGCACGCGCACCAGATCGCGCTGATCCGCCGCTGGCGCGAGCGGCGCCAGGCCGGCGATCAGGCGGCAGGCGATGCCTTGCTACCGTCGCTGCTGATGACGGTCAACGCCATCGCCGGCGGCCTCCGCACGACCGGGTAGACGCCCGGCGGCCGCTGTGCGCTGGCCAGGATTCCCGAGCCCACTAGTGTCCCGGCCATGCCCACCCCTGCCCCCCTCGTCAGCATCATCATGGGTTCGACCAGCGACTGGGAGACCATGGTCGAGGCCAAGAAGGTGCTCGATGAACTGGAGGTGCCGTGCGAGGCCCAGGTGATCTCGGCCCACCGCACGCCCGACCGCATGTTCGAGTTCGCCGCCGGGGCGGCGGCGCGCGGCCTGCGCGTCATCATCGCCGGCGCCGGAGGCGCCGCGCACCTGCCGGGCATGACCGCCGCCAAGACCGTCCTGCCGGTGATCGGCGTCCCCTGCGCCACCACCGGCCTGCTCGGCATAGACGCCCTGCTGTCGATCGTGCAGATGCCCAAGGGCACGCCGGTGGCGACGGTGGCCGTGGGCAAGGCCGGCGCGGCCAACGCCGGCTACCTGGCGGCGCAGATCCTGGCCTTGACCGATCCCGGGCTCGCGGCCCGCCTCGCCGCGCGCAAGGCGCGCGTCCGCGACGAGGTGCTCGCCCAGAAGCTGGCCTGATCATGACCACGCTCGGCATCCTCGGCGGCGGACAGCTCGGCCGCATGCTCGCCCTCGCCGCCGCCCCCCTCGGCGTCCACGTCCGGGTGTGGGATCCCGATCCGCACTGCAGCGCCAGCCGCGCCGCCGAGATCTTCGCCCGGCCGCTGGACGCCGCGCACGCCGGCGAGTTCGCCGCCGGCCTGGCCGCTTGCACCTATGAGTTCGAGCACATCCCGCACGCTGTGGTCGAGGCGCTGGAGCGCGCCGGCGTGCCGCTGCGCCCGGCCGAGCTGGCGTTTGCCGCCAAGCACGACCGCCTGCGCGAGAAGGAGTTGCTCACATCCCTCGCCATTCCCACCGCGCCGTTCGCTGCAGTCGACGACCTCGCCCAGCTGCATGGCGCGGTGGAGCGGATGGGCCTGCCGATGGTGCTCAAGTCCCGGCGCGGCGGCTACGACGGCAAGGGCCAGGCAGTGGTGCGCGACGCAGCCGGCATCGCCGCCGGCCTGGCCAAAGCCGGCGGCCGCGACGTGCTCGCCGAGGCCTTCATCCCGTTCGCCCGCGAGGTGTCGCTGGTTGCGGCACGGGGCGTGGACGGTGCCTTCGCCGCCTTCCCCCTGGTCGAGAACGTGCACCGCGACGGTATCCTGCGGCTGACCACGGCTCCGGCGGCACGCCCGCTGCAGGCATCCGCCGAATCGCTCATGCGCCGCCTGATGGACCACCTCGCCTACGTCGGCGTCCTGGCGATCGAGTTCTTCGAGGTCGATGGCGCCCTGATGGTCAACGAATTCGCCCCGCGCGTGCACAACAGCGGGCATTGGACCATCGAGGGCGCCGAGACCAGCCAGTTCGCCCAGCACGTGCGCGCGGTCTGCGGCCTGCCCCTGGGCAGCCCGACGTCGCGCGGGCACAGCGCCATGCTCAACTACATCGGCACGGAGGCGGACCGCGCCGCCGTGCTGGCGGTTCCGGGGGCGCAGCTGCACTCCTATGGCAAAGGTGAGCGAGCGCGCCGCAAGCTCGGGCACATCACCGTCCGCTGCGACGTCGCGTCGGAGCGGGATGCGCTGGCCGCGCGCCTCGATCCGCTGGCCCCGTGGGCCTGAACCCGTACTAGGCCAGCGCCGAGCTGCGTAGACGGCCCGAGGGTGTGGCCTTCCTCAGCGCCCTGCCGATCGCCGCGAGGTCGGCAGGCTTGCCCAGCACCACGGTCGACTCGCCGGCCGGCACATGCCGGGGATCATCGGCCAGGACCACCACGGGCAGTCGGTCCTGCAGGGCGCGGATGCGCTCCAGGCCGTCGCTGCCGGCGTGGTCGATGTCGACCACCGCGGCGCGCAGCCGGGAATGGTCATCGTGGCTGAGCCGAGCGATCTCGTAACCGAGCTGGCCGAGTCCGCTGGCCAGCATCTGGTCGAGGGTGGTGTTGCCGGCGACCAGCAGCACTCGCGAACCATGCGGGGCGTGCAAGCCGCTGCCGACCTTGTCATCCAGCGGCAGCCACAGGCGGAAGGTCGTGCCGTTCCCCAGGCTGGTCTCGACTGCCAGGCAGCCGCCAGCGTCACGCACCAGTTCGTCGACCTGTGGCAGGCCGAGACCGGTACCGAGTTCGCCCTTGGTGGTGTACTGCAGGTCGAAGATGCGAGGCAGGACCGCGGCAGGAATGCCCTGGCCGCTGTCGCCGACGGTGATCTCCAGCAACGGTCCGGGAGTCGGGACATGGCGCAGCGCCAACCCCGCTGGCGGATCACGCCGCGCGGTGGCGAGGCGCAGGACCCCGCCATGCGGCATGGCGTCGCGGGCATTCACCGCCAGGTTGAGCAGGGCGGCATGCAGCCGGGCCGGATCGCAGGCGACCGGCGCCTCCTCGAGCGTCAGGTCGAGTCGGACTTCGATGCCGGCAGCGCCGGCGCGGATCAGGCCGGCGACCTCGCCGAGCACCGCATGCGCATCAGTCCCACCCGGCGAACCTCCAGCCGGTGAGCCGCGAGCGAAGGCGAGGAGCTGCCGGGTCAGCGCGGTGCCACGACCGGCCGCTGCGGTGATGGCATCCGCCTGCTGGCGCTCGGTCGTGCCCTCGCCCAGCCGCTCGCTGAGCAGTTCGGCATGCCCGACGATGCCGGTGAGGATGTTGCCGAAGTCGTGCGCAACCCCGCCGGCGAGGCGCCCGACCACGGCGAACTGCTCGGCCCGGCGCAGCCGCGCCTCGAGCTCGCCGGCCCGGGCCAGTTCGGCCGAGAGGACGTGCCCCATGATCGCAGCCAGCAGGACGAAGGAGTGCGGAATGAGGGAGACCGTCGGCCGGCCAGTGAGGTCCGCGAACACGCTGTTGGCCACCGCCAGGGCGATCAGCGCGAGCGAGACCAGCAGAGCGAGCTGGCGCCCGGAACGCGACCCGCGCCAGGCCCGCCAGGCCGCGGCACCGCTGAAGGCGAAGCAGGCGACGATCACCACCAGCATGCCCATGTAGACCAGCCCGTAGGGCCCGTCGAGTATGTGGACGGTCTCGCCCCAGGGCAGGGTGCTGGAGCGAAGGCCCGCCAGCGGACCGCTGCGCAGGCCGTCGGGGAGGAACACGGCGGCGAGGGCGAACAGGCCGAGACCCGCGGTGAGGCCAAGGCGCAGCGGGCGATGGTCCTGGCCGGTGAAGCGCGCGACGAACGCCATCAGCAGAGCGGCCTGCGACATCTCGCAGATCCACCAGACCGCTTCGACGCCAACGCTGACAGCCTGCTGCGGAGCGATGGCGAAGCCGGCGATCGCCAGGCAGTACAACGCCGTCACCGCAGCCAGCCCGGCGAAGACACGGTGCGTACCGGCTTCGCGGCGGCGACAACCGATCCACGCGTCGTGCAGGGTCACGTAGGCGGCGACGCCGAACAGCGCGATCAGGCTGGCGAGGTACAACTGCACGCACCCAGGCTATGCCCGGGGGCGTGCAGCGGAAGCGGATCAGCCGAAGGCGCCGGTGGCAGCCACGGCGCCGCGCTTCTTCACCCGCTCCTCGGTGACCTTCTTGAGGTAGCCGCTGCGGCGGAAGGCGGCGAGCGGATTCGGGTCCAGCCCCTTGTCCTGGCGCCACTGCGCCAGCTGCGGCCGGACGTCGGTGCTGTAGGCGTCCTTGAGGATCTCCTCGCACTGGGTCAGGTCGTGGGCGTCCTGCGACTGCTTGAGCGCGGCGCGGTCGATGAGCAGGGCCTTGGCCCAGGTCTCCTGCACCACGACGGCCGACTGGATGACGCTCTCGATGGTCGGCTTGTGGTTGGGGCACTGGTCGAACATGTAGGCGCAAGCCTTGGCGCACTGCGACACCGTGGCGGCGGGATCCTCCTCGCCCGCGACCAGCTCGGCGAAGATGAGGAAGAGCTGGTAGGGGTTGATCGCGCCGACCGTCAGGTCGTCGTCGGCGTACTTGCGGTCGTTGAAGTGGAAGCCGCCGAGGCGGCCCTCGTCGAGCAGGATGGCGACGATGTGCTCGATGTTGGTGCCCTGGAGGTGGTGGCCGGTGTCGACCAGCACCTGGGCCTGCGGGCCGAGCTTCTGGCACAGCAGCAGCGACGAACCCCAGTCCTGGATGTCGGTGTGGTAGAACGACGGCTCGAACGGCTTGTATTCGACCAGCATGCGCATGCCGGGCGGCAGCTTGGCGTAGACCGCCTTGAGGCTGTCGAGCATGCGCGCCTTGCGCGAGCGCATGCTCTCCTGGCCGGGATAATTGGTGCCGTCGGCGTACCACAGGCTGATCGCGTTCGAGCCGGTGGCCTTGGCGATCTCGATGCACTCGATGTGGTGGTCGATGGCGCGCTTCCTGACCGCCGGGTCGCTGTGGCAGATCGAGCCGTACTGGTAGCACTCGTCCTGGAAGACGTTGGGGTTGATGGCGCCGATCTGCACGCCATTGGCCTTGGCCAGAGCCTGCACCGGGGCCCAGTTGTCGGTCTTGTCCCACGGGATGTGCAGGGCGACGCGCGGGCAGATGCCGGTGAACTTCTGCACCTGGCCGGCATCGGCCAGCTTCTCGTCGAGGCTCTTCGCCGCCCACGGCTGGCGGAAGGTGCCGAAGCGAGTCCCGCTGTTGGCCAGGCCCCACGACGGGGTCTCGACAGTGAAGGAATCGAGGCGCTTCTTGAGCGTGGCGGCGTCCATGGTGGGCTCCTGTATGGGTGCCATGGTGGCCGGGGGGAGAGCCGGGTGCAAGACGGAGGGGAAGGTGGGACTGGCGCTACGGATCAACTGTGTGCTAGTGCACGAGGTCCATTGCCCCTCGTCGTCGTGGACGTCGACGCTCCCTCAGCCCCGCATCACACCGATACGGTTGTCGCCGCTGAAGGCCGCCACCGCCTTGCCGCCGCGCAGCAATTTGCCGGCCCACTGCACGGCGCAGCCCGAGTCCCAGCGCGTGTCGAAGCGCACATCGGCCTCCAGCCGATCGCCGGCCTTGGCCTGCAGCGGCTGCTGCAGCGGCAGATAGATCTGCTCCCAGTGCGTCGATGGCTGCAGCGGGCTGGTCGACAGATGGATGCCGTCCCACAGTTCGGCGTCCCACCACAGGCACAGGCCGTGCACCGGCCCGGCTGGCAGGGTCCAGGCGGCCTTGCCGTGCCGACGGCTGGGCTCGTCGCCGGGGAAGACCATGCGGTCGATCAACTGACCGGCGCGGCCGCCGTCGAGCAGCTCGGCCGGATCGAGGGTGCGGACGTAGCCGTTGTGCAGGGCGATGGCCCGCGCCGCCGCCAGGTCGACGCCCTGGTGGTCGGTGAACACATCGATGCCGCGCTGCACCGTGGCGCCGGTCACCGGGCAGAGGAACTGCTCGACCGCGGCCGGGATCATGCGACCGCCGGGGGCGAGCCAGCGCCGCGCGTCGACCAGGCTCTCGATCAGGTGCTCTTCGCAGGCGAAATGGCCGAGGATCTCGGAGACGACCAGTTCGACCGGCTCGGGCGGGGCGAGCTGGGTCGAGTGGCCGTGGACCAGACGGATGCGCGTCGCGCCGTTGTCCTTGACCGTCTGGCGCGCCAGCTTGATCACCCCGGCGTCGCCGTCGCAGCCCCACACGCTGCGCGCTCCGGCGCGCTCGCACAGGATGGCGAGGAAGCCGGTGCCGGTGCCGAGGTCGGCGACCCGGGTCTTCCTGGGCTGCACCGCGCGGCGGATGGCCTCGGCGTAGGCCTGGTTGCGGATGCGGTCGGAGAGCAGCCGGCGTTGCGATTCGATCACGGCAACATGCTCGCGGGCTCGAGGGCAAGCGCCAGCCATGTCAAGGCGCGGACCAACGGCCGGAACGCCGTCCTGGGTCCGGGTTGCACCGCATGGTGAAGCAGGGTAAGGTGTGGTAGAGGCAGCACATGGCCCCATCCAAGACTGAACGTACCGCCCGACGGGTCTATACCGTGCTGGTGGCCGATGATGACGAGCAGGTCCGCGCCCTGGTGTGGGAGATCCTCGCCATGGAGGGCTATCGCGTGCTACCGGCCCGCAACGGCCACGAGGCGCTTGAGGTGCTGGGCAAGCACGGCGACGGCATCGACCTGCTGCTCGCCGACGTGGTCATGCCGCGGCTTGGCGGCCGCGACCTGGCCAAGCGGGCCTGCGAGCTGCTGCCGCACCTGCGCGTGCTGTTCATCTCCGGCTACGGCGACAACCTCGACTTCCGCGCCGACTTCCCCGATGCGGTGGTGATCGAGAAGCCGTTCACGCCTGAGCAGCTGATCGCGGCGTGCCGGACCGAGGTCAAGCGCCGCGGATAGTTGCAGCATCCGAACCCACGGAGCCGCGGAGAGCCGCGGAGTGGAGACGGAGCATGTGCTGCCTCCCTTCTGCTCCGTCCCCTCCGTCCCTCCGTGGGTTGCGGGAGTGCCATCAGGCCGAGGGGAAGCCCATCGCGTCGATGTAGGTGTCGTCGAACGACGGCTCGATCTTCAGTTCGACCTGACGGGTCAGGGCGCGGATCGCGGCATACGCATGCTCGTCGTCATGCAGCGCCAGGCGCGCGCCGAGCAGCGCGGTGTTGCCGGACGGCAGGACGATGGCGGGGTCGACCGGCAGCAGGCCGATGCGCGCGGCGGAGCGGATGCGCACGTAGTTGCCGAAGGCGCCGGCGAGGAAGACGCGGCGGATGTCGCCGGCCGTGCCGCCGAGCTGCTTGCACAGCAGGTGGATGCCGGCGGCGATCGCACCCTTGGCCAGCTGCAGCTGGCGCACGTCCAGGCCCTGCAGGGCCAATCCATCGCATAACGGCAGGTCGGTGCGCCCGCGGGCGAGGCGGCCGGACGGCACGATCCAGCCGAGGTCGAGGGCGCCGGCGATGATGTCGACCAGGCCGCTGCCGCAGACGCCGCGCGGGGCTCCGCCGCCGAGCACCTCGGGCCGCAGATGGTCGCCCTCGACCGTGGCGGCGCCGATCGCGCCGGTCGCGGCACGCATACCGATCGAGATGCCGGCGCCTTCGAAGGCCGGACCAGCGGCGGTGCTGGCGCAGACCAGGCCGGCCTTGCCGCCGCACACCAGTTCGCCGTTGGTGCCCAGGTCGACCAGCAGGTTGAGACCGTCGAGCTGGTGGATGCGCGTCGCCAGGATGCCGGCGGTGAGGTCGGAGCCGACGAAGCCGCCGAGGCAGGGCAGGAAGCGCACGTCGGCCCCGCCCAGCGACCAGCCCAGTTCGCGATCGGTAAAGCGCAGCGCACCGTCGCCTACCGGCCGGAACGGCGGCTTGGACAGCGGCGTGACGTCGACCCCGCCGAACAGGTGGTGCATGGCGGTGTTGCCGACCACGGTGACCAGGCGGATCGGCTTGGGCGCCGACGCCGCCAGTTCGCCGGCCAGGCGGCCGAGCTCGCCGCGCACCAGGTCGCGCAGCTCGTCCGCGCCGCCGCGCAGGGCGTGGTCGATGCGCGTCATCAGGTCGGCGCCGTGGCGGGCCTGCGGATTCAGCGCGGTGCGCGTCGCCAGCACGCGGCCGTCAGCGCGATCGACCAGCTGGGCCGCGAGCGTGGTGGTACCGAGATCGATGGCGATGCCGCAGCCGTCCTTCGCCGCCACGGTCACCACGGTGTCGTCGGCGAGGATCGGCGACGACCACTGGCCAAGCTCGAGCGCCAGGTCGCCTTCGGCACGCATGCGGCAGCCGAGGCGCCAGCCGGCGTCGAGCAGACCCGGAGGGAAGGCGGCGAGGTCATCGGCGGTCGGCGGCGGGGCCGTGCCGCGTACACGCACGCGGCAGGCCTTGCACGTGCCGCGTCCACCGCAAGGGAACTCGACGCCGTGCGGAAAGAGCACGTCCTGCAACGAGGTGCCCATCGGCACGTCGAGGCGGGTGTTGGCGGGGAGGATGGTGATCGTGGGCATGGAATGCGATTACCGGTTCGTGGTTCGTGGTTCGTGGTTCGTGGTTCCGCGAGCCGTTCCTGGTCCACGCCGCCACGCGGAACCACGAACGCCGAACCACGAACCACGAACCAGGGGCATTGGATGCCTACGCGGCACCGACCAGCGTGCCGTCGTACGTCGCCACGATCTGCTGCCCCGGCTGCACCACCAGGAAGCGCTCGTCGTCCCACGGGCCATCGATGAGGTCCTGGATCCAGCGCGCGCTGCCGGTCATGCGCTCGAAGCGCATGCCGCGGTCGTCAGCCTTCTTCTTGGCCTCGGCGGCGAATCGCTCCTGCGGGCCGATGCCGGTGTCGATGTAGGCCAGGCGGGTATAGTGCGCGGTCTGGGCGCGCAGTTCGTCCCACAGGAAGCGCGCGTTGTCCTCGCCGTACTTCTTCACCATCCTCTGCCACTGCGGGTCGCTGACGTCCGGCACGGAGGGCGGGGCGAGATGCGTGCCGCTGCCGCCGCGCTCGATCCAGCCGGCCGAGTACCAGTAGGTGCCGGGCTGGGCGCGGAACTCGTCCTCGTAGCGTTTGCGCGAGCCGAGCAGGCAGCCGATGCAGTCGTGGCTGCGATAGGCGACGATCGGCAGCGTGCCGGCGCGCAGCCCGACGATGCCGTTGTTGCACAAGGCGAAGCCCAGGGCCACCGCCTGGTGCTTCTCCGGATCAGCCTGGTCGACGCGCTGCTGCAGCACGCCCATCATCGCCTTGCCACCACGGTCGTGCAGGTCCTTGGGCAGCCACACGGCGTCGACCTGGCGCTCCGAGGCGGCGATCGCCGCGTTCAGTTCGCGGGTGAACACCTCGCAGCCGACGAGGAACAGGCGTTGGGTATCTACCATGGGCGTGCGACTCCCTGGAAACAGCAGACCCCGGCGGTGAAGCCGGGGTCCACGGGGTGCGTGCTTACTTGCCGACCAGACGACGGGCGAGCTGGACCGCCGACGAAGCGTTGTCCGAGTAGCCGTCGGCGCCGATCTCCTTGGCGTAGGCATCGGTGATCGGCGCGCCGCCGATCATCACCTTGACCTTGTTGCGGATTCCGGCTGCGTTGAGCGCGGCCAGGGTGTCTTTCATCGACGGCATGGTGGTGGTCAGCAGGGCCGACAAACAGATGATGTTGGCGCCCTTCTCGGCCACCGCGGCGACGAACTTCTCCGGCGCCACGTCGACGCCGAGGTCGATGATCTCGAAACCACCGCCTTCGAGCATGGCTGCGACCAGGTTCTTGCCGATGTCGTGCAGGTCGCCCTTGACCGTGCCGATGGCGACCTTGCCGGTCGGCTGGGCGCCGCTCTTGGCCAGCAGCGGCCGGATGATCTCCATCGAGCCCTTCATCGCGCGGGCCGAGATCAGCAGCTCGGGGACGAAGTACTCGTTGCACTCGAAGCGGCGGCCGACCTCGTCCATGGCTGGGATCAGTGCCTTGCCCAGCAGGTCGCCGGGCTGGACGCCGGCCTTGACCGCGGCGTCGGTCAGCGCCTTGGCGGACTTGGCGTCGCCGTCGACGACGGCGTCATGGAGGGCCTTGAGGTCGGTCATGTGCGGCTCCTGGGCGTTTCGCCCGTATTGCTGCTTGGATGCTAGCGGGGCAGCATGGCATGCAGCTATCTTTTTCGATCATTCATGTGACCATTCCGATCATGGCCCGAGGCCCCGCCCAGTTCCGCATCATCACCGACTTCGCGCCCCGCACCTGCGATACCTCGCCCGCCTTCGCCCGGGCCCTCGCCGGTCTGGTGCTGCCGCAGGTCAGCGCCGCGCTGTACGAGTGCACGCCCACGTGGCGCATCATCCGCCGACGCCAGCGCCACGACCTGGTGCTCCTGCCGTTGGCCGGCCGGGCCCGGATCGGGGTCGATGGCCGCTGGTACGCGCTGTCGCCGCGCCGGCTGCTGCTCGCCCCGCGC
>JALHRW010000151.1 GCA_022841245.1 Planctomycetota bacterium
GTCGCCGGAGCCGGCGGCGCCCGTGCCGCGCCCCTCCAGCTCGTCGAGCTGGGCGCAGACGTCGGCGAAGCGCTCGCGCCAGCGGCGCAGCGGCAGCTGGAGATGGCGCTCGGCGATGGCGCGCGCTTCGCCCGGGCGGCCCTGGACGAAGGCGAGGAAGCAGCGCAGGTAGTCCATCGGCAGCTGCACCGGCGGCTGGCTGATCGTCGCCGCCACCGTCACCGCCTCGGCGTTGCGGTCCTGCAGCAGCAGATAGATGGCCAGCACCAGGCGATCATCGTCGCTCAGTGCCGGGCGCTCGGCCAGGCGTTCAAGAGTCCGCCGCCAGGTCGCGCCGAAGCGGTCGTTGAGGATGCGCGCCTGCTCGCCGAGGCGGTGGGCGCGGGCGTTGATCAGCGGGCCGTACTCCAGGTGCTGGCCGCCGGCGATGCGTTCGGGGCGGCGGATGCACGCACTGCGTTCATAGCCAAGCGCGTCGACCGCCTCGTCCTGCAGCTCCAGCCACTCGCCCAAGCCGGCGTCGTCCTTGTGCTTGGCGGCGTAGCTCCACGTGTCGGGATGGAGGTGGCAGCGGGCGCGCAGGCGCGCGACCAGCTCGTTCCAGAAGCGCTTGTCGCGGCAGCGCCACAGCACCAGGTCGAGGTCGATGCGGCCGGGATTGGCCTGCGTCACGAAGGCGAGGACCTGCTCGGGCGTGCCATGGCCGGCGACCTGCGCCCAGCTGGTGGCGTCGACCGCGCTCGGCCGCTCCAGGACGTGGAAGCGCTGCGGCTGGGCATGGGCCAGCAGCCTGCCGGCCTGGCTGGCGTGGGCCGGGAATTGGGCGAATTCGCCCGCCACCGGGAAGTAGAAGCCGACCGCGACGCGTTCGGTCGAGCCGGGTTCCAGCCGCACCGGCTGGCAGCGGCTGCGCGCCCCGCCCTGGCAGGGCAGGCTGCCACGCGGGATCTGGCTGAGCAGATCGACGTCGACGCGCGCCAGTCCCGGATTGGTGATCACCACCACGCTGGCGTAGACCACGTTGGCGAGGAACTCGCCGGTCACCGGCTTCTCGACCTTGGCGCCGTCGATCCAGGTCTCGCTGTCGTCGAGGCGCAGCACGTACTGGTTGATCAGCAGCGGCGAGGCGCCGGGTTCGACCGCCGGGCAGGGCAGGGTCTGGCGCTGCGCCAGCAGGGCGGCGGTGGACAGGCGGTAGCGCTGCCCGCTGTCGGCCTCCTCGGGCTGCGGCGGCGCCGCGCTGGCGGGGAGGTCGAGGAAGGCGAGGGCGCCGAGGATGGCGCTGCGTCCGCCGGCCGCGACCTCGTCGAGGTGCGGCGAGAGGAACGGGCCTTGGCGTCCGTCGACGATCCAGCGCGCGGCATCGGCCCAGAAGGCGCACACCGGCACCACCTCCTCGGGATCGAGGTCGGCGAGCGGGCGCTTCCACCAGTGGCTTTCGCCCCATTCCATCGTCGTGTCGACCTGGCGGAACATCGGGCGCACGCCGCCGCGGCGTTCGAGGTCGGCGGAGCGCGAGCGCTTGGCCTTCGATGGCATCGGGCCGCCGGGCGCCGGCGGGGGCGGCGGCAGGCCCGCCATCTCCTTCTTCTCGCTGGCGGAGTCGCTCTCCTCATCGCAGAGCAGGTCGGCCGAGGAGGCGAGCATCTCCGCCACCGGCGCCGGGGCTCCGCCGTTGCCGCCGCCACCCTCGCCGAGGTCGCCGCCCTCGCCGCCGAGCATGGTGAGGAAGCGGCGGTGGCGCTCCTCGGGGTCGAGTTCGATCAGCTCGCAGCGGTCGGCCAGGCTGCGGGCGATGGCCTTGGCGGCGTCGCCGCCGAGGGCCTCGGCCAGCAGCACCTGCTCCAGGGCGTTGAGCGTGGCGAAGGTCGCCGGGCGCAGCCACTCGCGCAGATCTTCGCCGAGCAGATAGCGGTCGACGAAGGTGCGTTCGCGCTTCTGCCGCAGGCACGGCAGCACCGTGGCGGTGAACCAGGCGGGGTCGCGGCGGGCGAGGAAGAGGTGCAGTTCGTGGCTGGCGAACTCGCTCAGCTTGTCGCGCCGTTCGGCCTCGCCGAGCGATTCCCAGCCGCCGAGGAAATCCCACGGATCGAGTGAGCTGGCATCGTCCGCCAGTTCGCGCAGCAGGCTGATCACGCGCTGGCGGTCGGGAATCCAGCCGAGGCGGGCGGTCGCGGGATCCTGCACCTCCAGCACGCTGCCGGGCGGCAGGGGGGTGACCTCCTGGCGCTGCGCGACGTGCACGGCCGGATCGAGACCGCGCAGCAGGCGCAGGTCGCGGCGCGCCAGGGTGGCTTGCTCACGCGGCAGCAGCAGACGGCGGGCGGCCTGCGCGCTGTCGTCGAGGACCAGCACCTCGATCGCGGTGCAACCGGCGAATGGTGCAGCGTCGAGGTCCAATGTCCCATCAGTGGTGGTAGCGGACAGCACGACCGCGCCGCGGGCGAGGAAGTCCCAGGTCGGTTCGACGCTGCCGCTCTCGCTGTCGGCACTCCGCTCTTCGCTCTCGCGCCTGGACCTGGACATCGGTGCGGCGCATGCCGGGGCCGCGGCGCCAGCGAAGAGGCCGCCGACGGCGGCGTCCTGGCGGCTGGTGCTGGTGCTGCGCATGGCCCACGGGTTGAGCAGCAGGCCGGGCCTGGCGAGCATGATCCCGGGCAGGGCCGGGGTACGCGCGCGTTCGACGATGTAGCGGTATTCGTCGCCGAGGTCGCGGCCGTTCTGGTAGGTGGCGACGGCTTCGTACCAGGCCTGGGCCGGACCGGCCGGTTCGCAGCCGTCGCCGGTCAGGGCCTGCCAGGCGCCGACGCCCTCGGCCAGGCGCGTGCCGACCACCAGCACGCGGCAGTCGCCGTCCTGGCCGCTGACGCGCAGGCGCAGCTGCTTGCCCGCCAGAGTCAGGGCATCGATGCGCAGCGGCGTGCGGCTCACGCGCAGCAGGGCGTTGCCGTGGCGCAGCCACTCCGGAGCGAAGGCGGGTGCGACGAGGATGTCGCAGGTGGCGTCGTGGCTGCGGGCGCGCAGGCGGTAGCGGCCGGCCGGCAGCGCGGGCAAGGTGAGCAGCCCGTCGCGCAGACTCAGCTTGCTGCTCAGCAGCTCGAGCGGCAGTTCGTTCCAGCCCAGGCGCAGCAGTTCGACCGGACGGCCGTCGAGCGGTCCGGACCATGGCAGCCCGCAGCCCTGGCCGGGCGGCAGGCACAGCCGTTGCGGCCAGCCGTCGCCGGATTCGGCCAGCGACCAGCTGCGCTGGAAGCCGTTGGGCAGGCTCGCCTGCAGGACGACAACTTGCGCCAGGTTGCCGAGCTGGATCTCGCCAGCTGCGTCGCTTTGGCAGGTGTGGTGGATGGTGGCGCCGTACCAGCGGTGGGAGAACACCAGGCTGACGACGCGGCCGGCGCGCGGCTCGCCGTTCTTGCCGGTGACCAGCAGGGTGCCGCCGTCGGCGTGGCGCAGCAGCAAGACCTGTTCGGTGAGCACGCCGGCGTCGATCGTCGCCACGGCGCGATCGATCGCGGGACCATCGAGTTCGATGGTGGTGCCGTCGAGCCGCTTCAGCCGGGCGCCGAGGCTGACGGCGACGCGCTGGGTGCCGAGCGGCACGCTGAAGCGGTGCAGCAGCAGGCCACCGTCGGTCAGCGTCACGGCGCTGCGGTTGGCGACTTCGACGCCCTGCAGGTCGGTGGTCACCACGTTGATGTGCGCGTCCTCGAGCAGCTCGAGGCTGGCGGCGTGGCCGTGCAGGTGCAGGCGGGCGCGCACCGCGACCTGGGCCTGGCCGCCGCCGCGCAGGTCCTCGGCCGGCACATGCAGGCTGGCATCGAGGGTGTAGCTCTCGTCGAGCTGCGCGAAGGCCCAGGGCGTGGCGGACTCGCCATGGACCAGCAGGGCGGTGGCCTGGCCGGGCTGGGCGGTGAAGGGCAGGATGATGCCGTCGTCACCGTCCGCCCGGCGGAACTCGCGCCCGCCGAGCAGCAGCACCGCCTCGGGCAGCTCGCGTCCGGCGGCGTCGAGGATGGTGACGACCTGGCCGGCCGCGCCGATCCGCCACACCGCCTGCAGCGCGCCCTTGCGGATGATGGCGCGGCTGCTGACGCCGCGGCCGATCAGCTCTATCACCCAGGTGCCGGACCCTGCGCAATCCGGCACGGCGATGCGCTCGTCGTGGCGCACCTGCGGCGGCTGGGCGTAATCGATCTCGAACTGGCGGTTGGGCACCAGGCCGTCGAGGTCGAGACTGCCGTCGATGTCGCGGCCGTAGGCGAGGACATGGTTGACGGTGTTGATGCGGAAGATCTTGACCAGCAGGCGCGGCACGTTCTTCACCGCGACGCGCAGTTCGACCGCTTCATCGGCGCCAAGCCGCAAACGGTTGTGCTCCGACAGCTCGAGATCGACGCGCTCGACCAGGGCCTGGTACTCGGAGGCGCCGCCCAGGCGCGAAGCCAGGGCTGCGAGTTCGCTGGCCGGGGTGCCGGCGTGCAGGATGCGCAGGGCGGCCCAGGTGCGGCGCAGCCAGTGCTCGTCGAGCCAGGTGGCGAAACTCTCCGGTTTGCCGCGGTCGGCGAGCGCAGCGGCCAGGTGCTCGCGCACCAGCGCGGTGTCGTCGCCGATCGCGGGCAGGCCGGTGCAGTCGCGGAAGTCGGCGTCGAGGCGGGCGACCTCGGACTGCTGCTCCAGCCAGGTGGCCTTCATGTAGCCGGTGCGGCGCGGCAGTTGCAGATAGCGCAGGAACAGCACCCCGTCGGTGCGGTCGCAACGCCACAGCGCGTGCAGCAGGTGGTGCAGCAGATGCGCCTGCAGGCTGGCGAAGGCCGGCGGAAGCCCCTCGACGAAGGCCCAGGCGGCCTGCAGCCAGGCGAGGCGGGCGGGATCGCGCGGATCCTCGGGCAGCGGTTCGGGGCGCATGCGCGCCAGCACCGCAGCGACCCAACGGGCGTCGTGGCGCAGGCGCAGATTGGCGTCCAGGCCAGCCAGCTCGTGCAGCTGGGCGAGGGTCAGCCGGAGATGGATCGGCAGCGAGCCGAAGCCGCCCGAGTCCCGGTGCTGCAGATCGCGCAGGATCAGCCGCACCAGGGCGGGATGGTCGGGGCTCTCGACCCGCTTGAGCAGATCGCGCAGCGTATCGTCGCCGAGCTGCTCGACGTCGGCCTGGTCGAGAGCCCAGTCGAGGGCGGCCGCGGTGATCTGCAGCCAACGGTCGCCGGCCGCGCGCAGGCGCTGGCGCGGATCGAACAGGTCGGCTGGCACGGCACTGGCGTGGCTGGGCGGAGCGTCCTCGTCCTGCGGCGCCTGGTGGGTGAAATCGAGGCTGAATTCCCGCGTTGCCCAGCTGCGTACCGCCGCCGGATCCTGGTCGGCGCGGATCAGCAGCAGGCGGTTGAGCAGCATGTCGGCCCAGTCCGGCAGGCTGCCGCTGTGCTGCCGCGCCTCGGCGATCAGCTCCTTGAGCCGCTTGCCGTCGCGCGCGTGCACCGCCTCGAGCGCGTGGAAGCGGTACCAGTCGTCGCTGCCGGCGATCAGCCCGGCGAGGGCGGCAGCACGATCGGTGGCGAGGACGAAACGCTCGAGGGCGGTGATATCCATGTGGCCAAGCTGCCCGTTCGCGGCTGGCGGACAAGGACTGGCTGACCGCCCTTGCCCTGGGACATCCGCCCGTACCAAGCACGTGGCGCATCTGCCGCGCCAGCCAAGGACCTTGCCATGACGTTGACCATCACCGGTGCCGACAGCAGCGACCAGGGCCCCAGCGGCTGCGTGGTGCGCTTCATGGCGGCGAGCGCGGCCGGCGACTCCGACGCTGCCATGGCCGAGATCCATCCGGCCTGCCGCGAAGGCCTGTCGGGCGGCGCGCACGCCCCGCCGGGCGTGGTCGCGGTCGAGGTGCAGGCGCCCGAGCCGGCCGAAGCCGGCACGCGGGTGCCGACCCGGCTGATCGGCAGCGATGGCACCGAGCAGCGCTTCGTCTTCGTCGTCCGGCCGCACGATGCTGGTTGCGGCATCGACCTGCCCGCCTCGATGGAGGCGACCTTCGGCGGCGATCCGGCGCAGATGGTCGAGCAGGCTCTGCGCGCCGCGGTCGAACCGCTCGCCGAAGGCTTCGCGCAGATGGGCGAGGCCCTCAGCCAGTCGATGGGCGGCAGCGGTGGCGACGCGCCCGCGGCACGGCGCATCGCGGCCGACGCGGTGGTGCCGGCTTCCGCCGTCAGCCTGCCGGAGAGCCTGACCGCTCACGTGCTCGAACTCGATCTGCACCACCGCCGGCGGCGCGAGGATCCCGCGTCCGAGTGGCAGGCTTCGGCCGAACTGAACATCCGCTTCGCCTTCGAACTCGACCCGGCGTGGACCGCGCTGGCCACGCTGGGCGTCACCTTGTCGGCGGCAATCTCGTGCGAGGGCGATGATCTGCGCCCGGCCGACGCCAGCGAGGATCTCGGGTCCGAGAACTACAGCTCGTGGGAGCGCGAAGCGCGCAACACCTACGTCAAGCTGGCCTTGTCCCTGCCGGGTGGCGCCTGCTCCGGCCTGCGCGAGCTGGCCGGCACCGCGCGCCTGTCCCTGGTCGGCGGCGAGCTGTTGGAGATCGCCCTCGGTCCGGTGGGCGGCCTGATCGGCAGCCGCGTCGAGCTGCCCGCTTTGGACATGGCGATGGAGCTGGAGCGCAATGAGGACGGCCAGCTGACCGTGCGTGTCGCGTCGGGCGGCTTCGACCGTTTCGACGACATCGTGCCGGTCGATGCCGCCGGCGAGACGATCAACCAGAGCTGGGGCGGCAGCGGTGACGGACAGACCGACTCGCGCACCTATAGCAGCGAGATTGCCGACGGCGCCAGCCTGCTGCTGCGCTTCTGGAGCCGGCGCGAACAGGTCGCGATCCCATTCAGCGTCGCCGGACTGCCGCTGACGCTGGCCTGACCGCACGGGCTTCGACGTCCGCAGGCGTGGCGATTGCCTCGGTTCCGAGGGTGCAGTATACTGCACGCCGTATGTCCACCTCGACGCCGCCGAGCCTCGTGGCCTGCCAAGCGATCAGCGCCGCCGAGCTGCTGGCCGAGATCGACCGCGAGCATGGCGTGATCCTCGATGCCATCGGGGTGTTCGAGACGGCGCGCGGCGACGAGTTGGGCGCCGCTTGGGAACGGATCATCGCCTACGCTCGCGAGCATTTCGAGCACGAGGAGCAGCACATGGGCGTGCTGGCTGCCGAGGTGCGTGAGGCGCACATCGCCAACCACCAGCGCATCGCCAGCATCCTCGAGGATCTCACCGCCGAGATCGGCCACCCGCTGACCAAAGTCGATCGGCTGGTGCGGGTGCTGCGCGATTGGCTGGAGACGCACATCGACCGCCACGATCGGCTGCTGGTCGACGCGTTGCGCTGAGCCTCAGGTCGGCAGCGCCACCGAAGCGGTGCCGCGGTGGCCGCCGCGCGCGAGGCCGATCCACAGCCGGGCCTGGGCCGGCAGCAGGGCGGGGATGTCGACGCTGGCGACGAGCAGCCCGCTGCTGCCGGCGACCGTCTCGGCGCGGCTGACCGGCGAGCCCCAGCCGTTCTTCAGCCCGGCCCACAGGCTGAGGCTGCCCGGCGCGAGGTGTGGCTCGACGAACAGGGCGACGCCGATCGTGCTGCCGGGCGCGGCGCTGCCGGCGGTGTGCACCGCCACGAGCTCGTCGCCGATGGCGAGCAGCGGCGGAAGTCCGGGTAGCGTGCGTTCGCGCGCGGTGGCGCTCTCGCTGCGGCGGTCGGAGGTCGGGGCTGCCGCCAGCGGTGTGCCGGTGGCGAGGAACGCCGCCAGGGTGGCGGTGGTGAGGATGAAGCGGCGGGTCATGGCGGCTCCTGCGTTGCCGGTGGTGCCGTCGCCTTGCACCCGCCATGCCAATGCCGACCGGGTCATTGCGACGCGATCGCCCAGGCATGGGCGCTGTTGCAGCGGATATGGCGCCCGGAGCCGCTTCGGCACGATCCCGCGCATGCCCACCCTGGTCCAATTCGGCGCCGGCAACATCGGCCGCGGCTTCATCGCCCCCACCTTCGCGGCCGCCGGCTGGACGGTGGTCTTCGTCGAGGTGGCGCCGGCCCTGGTCGTCGCGCTGCGCGCACGCGGTGGCTACCGTGTGCGCGTGGTCGGCAACAGCGGCGAGCAGGTGCAGGAGGTGCGCGGCGTGCAGGTGGTTGACGGTCGCGACATCCCGGCGGTGGCCGCGGCACTGGCCAGCTGCGACCTCGCCGCCACCGCAGTCGGGCTCAACGTCCTGCCGCGCCTGGGCGAGCCGCTCGCCGCCGGGCTGGCGCGGCGCGAGCGGCCGCTCGACGTGCTGGTGTGCGAGAACGGCGCGCAGGCGCACGAGCAGCTGCGCGCTGCGGTGCTGGCCCGCGATGCGGCGCTGGCTGCCAGCCTCGGCTGCGTGCGCACCTCGATCGGACGCATGATCCCGCCGCCCGCCCCGGGCGAGGACGTGCTCGACATCCGCGTCGAAGGCTACGCCAAGCTGCCGGTCGAGCGCGCTGCCTTCCGCGGTGCCGTGCCGGTGGTGCCGAATCTGGTCGCCAAGGACGACTTCGATCTCGTCCTCGCGCAGAAGCTCTACCTGCACAACCTGACCCACGCCTGCCTCGCTTACGGCGGCCATCTGCGTGGCTGCATCGACATCCCCGCGTGCATGCAGGAGGTGGCGCTGGTGGCGCAGGTGCGCGCCATCGCCAGCGCAGTCGCCGAGGCGCTCGGCCGACGGCACGGCGGCACGGCGCAGTCTGACAGCCTGGCTATCGCCGACGACTTGCTGGAGCGCTACCGCAATCGCGCCCTGGCCGATCCGGTGGCGCGGGTGGCGCGCGACCCCTGGCGCAAGCTGGCGGCCGACGACCGCCTGGTCGGCGCTGCGCGCCTGTGCCTGGCACAGGGCGTCGGCATCGCGCCGATCGCCGCCGCCATCGCCGACGCCTGCCGCTACGCTGCCGCCGCTGACGAGCCACGCGCGGCGGAGTGGAACGCGCTCGCCCCGCTCGCCCGGCTTGCCACTGCCGCTGCGCTCATCCCCGAGGACCCGATCATGACCGCCACCGCCAAGCAGCTCGCCACTGCCGGAGCCCGCGCCTGCGCGGCCGCGCAGATGCGCGCCGCCGGGCTCTGCCTGACCGAGGCCGAGGCCGCGGCGATCGAGATCGCCGACTTCGGTCTCGGCCGCTATGCCGAGTTCGGTCTCGCCATCCACGTCTACGTCAACACCAAGCGCTGCTGCGCCAAGGAACTGATGATGCTGCCGGGACAGACCTGCCCCGAGCACCGTCATCCGCCGATCGACGGCGACCCGGGCAAGGAGGAGACCTTCCGCGTGCGCAGCGGCGAGGTCTGGCTGCATCTCGCTGGCGATGCAGACGAGACGGCGAAGCAGTCGGCGCTCGCCCGCCTGCCGACCGACAAAAAAGACACGGTCACCGTCTTCCGCACCGTGCACCTCAAGCCGGGTGAGCAGGCGACGCTGGGCCCGAACGTGAAGCACTGGTTCACCGCTGGCGCGCAGGGAGCGGTGGTCAGTGAATTCTCGACCCGTTCGCGTGACGAGGCCGACATCTTCACCGACCCTGCCATCGTCCGCGTCCCATGACGTACCGCGAGCTGGCGGTCACGCTGTCGGCGCGCCGTGCGGAGATTGCCGGCCTCCACGCCGTCGCCGGCTTCGACGGCTTCGTCGATGAGATGATCCAGGTGGTCGGCGAACGCCGTGGCGTCGGCGACTTCACCCCGATGCAGGGCATCGGCGACTTCGCTGCCTGGGCCGCCGCCGCCGCCGGCCGCAGCAGCCTGCGCGAGATCGTCATCCACCGCCAGGACGCCGGCGGCTGCGCGGTCAATCTCGCCGATGGCCTCGCCAGCCTCGGCGCCCGGGTCGAACTGTTCGCCACCGTCGGTTCGCCGCCCGAGCACGCCTTCGCCCCGGCGCTGGCGCGGCTCGCCGCGGTGCACCCGGTCGGCGACGTCTACGGCCGCACCCTCGCCCTCGAGTTCGGCGACGGCAAGCTGATGCTGCCTGCGGTCGCCCAGCTGGCCCAACTCGATGCCGCGCTGGCGGAGCGCGTCCTGTGCAGCGGCGACTTCCCCGCCGCCTGCGGCCGGGCCGGACTGATCGCGATGACCAACTGGACGCTGTATCCGCACATGACGGCGGTGTGGAAGCTGCTCGGCGAACGCGTGTTCAGCCGCCTGACGCAGCGTCCCGCCTTCGTCATCGATCTGGTCGATCCCAGCGGCCGCTCGCGCGAGGACGTCGCTGCCATGCTGAAGATGCTGCCGCGGCTGTCCGCCTGCGGCTTCGTCTCGCTGGCGCTCAACCTCAACGAGGCGAATGTCCTGGCGCGGCTGCTCGATCTGGCGGGCGGCAGCGACGACCAGGACATGGCGGCGCTGGCCGCCCGTCTGCGCCGGGCGATCGGCGTCGGCGAGGTGGCGATCCACGCGGTGCGCTTCGCCGCCTGCTCCGGTTCCGCCGGTGAGGCCTGCGTGCGTGGGCCGTTCTGCGAGAAGCCGGTCAAGCTCACCGGCGCCGGAGATCGCTTCAATGCCGGCTATGGCCTCGGCCTGCTGCTCGGCCTGCCGGCAGAGCAGCGGTTGCGCCTCGGCGCTGCGACCAGCGGATGCTTTGTGCGTCGTGGGAGCAGTGCGGATCTGGACACGCTGATCGCCGCCTGTGCATCGTTCGACTGAGCTGCCGCTGGTAGTTGATACATGGCGTTCACTTAACGACTCGGCGCTCGGCGCTCGGCGCTCGGCGCTCGGCGCTCGGCAAGACACGCAAGCGTTGGATGGGAGGGGCTGTCTGGCACCTTGTTACGCCTACCGTACCGCTCGTGCTCGGCGTCAAGGCTGCCCTCGCTGCGCTCGGCGCTGCGCGGCCTTGACCCCTGCGCGCGGGCGGTGCGGCAGGCTCCACAAGGAGCCAGAGCATGGCACGTTACCACAACCTCCGCGTCTACCACCTCGCACTCGCACAGATCAGTGACGTCGCACGACTCACACCACGGTTCGCCGATCTCGGCAACCAGATGCGGCGGGCAGCGATATCCGTCATCTCGAACCTGGCCGAGGGCGCAGGACGAGGTTCCGACCCGGACTTCATCCGCTTCATCCGCATCGCGCGCGGGTCAAATGACGAGCTCGCAGCCCAACTCGCCATATCCAAGGCCTTGGGCCAAGACGTCGATGTACTCGCCCAACGCAACAACGACATCGGACGGATGCTGTCGGGACTTATCCGCAGCCTCAGCGCAGCCTGAGGCCTGTCTTGCCGAGCGCCGAGCGCCGAGCGCCAAGCGTCGAGCGTCGAGCGTCGAGCGCCAAGCGTCGAGCGCCGAGCGCCGAGCGCCGAGCGCCGAGCGTCGAGCGTCGAGCGCCAAGCGTCGAGCGCCGAGTGCCAAGATGCAATGCCTCACAACCAGCAACTGGTAGCTGGCCGCTGCGATCTCTATTCCCCGCCGCGCCAGCGCGATGGCGGGACGCCGAAGCGCCGGCGGAAGGCGCGACTGAAGGCGTAGGGGTCGTTCCAGCCCAGCCGGTCGGCGATCGCGGCGACCGGCTCGCCGCTGCGCAGG
>JALHRW010000152.1 GCA_022841245.1 Planctomycetota bacterium
GGTTTGGCGCGCCGCACCGCGTCCATCCCGCCGGCCGGACTGTGGGCGCGGATCGATCTCGGCGATGCCATCGCACGACTCGCAGGGATGGATCCCGTTGCCGACCCGCTCGGCCTCGGCTCCCTGCTTGGCGATGGTTGGCGCCGCCTGCGCCCGGCCATCGCCTGCTCGCTGACCACGGCAGATGGAACCTGGCGGGCCGAGACCCGGTTGACCGGTGCCGCCCGGTTGCCGCTGCGAGCGGTGCAGCCAGGCATTGCCGGGTGCGTCCCGGCCGATGCGGCGGCCAGCGTGCTACTCGGCTGCGATCCAGCCGCCTTCGGCGCCGTCATCGCGCAGTTCGTCAATCAGCGGCAGCTTGAGCAGATCCTACAGCAGATGCGCCAGTTGGGCGTCGATCCCGCCGCCCTGCCCGGCCAGCTCAGCGGCGATCTGGCGCTGAGCGTGCGTCAACGCGCGCCCCTGCCAGAGGTGGCTGTGGTCCTGGGCCTGCGCCCGGGCGCCGCCGCGGCGCTGCGTGGCGGACTGGACAAGCTCGCCGTCGCAGCCGGTCTGGCCAGCGAACCGGCAGTCGCTCCGGCCCTGGCCGCCTGGTCGGGTTTCCTGCCGATCGGCGCCGTGCAGGTGCGCCTGACCGCCGACCGCCTGGTGGTCGCCTCCGGCGATGCCGCCGCCTTGCTGGCGCCACCGCCCCGCCAGCCCGAGGCCGCCGTGGTCGTCGACATCGACCTGCCCGGACTCGCTCGCACCTGGTTGCCGCAACTCCTGGCGCTGCTGCCGGCCAAGCCGGTTTTTTTCGATGAGTTGAGCCCGCTCGCCATGCTCTCGAGAATGAACAGGATGCTGCCGGAGGTCGCATTCTCCGGCCTCCCGCCGCCTCCGCTCGACCTCGATTCGATTGAGATCCCGTTGCAGGCGGACTGGTATCGGCTGGTCGGGAAAGCTCTGCCGATGCAGCCGCACATCGCAGTCTATACCGGCAAGGGCATGACGGACGGACGGGCCGTCGAGGTCGTCCTGCGCTGCACGGATGGCTGGCGCCTGCTCGGCTGGAACCTGTTGAGCTACGAGGTGGTGGCGGATCCAGTTACGCTCGCCAGTCGGCTCGCCGGTCTCGAGCTGCGGGCCGGGACGCCGGCTGCCGAGCTGGCGCCGATCGCCATCTCCGAGCCGCCGTGCTTCGATCGCCGTTGGCTGCCGCCACTGCCGGCGATCCTCGACAACCTGCCTTCCTACCGCCTGCGTCTGCAGCCGACGGCGGACGGCTTCACGCTGGTCGAGGAGGGGGTGCCGCTGGCCAGCCCGCTCCTGCTCTTCACAGCGACACTCCGGTCGACGCAGGTCGTCCGGCTGCGCGGCGAGGCGATATTGCACCGGGACGGCCCGGCCCTGCGCCAGCGCCATGTCCGTGCCATCGCTGCCCTCCGCCGCACGGTCAAGGCGCTGGAATCGCGCAGTCCGGAGGCGGCGCCGCTGATGTCGCTGTCGGCCGTGCTCGCCGCCGCCGGTACCGATCCGGCCGAACTGGCGTCGTTGTGCGATGGCGCGGTGCCCGATGCCGCGCGTCTCGACCGGCTCGGCTTCTTCCATCCCAGCAGCTGGCCGCACCAGCACTTCGGTTGGCAGATCCCGCTCACCGATGGCCTGTTCCTGGAATGCCACTGGGCCCGTCCCGAGGGCTGCGATATCGTCGCTTCTCCCTACACGCCGCAGCGCCCGCCGACCGCCGAGGAACTGGCGCGTGTGCGTCCCAATCGCGGTCCCGTCGCGGTAGATCCCGCACCGGCGCCGCCCAAGCGGGCCTCGGATTTCTGAGCCACGACGACAGGACCTGCGTGCGGTCCGTGCTGATGCGCAGTGATCTGCTGGAGGACTGAATGCCGTCGACCGGCCGTTCACGGTATTCCCGGACCCGGCAGCCCGCTGCCGGGTTCTGTGTTATTTATTCCGATCAAGGACTTGGATGACGGGGTTGTATCGACCCCGAGGCCTGGAAACTGCCTGACAGGTCCGACATGGCTGCGGCAGGAAGATGGTAAGCGATGCTGGGGCGCTGGCGTCGCGCAGTTCGCAGGCGGACGCGCCTGCTGACGCCATCGGCGCTGCTCGCCGCCGCCGGCATCGACCTGGCGGAACTGGCCTCGCTGTGCGACGGTGTTTCGCCCGATGCCGCGCGTGTCGATAGGCTCGGCTTCTTCCATCCCAGCGGCTGGCCGCATCACCATTTCGGATGGCTGATCCCGCTTGCCGATGGCCTGTTCCTCGAATGCCACCGGGCCAAGGCCGGGGGGATGCGACTTGACCTCCTCCCCCTTCACGCCGCAGCGTCCGGCCACCGCCGAGGAGCTGGCCCGGCTGCGTCGCCCGGACGGCGCAGTCGAAGCGGTTCCCGACCCCCCGGCGCCGGTCGTACCCGCGGGATTCTGATCCTTACGAGCGGTAGTCGGCGTTCTCGCTGACGTACTCGTGCGTACGGTCGGCGCCGAGCACCTCGACGCCGACCGTGCCGGCGTTCAGTTCGACGTCGATCAGCACGCTGCGCTCGTGCGGCGGCCAGCTCACCGGCGGGCGGAAGGTCAGGCCGTCCGACGGCGGGATGCTGGCGTAGAGCTCAGCCGATTTCAGATGGGCCGAGACAGCCTTCTCCTTCTCGCGGTCGAGGCGGAAGGCGCCGTCGCTGAACACCTCGATGCCGCCGACCGCCAGGCGCAGTCGCGACAGGTCGAGGCCGGGGAAGCGCGCGCCGGCCTCCTTGCCGATGGCGCAGACCAGCCGGCCGACGTTGGGGTCGTTGCCGCACACCGCGCACTGGAACAGCGGGCTGTTGACGATGCTCTTGCCCAGCGCGACGCCGGTGGCCGCGTCGGGCGCCCCGGACACGCGCACGCGCATGACGTGATGCACGCCCTCGCCGTTCCGGACCACGTCCTCGGTGAGGTCGGCGCAGACCTGGCGCAGCGCGGCGCGGAAGGCGGCCGCGTCGGGTTTGCCGCCGGCGCCGCTGCTCCACGCCACCACCGTGTCGCTGGTCGAGGTGTCGCTGTCGATCGACATGCGGTTGAAGGTGGCGCCGACCGCCTCGGCCAGGGCGGCGCGCAGCTCGTCGCGCGTCACGTCGAGGTCGGTGAGGAGGTAGACCAGCATGGTCGCCAGGTTCGGCTCGATCATGCCGGCGCCCTTGGCGATGCCGACGATGCAACCCTCGGGCAGGTCGACACGGCGGATCTTGGGATAGAGGTCGGTGGTGCAGATGCCCTCGGCCGCCGGCAGGATGCCGTGCGCGTCTGACAGGCCGCCGACCGCGGTGGGCAGGCCGGGCAGCATCTGCGCCACCGGCAGCTTCCAGCCGATGACACCGGTCGAGGACGGCAGCACGGCGGTCGCCGGGATGCCGAGCAGGCGGCCGGCCTCGGCGCAGATCGCCTCGCTGTCGGCCACCCCGCCCGGAGCGCAGACGTTGGATATCTTGTTGTTCACCACGATGGCGCCGAGCACCGGTTCAGCCAGGCGCTTGCGGCCGACGATGACCGGGGCACCGGGAAAGGCGTTGCGGGTGAACATCGCGGCGAAGGCCGGGGTGGGCTTGTCGGCAGCGATGACGGTGATCGCCATCTTCGATGGCTTGGGCGCCTCGGCCGGCACGAACTCGAAGCGGGTGACGCTGACGCGGAAGCCGCGCGGCAGCTTCGCCTGGCTGGCGAGCCAGGAGCGGTGCGCGTCACGGTCGGCGAAGGTCAGGGCGGTGCTGGGCATGGCGCGGGGAGTGTGCGGCGCTGCGCGTCGTCGCAATCCTTCGTCGGCTGGCGCCGTCCCGGCGCCGGCTAGCATCCGGCATGGACGTCTTCCAGGCGGCGCTGCTGCTCTTCATCATCATCGATCCGGTCGGCAACGCGCCGATCTTCTCCACCGTGCTGCGCGACCTCGACGGTCCGGCCGCCCGTCGCGTAATCCTGCGCGAATCCTTCATCGCCCTGGGCATCATGCTGGCGACCTTGTTCGCCGGCTCGACCCTGATGGGCTGGCTCGGCCTGACCCAGTCGGCCCTCGGCCTCGCCGGCGGCATCATCCTGTTCCTCATCAGCCTGCGCATGATCTTCCCGCTGCCCGGCGGCGTCTTCGGCGAGAATGAGGTCCACGCTGGTGGGGCCAGCATCCCCTTGGTGGTGCCGCTGGCGGTGCCGCTGCTCGCCGGACCGTCGGCGATCGCCACGCTCATGCTGCTGGCGGCGCGCGATCCCCAGCGCATGGGCTCGTGGGCTCTGGCCCTGGGCCTCGCCTGGGTCGTCTCGACCGCCATCCTGCTCGCCGCGCCATGGATGGGACGCGTGGTCGGTCGCAACGCGCTGGAAGCGGTGCAGCGCCTGCTCGGCATGCTGCTGACCGCGGTCGCGGTACAGCAGTTCCTGGACGGCTGGAAAGCAGCGTTCCCCTGATCAGGCTAGACCGGCCTCGGCCAGGACCTCGTCGAGCGTCGACACGAACCGCACCTCGATGCCCTCGGTGACCAGCTTGGGCAGCTCGGCGTAGTCGCGTTCGTTGGCCGCCGGCAGCAGCACGCGGGTGAGGCCGGAGCGCTTGGCCGCGACCAGCTTCTCGCGCACCCCGCCGATGGGGTAGACGCGGCCGGTCAGGGTCAGCTCGCCGGTCATGCCGAGACGGCGGCGAGGCGGCTTGCCCAGCGCCAGCGAGAGCAGCGCGGTGGCGATGGTGACGCCGGCACTGGGGCCGTCCTTGGGCGTGGCGCCGGCCGGCACATGCACGTGGACGGTGTGCTTGTCGAAGAAGGTCGGATCGGCGCCAAGCGCCGCCGCGTTGGCCATGAGGTAGGTGCGGGCCAGCGTCGCCGACTCCTTCATCACGTCACCGAGCTGGCCGGTCAGGGTCAGCGAGCCCTGCTTGGCCGCCACCGCCACCGCCTCGATCTCCAGCGTGGCACCGCCCATCGACGTCCAGGCCAGGCCGGTGACCACGCCGGCGCGCGGGTGGGCCAGCAGCTCGTCGTCGCGCATCAGCGGCTTGCCGAGGTAGTCGGGCAGGTTGGCCGCGGTCATCGCGACACGCGGGGTCTTGGCCTTCGCCGCCTTGGCGGTGGCGACCTTGCGGCAGACCTTGGCGATGAGCTGTTCGAGGTGGCGCACGCCGGCCTCGCGGGCGTGGTCGCGGACCATGCTGCGCAGGGCGGGGGTGGAGAAGACCAGGTCCTTGCGCGTCAGGCCGTGCGCCGCCAGCTGCTTCGGCACCAGGTGGTCGCGCGCGATGGCCATCTTCTCTGCCTCGACGTAGCCGGCGAGGCGGATGACCTCCATGCGGTCGCGCAGCGGCTCGGGGATGCCGCCGGTCTCGTTGGCGGTGCAGATGAACAGCACCTGCGACAGGTCGACGCGCACGTCGAGGTAGTGGTCGAGGAAGTCCTTGTTCTGCTCGGGGTCGAGGACCTCCAGCAGCGCGCTGGCCGGGTCGCCCTGGTGGCCGTGGCCGATCTTGTCGACCTCGTCGAGCAGGATGACCGGATTCATCGAGCCGCAGCGCTTCAGCGCCTGCACCATCTTGCCGGGCAGGGCGCCGATGTAGGTGCGGCGATGGCCCTTGATCTCGGCCTCGTCGCGCATGCCGCCGAGCGAGAAGCGGAAGAACTTCCGCCCGAGGTGCCGCGCGATCGACGCGCCGACCGAGGTCTTGCCGGTGCCGGGAGGCCCGACCAGGGTGATGATGCCGCCGCCGCGGTCCTCCTTCAGCTTGCGCACCGCGACGAACTCGACGATGCGCTCCTTGACGTCCTCGAGGCCGAAGTGGTCGACGTCGAGCCCCGCACGCAGCTTGGCGGTGTCGAGCTGGTCGTCGCTGCGCACGCCCCACGGCAGCTCGGTCAGCCACTCCAGGCGGGTGCGCACGACGTTGTATTCGCTGCTCGCCGGGTCGAGCAGGCCGAGCTTCTTCAGCTCCTCCTCGGCGACCTGCTTGACCTCGGCCGGCACGGCGTCGCCGCGCTTGTCGAGCGCCTCGCGGAAGCGCTTCACGTCGAGCGACTTGTCGTCGCTCTCCAGGCCGAGCTCCTGCTTGATCGCCTTGAGCTGCTCGGTGAGGAAGAACTTGCGCTGATGATCGCTGACCTTGTCCTCGATCTGCTTCTGGATCTTGCTCTTCAGCTGCGACAGCTGGTCCTCGCGGGTCAGCAGGGCGACGACGCGCTCCAGGCGCGGGATGATCTCGGTCGTCTCCAGCACGCCCTGCAGATCGTCGCGCTTGGCCGTGGTCAGGCTGGCGGCGATGTCGGCCAGGCGGCTCGGCCCGTCGATGTTGTTGAAGTTGGCGAGGACCATGCGGATCTCTTCGCCGTACACCGGGTTGTGCGCGACCAGGTCACGTAGCTGGCCGACGATGGCCATGGCCAGGGCGCGGACCTGCTGGTCGGCCGGATCGACCGTCGTGCGCACGGGTTCGCCGCGGACGATGACCATCTGGTCGTCGCGCTCGACCTCCAGGGTCTGCCAGCGCGAGGCCACCTGGAGGATGATCTGGATCGCACCGCCCTCGCCGTCCATGTGCTTGACGATGCGGGCGGCGCAGCCGAAGCGGTGCAGCTGGCTGCTGGTGAAGGCGCTGCTCTCTTCGATGGGTTCGTGGGTCATGAAGAACCCGACCCAGCCGTGGTGGTTGGCCAGGGCATACCGGGCGGCGTCAGCGAGGCGACCGGCGGGGACGACCAGTGGCAGCATCATGGTGGGGAACACCGGGCGCTGGTTGAGCGGCAAGGCTACCAAGCGATGGGGAACGACCTCATCGGCTCGGACGATGCTCGTCCCCGGCTTCTCAGTCGGCGCATCAACGACGATTTCTGCATCCTTCTGGTCAGTCGGCTGGTGTTCGTTGCTCATGTCGCCTCAGGAAAGCGGGTCGTATCGACAGGGATTGATGCTCTGATGTGTATATCTGGCAAGATTTGTGCCAATGCCAGACGGGATATGCATGGGGTGCATGGGATAGCACCTTGAAAAATGGAAATTGCTGATAGCATACTGACGCACGAAAATTGAGCGGACCGGGCTTACCCCGACCCGCTCACCATCATCACTCCGACACCATTGCAACCCCCCAACCAAGGACTCACGCCCATGCGCGTTGCCATCAAGGCCACCGAGGAAGCCATCATCCGCCTGCTGAAGGCTGGCCATCCGCTCCCCGGTGACGTCGTCGACCGCGAACTGGAGACTCGTCTCCCCGTCTTCCAGAGCGTCGAAGCCGTTCCAGTGAAGACCTACGGCCTCGAAGGCCTCGGCCGCATCGTCATCGCCCGCGGCCGCAAGGACGTGTGGTTCGTCGACATCAAGCGCAAGGACGGCAAGCTGAGCGTCAAGGACGGCGAGAGCTTCCTCGACATGCGCGACAAGCTGCAGCAGCGCTACCCCGGCCAGAAGGTGACCGGCTGGCTGGTCACCACCGCCGACGTCGACGTCAAGGCCAAGAGCGTCATCGCCGAGAAGGGCTGCTTCGCCACCGCCGGCGCCGCCAAGCGCTGAGCGTCCGAAGCCGACGATCCAGGACCGGCCGCGGGGCATCCCGCGGCCGGTTTCTTTTTGTCCGCCCGGCGTTGTGCTGTCGCCGTGCCCCCGCTCCCCGAACGCCTGCGCCCGAAGATCCTCGCCGAGGTCGTCGGCCAGGAGCACCTCATCGGTCCGCACGGCGTCATCTCGCGGCTGATCGCCGCCGGGGCCTTGCCGTCGATCGTCATGTGGGGGCCGCCAGGCTGCGGCAAGACCACCATCGCCCGGCTGCTGGCTGCCGAACTGAAGCTGCGCTTCACCCCGTTCAGCGCCGTGCTGCAGGGTGTGCCGGAATTGCGCGCGCTGCTCGACGAGGCGCGCAAGTGCCGCGACATCGGCCAGGGAACCTTGCTGTTCGTCGACGAGCTGCACCGCTTCAATAAAGGGCAGCAGGACGCCCTGCTGCCGCACGTCGAGGCCGGCACCATCACCATGGTCGGCGCGACGACGGAGAATCCCAGCTTCGCGCTTAACAAGGCCCTGGTCTCGCGGGTGCGCGTCTTCACCCTCAACGCCCTCGATGCGCCGGCGGTCCAGGCGCTGATCGAGCGCGTGCGCACCCATCCCGAGGGCATCCCCGGAGTGGAACTGGAGCCGGCGGCCAGCGACCTGCTCGCCCGCCTGTGCAGCGGCGACGGCCGGCGCATGCTCATGCTGCTGGAGGCGGCGCACGCCCTGGCCGGCGGGACGATCACCGCGCAGCACGTCGCCGAGGCGGCGCAGAACCCCAGTGCCGACCACGACCGCGCCGGCGAGGCGCACTACGACGTCGCCAGCGCCTTCATCAAGAGCATGCGCGCCAGCGACGTGCAGGCGGCGCTCTACTACCTGGCGCGGCAACTGGAGTCCGGCGAGGACCCGGTGTTCGTCGCCCGGCGCATCGTCATCTTCGCCTGCGAGGACGTCGGCCTGGCCGATCCGCAGGCTCTGACCGTGGCGATGTCGGCGCACCAGGCGGCGGCGGCGATCGGCCTGCCCGAGGCGGTCTATCCGCTGGCCGAGGCGGTGATCTACTGCGCCACCGCGCCGAAATCGAACGCCACCAAGGGCTACTTCGCTGCTGCTGCCGCGGTGCGCGAGCGTCCGGGCGCAGCCGTGCCGATGTTCATCCGCAACGCTCCGACCGGCCTGATGAAGGAGCTCGGCTACGGCGGCGGCTACGTCTACGACCACGACACGCCGGATCATTTCGCCGGCCAGCGCTGCCTGCCCGATGAGTTGGCCGGACGCGTCTTCTACGAGCCGGGCAATTTCGGATTCGAGAAGGAGATCAGGAAGCGCCTGGAATGGTGGGAGGCGCGGCGGAAGCCGTGAGGCCTACTCCGACGCGAGTTTTTGCAGCCATTCGCCGCTGAGGCGGTAGGTCGTCCACGCGCTGTTCGGCGTCGCGCCCAGCGTCTCGAAGAACTCGATCGCCACCGTGTTCCACAGCAGAACGGTGAATTCGACCCGGCCGAGGTTGCGCTCGACCGCGACCTTGGCGATGTGCTTGAGCAGGGCGGTGGCCACGCCCTTGTTGCGGTACTCCTCGCGGACGTAGATGTCCTCGAGGTAGAGGCCGCGCTTGGCGATGAAGGTGGCGTAGGTGTGGAAGAACACGGCGAAGCCGACCGCCTTGCCGTCGAGGAAGGCGATCACCGCCTCGAACACGCGATCCGGCCGGCTGAGCTCGGTGCGCAGGCTGGCGACGTTGGAGGCGTTGGGCAGGCGCTCGTAGGAGGCGAACGCCGAAATCATGTCATTGAGCACCTCGGCATCGTCGGCGGTCGCCATGCGCAGGGTGAGACCGGGGACTGCCTTCTTGACCACGTCGCGGCTCCAGGGGTGCAAGCCCATGTTTCCGCCTGCGGAGGACATGGCAAGGTGGTCTCTCTGCCGCTTGGCGAAGCTGGAATCCCCAGACACTCCCGCCGATGACCGCACCGAAGGCCGCACTCATCAGCCTGGGCTGCTCGAAGAATCTCAGCGATTCCGAGGATCTCGTCACCGCCCTGAAGACCGTGGGGGTGGGGCTGACCGACCAGCTGCCCGAGGCGGACCTGGTCCTGGTCAACACCTGCGGCTTCATCGAGGGCGCCAAGCGCGAGTCGATCGAGCACATCCTCAACGCGGCGCGCGAGCGCAAGCCCGGGGCCAAGCTGTTCGTCGCCGGTTGCCTGACCGAGCGCTACCTGACCGAGTTGCAGGCCGACATGCCCGAGGTCGACCAGTGGGTGGCGTTCAAGGACTACGACCGCTTCGCCGCCGTGGTGCGCGAGCACTTCCCCGGGCTGAAGACGCATCGCGCCCGCCACGATCAGCGCAGCCAGCTGACCCCGCCGCATTTCGCCTACCTCAAGATCGCCGAGGGCTGCGACAACACCTGCAACTTCTGCGCCATCCCGTTGTTCCGCGGCAAGCACGTCAGTCGGCCGTTCGCCGAACTGGTCGAGCAGGCGCGCGGCTACGCCAAGCGCGGGGTGAAGGAGATCGTGCTGATCAGCCAGCACCTCGACTACTACGGCCGCGATCTCGACGGACGGATGC
This sequence comes from Planctomycetota bacterium, assembly GCA_022841245.1. Classification (GTDB taxonomy): domain Bacteria; phylum Planctomycetota; class UBA11346; order UBA11346; family UBA11346; genus UBA11346. The sequence goes on from JALHRW010000152.1 coordinate 10,068, forward strand.
AGCTGCCGGCCCTGGTGCGCGCGGTCGCCGCCGCGGCGCCCAAGGCGTGGATCCGCCTGCACTACTGCTACCCCAACGACTTCAGCGACGAGCTGATCGCGGCCATGGCCGAGACGCCCAACGTCTGCCGCTACGTCGACATGCCGATCCAGCACGCCAGCGACCGCACCCTCGCGCAGATGGGGCGGAAGACCAAGCTCGCGCACATCACCGAGCGCCTCGACGCCTTGCGCGCCGCGATGCCCGACATCGTCATCCGCACCACCTTCATCGTCGGCTTCCCCGGCGAGCGGCCCGAGGACTTCGAGCGGCTGATGACCTTCGCCCGCGAGCAGCCCTTCGACCACGTCGGCGCCTTCCCCTACAGCGACGAGGAGGGCACCACCGCGGCGCAGATGCCGGGCAAGCTGCCCGCCCGCACCATCGCCAGCCGCCTGCGCCGCTTCACCGAGCAGCAGAGCCGCCTGCACATCGAGCGCCTGGCGCGCTGGCAGGGCCGCGAGCTGACCGTGCTGGTCGATGCGCAGCGCGACTTCGGCGTCTTCGCCTGCCGGCACAGCGGCCAGGCGCACAACGTCGACAACGTCACCCTGGTCGAGAGCGATCGGCTGGAGGTCGGGCAGTGGGCGCAGGTGCGCGTCACCGGCACGCAGGGCGTCGACCTGGTCGGCACGGCGGTATGACGCGTTTCCTCGTCGTCGCGCTGGCTCTTGTCCTCGCTGGTTGCGCCGACGGTCCGCGACCCGATGGACCCGACGCCGTCGGCTTGCGCGCCCGGCTCGGCTCGGTCGATGTCATCAGCGCCAGCCTGCTGGTGCAGCTCACTCCGGCCAAGGGCGAGGGCGAGTTGTTCACCCTGCGGCTGTGGCGCGCTGGCGACGGAGCGGTACGGCTGCGGGCGCAGAAGCTCGACGTCGACTTCCTCGATGCCCTGGTGCGGCCTGACGGCGGCTACGAGGCGGTGCTGCCGCGCGAACGCGTCGCCACCACCGGCAAGCTCGGTTCGCCAGACGATCCGCCGCTGCTGAGCGACTTGCGCCTGCTGCTGTCCGACCTGCGCGACGGCCCGTTGCCGCGCAACGCGACACCGGACGGTGACGCGCGACGTCTGGCGTGGAGCGATGGCGATTGGACTGCCGAGCTCGATCTGGCTGCCGATGGTCTGCCCAGCGCCAAGCGGCTCAGCGCTGGCGGCGCGGTGCAGCGCGAAGTGGCCTACGCCCGCTGGCAGGCCTACGAGGGCCTGACCCGGCCCAGCCAGGTGCGCCTGCGTTTTCCCGGCGACGACGGCGTGACTGCGATCCGGCTGAGGTCGCTCGACACCCCGCCGGTGATCAGCCCCGAGCGCATGGCGCTGCGCGTGCCCGATGGCGTCGAGCGCGTCGAGCCGGCCGAGTTCAGCCGGCGGATGCTCGGTCCAGCGCCAGAGTGAGCACGGCGCAGGCGCCCGGCCCATCGGCCGGTCGCTCCAGG
>JALHRW010000153.1 GCA_022841245.1 Planctomycetota bacterium
CTGACGCGTGACGAGCAGGGCACCGCCCTGGCATGGGACCGTGAGAACCGGCTGCAGACGGCGGTGATCGCGCCTTCCCAGGCGGTGAGCGGGTTCGGCCGGCTTGCCACCTACCGCTATGACGCCCTGGGTCGCCGCATCGCGAAGACCGTGCAGGGCCGCACGACGCTGTACCTGCCCGCCGGTGCGCAGACGGTGGTCGAGTTGGACCTGCCGGCGCTGCCGGCCAGCCAATCGGCGATCGACGGGCCGGAAGCGGATGGTACGCTGGCCAATATGGCCCAGACGCCGGCAGCCGGAGGCATCCTCCCCGGAACGGTGACGCGCATCAACTTCCAGCCCGCCACGGCAGCGCTGCCGAGCGGGTTCCTGAAGGATGCCGGTCGGAGCTACGCGGTGCGCACGAACGGTATGAGCTACGGCTGGACGGTCGACCGGACCACGGCGGCGGTGCGGCGTGATGCTGCTGACCTGCCGGAGTTCGATACCTTCGTGCAGGCGCAGACCACCGGTGACGCGACGTGGTCGGTGGCGCTGCCCAATGGCACCTACCCGGTGGTGGTGGTGGCCGGCGACGCGCTGTCGACCGACCAGACCAACACCCTGCAGATCGGGGATGTGCTGCAGTCGGACACGACGCCGGCCGTGGCGACGCCGACTTACCGCCTGGGCAACTTCGACGGCTACGCGGTGCAGGCGCAGGTCAGCGACGGCGTGCTGCGCATCGCGCCGGCTGCTGGCGCGGTGCGGGCGAAGCTGTGCTTCGTCGAGATCGGCCAGGCCGGGGCGACCATCGACCAGGCGACCGTCGATCGTCTTGCTGACAGGGTGCAGCGCATGAATGACATGACGGCGCTGGCGGTGGAGCCGATGCGGACGCGGGAGTTTGTGTATGGGAGCTATGTGGATGAGGTGGTCGCCTACACCCAGACCGTGGCTGGGGTGACCAAGCGGTACTACCCGCACTACAACCATCTGTACTCGGTCGCGGCCCTGACGGACGGGACGACTGCGGCGGTTGTAGAACGCTTCATCTACGATGCATACGGCAAACAGAAGATTACCGACGCCAGCGGGAATATTACACGTCAGAAGTCAGCGGTTGGATTTGCCCGGTCGTTCACCGGCTACATGGCAGACAATGAGACGGGCCTGCTCCATGCGCGGGCGAGGCAGTATAGCCCGACGTTGGGGAGGTTTGTGGGGAGGGATTTCGACAAGGGGTTAGTGATCGACTATGAAAGAGTAGGATATCGTTTTGAAATGCTCAAGCCGAGTAGCGTTGGTCCTGTCGGTGCTTACTTTTCGTACATCGCACTGGATTTGCAGGAATATGGTTACTACGGTCGAAACAAGCCTATCGCTGCATCATACTATGCGGACGGAATGGGTCTTTATTCCTTCGCGAAGTTGCCCAACGGACTGGACGCTTTCGGTCTTAGTTCAATCTCAATTGATTCCGGCGATACTTGCGGTGGAAAGGATGACGGATGCGTTGGGGCGTGTGGAGTATTTGAAATAAGAAGAGATGAAAACGGAGAATGGGTTACCGCTTCAAATTCATCATATCTTGCACCTTGTGCTGGAGCAGGCTGCTACTGCGGATTAAAATGGCACTCGAATCGAATTATTCGAGCAGTGCACGGGATTTTTAATAGCGAAACCGGACAAAGAGGGACGGCAATCTCCTCTCGCAAAGTCTGGTATGCTGTTTGCGGACGTGACGGGGTAAGGGGAATTCAATATCAGCCGTTTAGGCCGGTCGATTTCTCGTTTACCCCGTTTACAGTCCAACCCCCAGTCGATCCGCCTGATCCTGATATTCCTATGCCACCACCCCCCATGCGACCAGGTGTCCAGGAGTGATTCGTGCCATTCTTTTGTGTGCGATGGCGCTTGTCCGCTGCGGATTAAAATGGCATTCGAATCGAGTCAATCGAGTGCCGCACATCACTAATAGTGAAACCGGACAAAGAGAGTCACTAGTGTCCTCTCGCAAAGTCTGGTGTGCTGTTTGCGGACGTGACGGGGTAAGAGGAATTCAATATCAACCGTTTAGGCCGGTCGATTTCTCGCTTACCCCGTTAAAAGTTCAATAAGCATGCTTTGCTTAAGTTTTGTGCGCTGGTTGAAGTCAGTTCTTCTTGTCGGGATGTTGTGTTCAGGGGAGGTGATTGTGGCCAATGAGGGTAAGGACCTTGTTGTGAATGGCGTTGTTTATCGACAACTCATAGAGGGTGATCGTTTTGGCGTCCATGTGGTAGAGCTCAACGGTGACGCCCACGCCGACATTGGACTTGGGGATAAGTTAGTTGTCATCCGTTGTTTGCCACAAGACAAAGAGATATCCCCAATGACCATGGACGAAGTAGTGAATTTTGTCGAGAATAAGTCTGATGTTGCCCTGGTATTTGTGCTTCAAAGCGCTAAATCTGCGAATGGAAGGTCTATTTTCGTCACGATACCAGTACGGGTTGGTGACTGGAGTCTTAGGGCTCGGACGAAGCTGGGTGAGAACGAGTCTGGAGCGAAGACGAATGTGGACACGCACGGGCCGGCGCGTCCACCGACCGCAGGCGGACGATAGCGATCGATGAACCAGCTCCCTCTATCGGCGCACTGGTCTGGTCGGGGTGGTGAGCGGGGCGGATAGCGTGACCCCAGGTCTGTGGCCTGATGGACTAAGGGACATACACTTTTCTGGACTAAGGGACAAGAATCCGCCCCTCAATCCCGCCTTTGGGCGGGATTGACACGGAGACGCGGATTAAGGTATATCGGAGAACATCGCGACCGTTCGATTAAGTGGAAAGCGGAGCGGCGCCAAAAGGCCGACCTCTGGCGGACCTTGTCCGTCGAGGCTGGCGCGGGCGGCAGCACGGCGCATCCTCCATGGCGATGCCCGCGCCACGTTGGTCACCGATCCCACCCGGCGAAGGACTGCTCGCCGGACGTTTCACGGCCGGAGCGGGCTACCGCACCTGGCGGCCGCATGGTACCTGCGACTGGGAGCTGCTGCTGACCTGCGCTGGCGCTGGCCTCTTTGCCGGCTCGCTGCGCACCGGGCCGGGCGATCTGGTACTGATCCGCCCGGGTACACCGCACGATTACGGCATAGCGCCTGGCGCTGCCAGCTGGGATAATGCCTGGATCCACATGCTGCCACGCCCCGGCTGGGACGATCTCTTCGACTGGCCGACGGAGCCGGTGCCAGGCCATCTCCATCGCACCATGCCCCCCGGCCGCGAGGGCCGCGAGCTGCGCCTGCTGTTCACCGCCATCGCGCGTGATGCCGGTAGTCCGCTACCCACCCGACGACGCCTTGCCCTCACCCGATGCGAGGAATTGCTCCTGCGGCTGCGCCTGGCGGGCGGCGGTGGCGACGCAGAAGGCCGCCTCGACCCGCGCATCCGCCTGGTGCTCGATCACCTCGGCAGCGACCTGCGGCGGCCGGCCTCACGGGTCGCCCTGGCCCGACTGGTCGGGCTATCGCCGTCGCGCCTGTCGCATCTGTTCCGCAGCGAGGTCGGCAGCGACCTCACCGCGTGGCGCGAACGCCAGCGCCTGCAGCGGGCCGCCCATCTCCTGGACGCCGACGCGGCGCGCACCGTCGCAGGCATCGCGGGCGAGGTCGGCTACGACGATCCGTTCTATTTCTCCGCCCGCTTCGCCCGCTGGGCCGGGCTCAGTCCGCGGGCGTGGCGGCGGCGGCCTCGGCTGGCGCCGTCTTCGCGCCGCGAGCCGGCCGGTCATATCGTCGGCATGACGTTGCCGCCGCAGACCGGTAGGTAGCAGCCGCTGATGAACGACGCGAGGTCGCTGGCGAGGAAGGCGACTGCATTGGCGATGTCCTGGTCGTAGCCGCGCCGTTTCAGCGCCACCGTCCGTTCGTAGGCCGGATTGCTTTCACCGCCATCGCGGTACTTGTCCGAGATCATCCAGCCCGGTGCGACCTGGTTGACCGTCACCTGGTCTGGGCCGACTTCGCGGGCCAGTACGCGCAGCGTCCCGTCCATGCCGCGCTTGCCCGAGACGTAGGCGCCCTGGCCGGGCAGGCATTGCATTGAGCACTCGGTGTTGATGGCGATGAATCGCCCCCAGCGCCGCTGCGCCATCGCCGGGATGAAAGCCTTGGCCAGCAGGACGGATTGCAGGACGCAGGTGCGGAACTGGCTCTCGAAGTCCTCGGGATCCTGCTCGAGGATGGTGGTCCACGTGTACTGCTGCACCGCATTGGCAACCACGATGTCGGGATTGCCGAGGCCGGCTCGTACCCCGGCGGCGATCTCGGCGACTCCGGCGGCCGTGCCGACGTCACCGCTGACCACCACGGCCTTGCGGCCGAGGGCGCGAATGTCGTGGCAGGTCTCCTCGGCCCGCGCCCGGTCGCTGCGGCAGTGAACGGCGACGTCGGCTCCGGCCGTGGCGAGGGTGCGGACGATGCGCCGCCCGAGCTGGCCGGTGGCGCCGGTGACCACCGCGATGCGGCCGCCGAGATCGATGGGGATGGTCATGTCAGCACCTCCAAGCGGGTTCGACCGCGACGCCGCTGCGCGCGCTGCGCTGCAGGCATGCGATCAGTTCATCAGCCTCGTATCCGGTTGTGACCGCCTGTCCGCCTTGCACGCCGCGCTCGGCCCACGCGACGTAGTGGCCGACGGCGAGGTCGAAGGGTGAGACCGGGGCGAAGCGGTGTTCCGTCCTGGTGCGGGTACGTCCGTCCTCGTGGACCAGCAGCGAGCCGATGCGGTCGCCTTGGTCCCAGGTCGGGGTGAAGATGGTCAGGCGGCCGAAGACGCCGTTGATCTCGATGTGCTCGTCCCAGCCGTCGCGCGACATGCCGAGGTGGGGCAAGGCGTGCGCGCAGGCTTCGAACAGCACGCTGCCGCGGTCGCGGGTCTGCATCACGGCGCTGAGCCGCAGGTCGTAGTCGCGGCCCGGAGGAATGTGCTCGTCGGCAAACACGCGGTAGGGTCGGCCGATCAGGTGCAGCACCAGGTCGACGATGTGCGAGCCGCAGCAGTGCAGCGCAGCGCCCCCCATGTTCCGCTTCACCCCCGAGGTTCCGTCTTGTGGAGTATGGCAGAATCCCTCCGCCGGATGCTTGGTCCACAGATCACCCCACAGCTGCCAGGTACGGGCGTGCGTCGCGATGAGCGGCCCGATCTCGGGCATCAGCTCGCGCGCCTTCTCGACGCAAGGCAGATAGCGCTTCATGTAGTTGGTCCAGAACGGCGTACCGGCGGCCTGGGCAGCGGCGGTGATCTCCCAGGCGGTCTCGGCGCTATCGGCGAGGGTCTTCTCGCACACCACGGCCTTGCCGCGAGCGATGGCGGCCAGGCAGATGTCGCGGTGCGCAGGGGTGATGGTGGTGACCATGATCAGGCCGACTGCAGGATCGTCTATCGCCCGACGCCAGTCGGTGATCGCGGTTGCGCCGCAACGCCGGGCCGCGGCTTCGGCCGAAGCGGGATTGAGGTCGCAGGTCCAGCGCACGGGCACCTTGGCGTGTTCGAGACCGGAGAGGTGGAAGCGGCTGATATTGCCGCAGCCGATGATGGCAGCGTTGATGGTCATGCGGCCATCGTATCGTCGATGCCGACCTGGCCATCGGTGCAGATGCCGTGGACCTGTGATCTGGTGCTGTGGGCGTTGAAGTCTGAACGGGCTACTTCAGGGTCTTGATCTGCTCGGCATACCAGCCGTCGGGCCACTTCTTGAGAAAGGCGTCGACCTGCTTGGTGAACCGGGGATCGGTGCGGTTGGCGGCGGGGATCGCGGCCAGGCGGGCGTATTCCTTGCCGGCGTCGTAGGCGGGATCCTTCTTGAGCGAAGCGGCCAGCTCCTTGATCGCCTTGGCGTCGTCGTGTCCGCTGTATGCGCTGGCGAGGGCGTCGGCCTGCTTCCAGGCGGCGAATACATCGCCGGCCGTCTTCAGCTTGTCGATCTCGGCGTCCTGCTGGGTCCGCCAGGTGCTGATGATTTCAAGCGCGCTCTTCGCTGCCCCGACCTCGTCGTCCTTCTTGCTGTCGGTGGCCAGCTTCTCCAGGTCCTTGACCGCGGAGCCGACCTTGCCGGCGCTGGCCATGGCCTCCGCCTTGGCGACCTTCGGGATCGCGGAGGTCTTCTCGAAGCGCGGAGCAGGCGGGCCGGGCGGTTTGGCGCTCTTCACCAGCTTGGCGACCAGCGCATCGTCGAGCGATCCGGGATGGCCGCTCCAGGCCACCTTGCCCTCGGCGTCGACCAGGAAGACGTGCGGGATCCCGTTCACGCCCCATCCCGTGCCGATGTCGTTGCCGACCGAGATGACGTAGGGGATCTGCTTGGACTTGATGAAGTTGGCGAGGTCGCGCGAGCTGCCGTCGGTGTGGCCGATGACCACGAGACCCTTGTCCTTGTATGCATCGTGCAGCTTCTGGACATGCGGAATGGCGGCGACGCAGGGGCCGCACCAGGTGGCCCAGAAGTCGATCAGCACCACGCTGCCCTTCAGCGCGGGCAGCACGATTCCTTTCCCATCCGGCGTATTGAACGTCGAATCAGAGCCGAGGTCTGGTGGCAGTGAGCCGATGGCGGGTTCGCCAGCCGAAAGCAGGAGGCCGCACAGGACGAGCAGGAGGGGGCGCATACGGCGAGCCTGGCCCGGATCGGTAGGGGACAAGGCATGAGCCGGGCGCTGTGGAAGGTCTGCGCCGCCGGTCGGCTCACGTCTCCTTGAAGAAACGCACCAGTTCGCGCACGTGGTTGAGCACGCGTGCGTCCTCGGCCATGCGCGCCGCAGCGGCCTCGGCGTCGCGTGCCAGCTGGCGGTGGGCGTCGTCGTTGGCACGGCGGGCGTCCTCGCCCGCGGCGCGCAGGCGTTCGATCTCGGTGGTGCCGGCGGCGATGCGCGCCTCGACCGTGGCGGCCCACGATTCGGCGTCCTTGACGTCCAGGCGCTGCAGCAGCTCCGTGAGCCGCCCGTCGATGCCCTCGATGCGCTCGCGCAGGGCGAGCACGTCGTCGCGCGGATGGTGCACCTCGCGGCCGATGTTGCCGAGGCGATCGACCAGATACTCGTAGGCCCGGCCAGCCGGGCGCAGGCCCATGGCCAGGATGGCGGCGCCGGCCGCGTAGTAGCCGAGATGGTAGATGCCGAGATCAGCCAGCAGCCAGAAGCCGACGGCCGAGACGAGATGCAGGGCGATGGCCAGCCAGAGCGAAAGCTTGGCCCAGCGGCTGACATAGGTCAGGTCGGCCTCGCTGACCGAGATGCCGTCCTTGCGCGAGCGGGCGGCGTCGACCAGCACGCCGCGCGCCTTGAAATGCAGATCCCAGGGCAGCACCACCACCACGATCAGCCACCACAGCACGAACAGGCCGATCACCCAGTCGCGGATGGAACCCGGATCGGCCCCGATCCAGCGCATGATGCCGTAGGCGGCGAGCAGCAGCAGGCCGACGGTGAAGAGGGAGCCGAAGAACATGCCGGCGTAGGTCTGGTTGGATCTGGACATGGCCGGGACCGTAGCCGCGCCGGTGGCGTCGTCACGTGCCGACCGCCAGGGCTGCTACCATAGGCCGGACCTATCACTTCGATAGCTGCGCCTGGCGCTGACAACTGGCGCAGTGGCTATGATCCGGTCATCAACCGCGCCACTGGCGCCTACCCGGAGCACGACCATGCCGATCATCAACAGCACCCTGCCCGCCTTCAAGGTCCAGGCCTACCACCAGGGCGCCTTCAAGACCGTCACCGACGCCGATGTGCGCGGGAAGTGGGCGGTGTTCTTCTTCTACCCCGCCGACTTCACCTTCGTCTGCCCGACCGAGCTGGGCGACCTGGCCGAGCGCTACGCCGAACTGCAGAAGATGGGCGTCGAAGTCTACGGCGTGTCCACCGACACCCACTTCGTGCACAAGGCCTGGCATGACGCCAGCGACACGATCAAGAAGGTGAACTACCCGTTGCTGGGCGATCCTACCGGCACCCTCACCCGCGCCTTCGGCGTCCACATCGAGGAGGAGGGGCTGGCCTACCGCGGCACCTTCGTCGTCGCGCCGGACGGCAAGGTGAAGATCGCCGAGATCCACGACAACGGCATCGGCCGCAACGCCGAGGAGCTGTTGCGCAAGATCCAGGCCGCCCAGTTCGTCGCCAGCCATCCTGGCGAGGTCTGCCCCGCCAAGTGGAAGCCGGGTGCCACCACGCTGAAGCCCGGTCTCGACCTGGTCGGCAAGATCTGAATGGAACGGGCCGGTGGGCGGAGATCCCGCCCACCGGCTGCACCTCTACCCACCTAGGAACGTCCCATGCTCGATGCCGCTCTCGCCGACCAGCTGCGCCCGCTCTTCGCCAACCTGTCGAGTGAGTTCGTGCTGGTCATGGCGCCATCCGCACATTCCGCGCAAGGCGAACTGCGCGAACTGCTGGCCGGTCTGGCCGAGCTCTCGCCGCGTCTGCGCCTGGTCGAGGCCGGTCAGCCATCGCCCGTCCCGCACCTCGCGCTGACCCGCGGTGGCGCCGCCACTGGCGTGGTCTTCCGCGGCGTGCCCGGCGGTCACGAGTTCACCTCGCTGGTCCTCGCCATCCTCAACGCCGACGGCAAGGGCCGCATGCCCGATGCCGGGATCCTGGCGCGCATCCGCGCCCTGCGCGGCCCGGTGCGGCTGCGCACCTTCGTCAGCCTCGAATGCACCAACTGCCCGGATGTGGTCCAGGCGCTCAACCTGATGGCCTTGGCGCACGGCGATTTCCAGCACGAGATGTGGGACGGCGCGCTGGCCCAGGACGAAGTCGGCCGGCTCGGCATCCAGGGCGTCCCCGCGGTGTTCGCCGGCGATCAGCTGCTGCATGTCGGCAAAGCCGATCTCGCGGGGCTGCTCGACCTGCTGGAAGAGCGCCTCGGTCGCGAGGCGCAGGACGCGCCTGCGGCAGTGCATGCCGTCGATATGGCGGTGGTCGGTGGCGGCCCGGCCGGCGCCGCGGCGGCGATCTACGCCGTGCGCAAAGGTTTGAAGGTCGCGCTGGTCGCCGGCCGCATCGGCGGCCAGGTGCAGGATACGCTCGGCATCGAGAACCTCATCTCGGTGCCGTACACCGAGGGACCGAAGCTGGCCGCCGACCTGCGCAGCCATCTCGTCGCCGCCGGCGTCCAGGTGCTGGACAACCGCATGGTCGAGCGGGTCGAGGACGGCGAGGACAAGACCATCCAGCTGAAGGGCGGCGAGCGCGTGGTCGCGCGCCAGCTCATCGTCGCCACCGGCGCGAAGTGGCGCGAGCTGGGCGTCCCCGGCGAGAAGGAGCACATCGGTCGCGGAGTCGCCTTCTGTCCGCATTGCGATGGTCCGTTCTACAAGGGCAAGCGGGTCGCCGTGGTCGGCGGCGGCAACTCGGGCGTCGAGGCCGCCATCGATCTGGCCGGCATCTGCACGCACGTGACGTTGCTGGAATTCGGCGAGACGCTGCGCGCCGACGCCGTGCTGCAGCGCAAACTGAAGTCCCTGCCCAACGCCACCGTGATCGTCAACGCCAGATCGACCGAGGTGGTCGGCGACGGCGCCCGGGTCACGGCCCTGCGCTACGAGGACCGGCCGAGCAAGGAGCAGCGCAGCATCGAGCTCGACGGCGTGTTCGTGCAGATCGGCCTGGCGCCCAACAGCGGCTTCATCCGCGATCTGGTCGAAGTGAACAAGGCCGGCGAGATCGTGGTCGACGGCCGCGGCCGCACTTCGCGCTCGGGCATCTACGCCGCAGGCGACGTCGCCAATCTGCCGTTCAAGCAGATCGTCATCGCCATGGGTGACGGTGCGAAGACGGCCCTCGCCGCCTTCGAGGATCGCATGCGGGCCTAGAGAATCCGAACCTGAGCGCGCGGGGCCTGGCGGCGGATCGGATCGCCCAGGCTGCGGTAGGCGTCGCTGCGCGGATCCTGCGGCCGCCACACCAGGCCGATGCTGCGGCCAGCTCCGCCGCGCAGCGGGCGCAGGACCAGTCGACGATCGTCCTCGCCCGCCGCCAGGGCCGGCAGCAGCGTCACGCCGCCGCCGCTGGCGACGATCTGGCGCAGGGTCTCCAGACTGGTGGCGCGGAAGTCGGCGCCGACCGAGGCAGGAGCGCGATAGCGGCAGGCCTCCAGGGCCTGTTCGCGCAGGCAATGCCCTTCGTCGAGCAGCAGCAGTCCCGCGTCCGACAACGCAGCTGGATCGACTTCCGTCTGGCTGGCAAGCCGGTGTCCCCGCGGCATGGCGGCGAGGAACGGCTCGGCGTAGAGGCCAAGCACGGTGTAGCGGGCATCCATCCCAGGCAGGAGGGCGAGCAGCGCGATGTCGATGCGGCCGGCGTCGAGATCGGCCAGCAGGTCGCCGGTGGTGCCTTCGCGGATCGGCAGTTCCAGATTGGGGAAGGCTCGTTGCAGCGCTGGCACGGCGAAGGGCAGTGCGTAGGGACCGACGGTCGGGATGACGCCCAGACGCACCGGACCGAAGAAGGGGGGCTTCGCTTCGGCGGCGGCAGCCTCGACCGCTTCGATGGTCGCGAGGGCTGTGCGCGCGGCAGCGACGACGCGCTCGCCGGCGGGCGTGATGCGGATGCCGCGCGCACCGCGTTCGAAGACCTGGCAGCGCATCCGCCGCTCCCACTGCGCGATGAGCGACGACAGGCTCGGCTGGGAGACCCGGCAGGCGGCAGCGGCCCGGCCGAAATGGCCGTGCTCGGCGACTGCGACCAGGTAGCGCAGGACCGGGATGCTGGTGGCGCGCGGATCGAATACGGCGGTTGTCGGACTACGCTGCGCCGTGGCCATGCGATGACCATGCTCGGCGGCGATGGCGCTGGTGCCAGCGCCATGCCGATCGACTCAGCTGACCATGGCCGAACACTGGTTGTGCATGGATCCCCGTTCGCACTCTATGCCTCCTCGTACGCGATCCTTCGCGTCGACAACGTCCGGAATCCCGGCCGCTGACAGCCATGGTGCACTGTCTTCCCTCTGGGGTCGATACCACCCCAGATGAAAGCTTCGTTCTCATGGAACTCTACGTCGGCAACCTGCCGTGGTCGATCACCGACCAGTCCCTCACCGCCCTCTTCGCCGGCCACGCCACCGTGGATCGCGTCAAGGTGGTGATGGATCGCGAAACCGGCCGCAGCCGCGGCTTCGCCTTCGTCACGATCAACGACGATGCCGCTGCCAATGCGGCGATCACCGCGCTGAATGGCAAGGACGTAGAGGGCCGCGCTCTCACCGTCCGCAAGGCCGAACCCAAGCCCCCGCGTGAAGGCGGCGGCGGCGGCGGCGGTGGATACGGCGGCGGCGGCGGCGGCGGCGGCGGCGGCTACCGCCGTAACTGAACCGTTTCCGTTCCGTGGAACCGCGGCCGGCACGTGCCGGCCGCGGGGCCACACCCAACCCGACCGGTCTCCTCC
>JALHRW010000154.1 GCA_022841245.1 Planctomycetota bacterium
AACGTGTTGACCGCTCCGGATCCGCAGTTCACCGGCGCGCTTGGCGCCGCGCTGGTCGCGGCGGAACGCCTGCGCAGGTGACCGGGCCGCGCCAAGCGGTACGACGCCGCCGTGCACGCCAGCAGGTACCACCACGTCTCGATCAGCGCCTGGAGCGCCATCAGCGCCGCCGGTGACGCGGTCGCGACCTGGCAGGCTGTTGAGGCTCGCCGCTGCACGTTGACCTGCGATCCCGATTGGGGCTGGCTCGGTCGCTGCGGCGCAGACCAGGAGACGCTCGGCCTGGCGGTGGCACGCGAGGTGACGCTGCCGCACGGGCGATTGGCGGTCGGCATCGGGACCAGCAAAGGCGCGCTGGCACAGCATGCCGCAGGCGACGGACCGCTCTGGACCGCGGCGTTTCCCGGAGCGACCTCGACGCGCATCGCCCGGGAGCTGCAGCTCGGCGCGCACCTGCCCTGCGCCTGCGCGGCGGCTTGCTCGACCGGACTCGCCTGCCTGCTGGCCGGTGCGGATCTGGTCGAACGCGGCCAAGCCGACGGGGCCCTGGTCGGCGCAACCGAGGCATCGCTGACGCCGCTGGTGCTTGCGGGCTTCCGCAACGCCGGCGTACTCTGCGGCACGGCAGCACCCCAGGCTTTCGCTGCGCCGACCGGCTTCGCCCCGGCGGAAGGCGCTGCGGTGTTCGCGCTCGGCCGCGACGGCCCCTGGCGGCTGGTCGCGGGCGTGCGCCTGGGCGACGCTGGCCACGAAACCCAGTTCACCGATCCGCGTACCCTGTCGACCGCGCTGGCCGCCCTGTGGGAGGCGCTGCCGGAGCCCGATCTGATCGCCTGCCACGCCACCGGTACGGCCGCCGGTGATGCCTACGAACTCGCGGGGCTAGCTCACGGGCCGTGGAGCCATGCGCCGCGTTGGTGCGCCAAGCCGTGGATCGGGCACGCCCTGGGGGCGAGCGGCGCGGTGGAGCTGGCTGCCGTCCTGCACAGCCCGGTGAAACGGTTGTGGAAGCTGTCCCTGGGTTTCGGCGGGCACCTGGTGGCGGTGGCGATCCAACGGACTTAGCCCCAGGATCGGCAAGACTGCCGATGTCAAACAGCTGCACGCGCAAGATTCAGGGCTTGCGACATGCATGCAAAAATATCGTTAAGATCATTTTTGATATACACTTAGATAAATTCCAGAACCCGCTATTGCATGCCTGCCGGTGTCCCTACAACCCCTCCACGCTCCGGCAGTCATTTCCGCTACGCCATGCTTCCTTCGCCCGCTACCATCACGCACTCCGACGTCTCGCACGCCGACCTGCGCGCTTTGGTTGCCGAGCATGCCGAGCGCTTCCAGCCGATCCTCGCCGCCCTGCGCGACCAACCCTGGCGCGAGCTCCTGACCGCCAGCGAGCTGATGGATGCGCTCACCGCCCAGGGCTTGAACCAATCCGAACGCACACTGCGCATGCACTGCGCCGAACTGTGCGAGGCGGGTCTGATCGATCGCGAGGGCCGGCGCGGCTACCGCCTGACCGCGGTCGGCAGCGAACTCGCCCGCGAACTCACCGCCAGCCGCCGCCTCGGCTCGATCCTCTACCGCATGGAGGAGACCATGTGCCAGCTCACCTTCGACCCGGAAGCGGGCGAGGGGCTGGTCTCGGTCAACGCCTACGTCCTGCGCCAGTCGCTGCTGCCTACCCTGATCGACGACATCGAAGCGGTGTTCCGCGCCGGCCTCGCGGTCGGGCAGCGCGTGCTGCTCGCCGGCCCGGGCGAGGACATCCTCGGCCGCGCGGTGCCGGCCGGGCACATCGGCCTCGGCACGGTGTGCTCGCTGACCCTGGCCTCGCTGCTGCTGCGCCGCGGGGTGCCGACCCAACCGCTGTTCGGCGGGCTGCTGCGCGTCGTCGACGGCCGTCCGGCTCACATCCTCGACATGGTGCGCTACGACGCCTCGTCGCTGTCCCCCAACGAGCTGTTCATCCGCGCCCACCTCACCAGCGTCGGCCAGGCCGCGCGCTTCGGCGCCGGCGCGGTCACCACCAGCGTGCGCGAACTGCCGATGAGCGCCCTACCGCGCCTGCGCGAGGCCGAGGAGCGCTGCCGCGAGGCCGGCTTCCCCGGCATCCTCGCCATCGGGCGGCCCGGCCAGCCGCTGCTCAACATCCCGGTGCACGAAGGCCGCGTCGGCCTGCTGCTGTCCACCGGCCTCAACCCCCTCGCCTGCCTGTGGGAGCGCAACCTGCTCGCCGGCGGCGATCCCGATTCCGCCCGCCCGATGGTCGGCCCCGCCGACTGGCGCACCCTGATCCCCGTCCACGACCTGCGCGCACGCGCCTCCGCCCTGACCTGAGAATCCCATGACCGACCAGCTGACCGCCTACGGACTCCCCGCCGCCCAGGGCCTCTACGACCCGGCCAACGAACACGACGCCTGCGGCGTCGGCTTCATCGCCAACATCAAGGGCAAGAAGTCGCACGAGACGGTCGCACGCGGCGTGCTCATCCTCAAGAACCTCAACCACCGCGGCGCCACCGGTGCCGACCCGCTCGATGGCGATGGCGCCGGCATCCTCATCCAGGTGCCCGACGCGTTCTTCCGCGCGGTCAGCGGCCTCGACCTGCCGATGGTTGGCGACTATGCCGCCGGCAACGTGTTCCTGCCGCAGAACCCCAAGAACCGCGAACTGTGCATGGGCGCGCTCGAGAGCGCCTGCGCCGACCATGACCTCAAGCTGATCGGCTGGCGCGATGTCCCGGTCGACTCGTCGGTGCTGGGCAAGGCGGCGAAGGCCAACGAGCCGATGATCAAGCAGGTCTTCGTCGGCCGCGGCACGGTGCCGACCAAGCGTTTCGAGCAGGTGCTGTACCTCGCCCGCAAGCGCGCCGAGAAGCGCATCGCCGAAAACAACTGGTCGCCGCTGCGCTTCTTCTACATCTGCTCGCTGTCGTCCAAGTCGATCGTCTACAAGGGCATGTTCATCAACGACGTGCTCGACCGCTACTACCCCGACCTCGCCGACCAGCGCATGGTCAGCGCCCTGGCCCTGGTCCACTCGCGCTACTCGACCAACACCTTCCCGACCTGGGCCCTGGCCCACCCGTTCCGCCTGATCGCCCACAATGGCGAGATCAACACCCTGCGCGGCAACATCAACCGCATGCGCGCCCGCGAAGCGCTGCTCTCGCACCCCGAGATCGGCGACAACATCGAAGACCTCAAGCCGGTGATCATCGAGGGCGGATCGGACACCGCCTGCTTCGACAACGCCTTGGAGTTCCTGCTGCGCACCGGCCGGCCGCTGACCCACGCCATCGCCATGATGATTCCCGAGGCGTGGTCGACCAAGGCCAGCCTGTCGCGCGAGCTCAAGGGCTTCTACGAATACCACGCCACCATGATGGAGCCGTGGGACGGACCGGCGAACATGGTCGCCTGCGACGGCGAGCGCATCGTCGCCGCCCTCGACCGCAACGGCCTGCGCCCGGCGCGCTACCTGGTCACCACCGACGACGAGATCCTCTACGCCTCCGAGATGGGCACCCTCGACTTCGCCGCCGAGAAGATCACCCACAAGGCGCGCCTGGCGCCGGGCAAGATGATCCTGGTCGACACGGTGCGCGGCAAGTTCCTGCAGGACGACGAGATCAAGAAGGACCTGGCCAAGGCCCAGGACTACGCCAGCTGGACCGAGGAGCACAAGATCAAGCTCGAGCAGCTGCCCGCCCCGGTACAGCCGCCGATCCCGCGCCACGAGAAGATCCGCCAGCAGCAGCAGGCCTTCGGCTACACCATGGAGGACCTCAAGTTCGTCATGGCGCCGATGTGCGTCGACGGCCAGGAGCCGATCGGCTCGATGGGCGACGACACCCCGGTGGCGGTCCTCTCCAACCGGCCGAAGCCGCTCTACAACTACTTCAAGCAGCTCTTCGCCCAGGTCACCAATCCGCCGATCGACCCGATCCGCGAAGAGGTGGTGATGTCGCTGACGCAGTATGTCGGCGAGGCGCGCAACATCCTGCAGCCCGGGCCCGAGCACGCCCGCATGCTCGAGATTGACCGCCCGATCCTGACCAACGAGCAGCTCGAGCAGCTGCGCCAGGCCGACGTCACCGGGTTCAAGGGCACCACCCTGGAGTGCCTGTGGCACACCGCCGAAGGCCCCGCCGGACTGGAGACGCGGCTCGAAGAGCTGTTCGTCGAGGCCGAGCGCGCAGTCGACGAAGGCAACACCATCCTGGTGCTGTCTGACCGCGGCGTGAACGAGGGGCACGCGCCGATCCCGGCCCTGCTCGCGGTCTCCGCCATCCACCACCACCTGATCCGCGCCGGCAAGCGCAGCCGCTGCTCGCTGATCGTCGAATCCGGCGAGCCGCGCGAGGTCCACCATTTCGCCATGCTGGTCGGCTACGGCGCCACCGCGATCAACCCGTACCTGGCCTTCGATACCGTCCACGACCTCTACGACCTCGGCGTGCTGCCCAAGCTGGACGGCAATGCCCACGCCGACGATGAGCACGACGCGGTCTACCACTACCAGAAGCACTTCATCAAGGCGATCGACAAGGGTTTGCTGAAGATCTTCTCGAAGATGGGCATCAGCACCCTGCAGAGCTACTGCAGCGCGCAGATCTTCGAGGCCATCGGCCTGTCGACCCCGTTCATCGAAAAATACTTCACCTTCACCCCCTCGCGCATCGAGGGCGCCGGCATCGGCGAAATCGCGCGCGAAACGCTGGAGAAGCACCGCGTCGCCTTCTCGCCGCTGATCGACAAGAACCGCGACCTCGACCGCGGCGGCAACTACCACTGGCGCCGCGACGGCGAGCACCACCTGATGAACCCCGAGGTCATCGCCCTGCTGCAGCACAGCGTCAGGTCCGGCGACCGCGCCACCTTCCGCCGCTACACCCGGCTGATCGACGACTCGACCAGGAGCCTCTGCACCCTGCGCGGGCTGTTCAAGTTCAAGGGCGCGACGCCGATCCCGCTCGACCAGGTCGAGTCGGTCGAAAGCATCTTCAAGCGCTTCTGCACCGGCGCGATGAGCCTCGGCTCGATCTCGACCGAGGCGCACGAGACCATGGCTATCGCCATGAACCGCATCGGCGGGCGCTCGAACACCGGCGAGGGCGGCGAGGACAACCGCCGCTTCATCCGCGACGCCAACGGCGACAGCCGGCGCAGTGCGATCAAGCAGGTGGCCAGCGGGCGCTTCGGCGTCACGCCCCACTATCTGGTCAACGCCGACGAACTGCAGATCAAGATCGCCCAGGGCGCCAAGCCCGGCGAGGGTGGCCAGCTGCCCGGCGGCAAGGTCAGCGAATACATCGGCTGGCTGCGCTACAGCATCCCCGGCGTCACCCTGATCAGCCCGCCGCCGCACCATGACATCTACTCGATCGAAGACCTCGCCCAGCTGATCTTCGACCTCAAGAACGCCAATCCCGAGGCCAAGATCTCGGTCAAGCTGGTGTCCGAGGTCGGTGTCGGCACGGTCGCCGCCGGTGTGGCCAAGGCGCACGCCGACCTGGTGACCATCGCGGGTGGCGAAGGCGGCACTGGCGCCAGCCCGATCAGCTCGATCAAGTACGCCGGCATCCCCTGGGAGCTGGGCGTCGCCGAGACCCACCAGACCCTGGTGATGAACGACCTGCGCAGCCGCATCAAGGTGCAGACCGACGGCCTGCTGCGCACCGGGCGCGATGTGGTGATCGCCGCCATGCTCGGCGCCGAGGAGTTCGGCTTCGCCACCGTCGCGCTGGTGACGATGGGCTGCATCATGATGAGGAAGTGCCACCTCAACACCTGCCCGGTGGGCGTCGCCACCCAGGACGAGACGCTGCGCAAGAAGTTCAACGGCAAGCCCGAGCACGTGGTCAACTTCTTCCAGTTCCTCGCCGAGGAGACGCGCGAGCACATGGCCGCGCTGGGCGTGAAGAGCCTCGACGAACTGGTCGGCCGCACCGACCTGCTGGAAGTCGACGAGGCGGTGAAGCACTGGAAGTCGAAGGGCCTCGACTACAGCAAGCTGCTGATGAAGCCGAAGGCCGGCGAGGGCGTCAAGACGCGCTGCTGCGTCGCCCAGGACCACAACGTCGACAAGGTCCTCGACCGCAAGCTGATCGAACTGGCCAAGCCGGCGCTGGAGAAGAAGGAGAAGGTGGTCATCGAACTGCCGATCCGCAACTCCGACCGCACCGTCGGCGCCATGCTTTCGGGACGCATCGCCAAGCTGCACGGCCGCGACGGCCTGCCCGACGGCACCATCACCATCAACCTGCGCGGCGCCTGCGGCCAGAGCTTCGGCGCCTTCCTCTCACCCGGCGTCCACCTCAACCTGATCGGTGACGCCAACGACTACGTCGGCAAGGGCATGGCCGGCGGACGCATCGTCGTCCGGCCCGAGGCCAAGGCGGGCTACCGCTGGGACGAGAACGCCATCGTCGGCAACACCGTGCTCTACGGCGCGACCGGCGGCGAGGTCTACTTCGCCGGCATGGCCGGCGAACGCTTCGGCGTGCGCAACTCCGGCGTCAAGGCGGTGATCGAAGGCGTCGGCGACCACGGCGCCGAATACATGACCGGCGGCATGCTGGTGTGCCTCGGCCGCACCGGGCGCAACTTCGCCGCCGGCATGAGCGGTGGCCTCGCCTTCATCCTCGACGAGGACCGCAAGTTCAGGAACCGCTGCAACGCCGGCATGGTCGACCTCGAGCAGGTGACCAAGGACACCGACGGCGTCGAGGTGATGAAGCAGCTGCTCGAGACGCACGCGCAGCTGACCGGCTCGCCCAAGGCGAAGCAGGTGCTCGACCAGTGGCCGACCATCCTCAAGAAGTTCGTCAAGGTGTTCCCGCGCGAATACCGCCGCGTGCTGTCGGAACGGGCCAAGAAGGAGGCGACCACCCGCCTCCAGAAGCCCTGAACCCCATCCCAACCACGATTTCCGGAACACAGCGAGACATCCCATGGGCGACCCCAAAGGCTTCATGACCCACACCCGGCGCGCGCCGAAGTACCTGCCGGTGGCGGAGCGACTCGTCAACCACGAGGAGCACATCGAGATCCTGCCGGAAGAGAACATCCGCACGCAGGCCAGCCGCTGCATGGACTGCGGCGTGCCGTTCTGCATGACCGGCTGCCCGCTCGGCAACATCATCCCGGACTGGAACGACCTGGTGTTCCGCGGGCGCTGGAAGAGCGCGCTGAAGGTCCTGCACGCGACCAACAACTTCCCCGAGTTCACCGGGCGCGTCTGCCCGGCGCCGTGCGAGAACTCCTGCGTCCTCGGCATCAACGACCCGCCGGTGACGATCAAGCTGCACGAGGTCTCGATCGTCGACAAGGGCTTCGAGATGGGCTGGATCAAGCCCGAGCCGCCGACGGTGCGCACCGACCGCAAGGTCGCCGTGGTCGGCGGCGGACCGGCCGGGCTGGCTGCCGCGCAGCAGCTCAACCGTGCCGGCCACAACGTCACCGTGTTCGAGAAGTCCGACCGCGCCGGCGGACTGCTGATGTACGGCATCCCGCACTACAAGCTGCGCAAGGAGAAGGTGCAGCGGCGCATCGACCTGCTGGCCGCCGAAGGCATCAGCTTCCGCTACAGCTGCCACGTCGGCGTCGACGTGACCTTCGAGCAGCTCAAGAAGGATTTCCACGCCATCGTCATCAGCACCGGCGCCGAGGCTCCCCGCGACCTGCCGGCGCCCGGCCGCGACCTCGATGGCATCCATTACGCGATGGAGTTCCTGCCGCAGTCGAACCGTTCGAACTGGGGCGACGCCGACATCGCCGCCCTGCACCCGAAGAAGCAGAAGATCTGGGCCAAGGGCCTGAAGGTCATCGTCATCGGCGGTGGCGACACCGGCAGCGACTGCATCGGCACCAGCCTGCGCCAGGGCGCGGTCAGCGTGACCAACTTCGAGCTGCTGCCCTGCCCGCCGGAGGCCCGCCCGGGCAACAACCCGTGGCCGCAGTGGGCGCGCATCAAGCGCGTCAGCTCCAGCGTCGAGGAGATGACCACCAACGGCGGCGAGGTGCACTACAGCCTCGCGACCAAGGAGTTCTTCGGCAAGGACGGCAAGGTCACCGGCCTCAAGACCATCGACCTCGACTGGTCGACCGGCAAGCCGGTGGAGAAACCCGGCACCGAGCGCATGTGGCAGGCCGACCTCGTCCTGCTGGCGATGGGCTTCCTCGGCCCGAAGCGCAACGGCCTGCTCGAGCAGAGCGGGGTCGTCCTCGACGAGCGCGGCAATGTGAAGACCGACCCCAAGACGCGGGCGACCAGCGTCCCGGGCGTCTACGCCGCCGGCGACGCCCGTCGCGGACAGTCGCTGGTGGTGTGGGCGATCAGCGAAGGGCGCGAAGTCGCCCGCGCAGTCGACGAATTCCTCATCGGCAAGCCCAGCCTGCTGCCGTCAGTGCGGCTGGACCCGTTCCAGTACTGAGGCGGATCAGCGGCCTTCGCGGCGCTGGGGCGGCTGACCGGGGCCCTGGGCCTGAGGCGGCTGGGCGCGCTCGACCGAGGCGGTCATGCTCGGCTCCTCGGCCGGGAACTTGGTGCCGTCGCACCAGTGCTGGCAGGTGAACCGCTCGCCCTCGACGCGGTAGACTTCGAGCATGTTGCCAAGGCCTTCGCTGACGAAGCACCCGCCCTTGGCGTCCCAACGCAGGTTGTAGCTCGAGCCCTGGGCGAGGTTGTTCGAACGGATGACGTTGACCTTGCCGTCCGGCTCGACACGGATGAGGCGGCGCCATTCGGTATTGAAGTTCATGTGCCAGTAGCCGGCGAGCCGGGCCATCTGAGGGGCCTGCGCGGCGGCGGCCTTGTCGCCCAGCAGATCGTCGGTTTCGGCGGCGCGGGCGTCAAGTTCCTTGAGGAAGTCTCCGCTGCGCACCTTGTCGGCAGCAGCCTTCACCGCGAGTGCCGCCTCCAGCTTGCCGGCCTTGGTCTGCGCCTCCTGCTCGCGCTGCAGAGCGATCAGCAGCTTGTCCTGCTCCTTGGTCGCCGCAGCGGTGAAGGTCGCCCTGGCTTTGGCGATCGACTCCTCGGCCGCATTCAGGGCGCGCTTGGCGGCCGGTGACAGCTCATCCGCCGGTGGGGCCGCGTCCCCGGCGAAGCCGGACGAGCACGCTGCCAACAGGAGGAGCGAGAGAGACAGAAGGGAGCGGGATGAAAGCATGGGAGCGACGATACATGCCCAATCCCCCCCAGGCAACCGCCGTTCCCAGGATGGCACAACCGGCCATCCTGGGTTCAACGGCGGAATCCATACGGGCGTAGCGCGTCACCCAAGGCCCCCAAGGCAGCCGCACGGGAGTGCGGCGCTCCCGGCTAGCGGCGGCGGCCGAGGCGGATCGAGCCGCTGATCGGCTTGAGCAGCTGGAAGGTGCCGGGCTGCGTCTCGGCGAGGATGCGCTTCGGACCGCTGGCGGCGGCGCCCGGATCGTTGCTGAAGCCGTCGACCACCTCTTCCTCGAGCAGCAGGCCGATGTGCTTCTCGATCTCGAGCAGGAACTGGCCGTCCTCGGGCGTGATGAAGGTGCGCGCGACGCCCTTGGCGCCGTTGCGGGCGGTACGGCCGATGCGGTGGACGTATTCCTCCGGCGTCTCGGGAACGTCGTAGTTGACCACGTGGCTGACGGTCGGGATGTCGAGACCGCGGGCCGCGACGTTGGTGGCGATCAGGCACTGCAGGTCGCCATCGCGGAAGGCCTGGAGGGTCTTCTCGCGGCGCGACTGCGGCAGGTCGCCGTGGATCGCAGCGGCGCTCTTCTGGCGGCGCTTGAGCACCTCGGCGACGCGGTCGGTCTGGTGCTTGGTCTTGCAGAAGACCAGCAGCTGCGGCGGATCCTGCACCCCGATGAAGTGGTCGAGGAGGTCGTTCTTGCGGTTGTGCGCCACCGCGATGTAGGCCTGGTCGACCTGCTCGACCGTCACCTGCTTGGGCGCGATGCGCACGTGCACCGGGTCCTTCATGTGGCGCGAGATGAGGTCGAGGATCGGCTGCGGGAAGGTCGCCGAGAACAGCAGCATCTGGCGCGACGGCGGGGTATGCCCGACGACGTACTGGATGTCCGGCCAGAAGCCGATGTCGAGCATCTGGTCGGCTTCATCGAGGATCAGCGCATCGAGCTGGCTGAGGTCGAGGGCGCGGCGCTTCATCAGGTCGATGACGCGGCCGGGCGTTCCGACGACGACATGCGGACCACGCTCCAGCGCGTTGAACTGCTCTTCCATCGGCACACCGCCGTAGATCAGTGCGCAGCGCGCGCCGCTGGCACCGGCCATCTTGACGAACTGCTCGTGCACCTGGCGGGCGAGTTCGCGCGTCGGCGCGAGGACCAGCACCACCGGCGACGAGCCCTGCTTGCGCTCCAGGCTGTACAGCCGCTGCAGCATGGGCAGGGCGAAAGCACCGGTCTTGCCGGTGCCGGTCTGGGCCTGGCCGAGCACATCGCGGCGCGCCAGGACGTGGGGGACCGCCTCGACCTGGATCGGCGAGGGCTCATTCCAACCCATCGCGCCGAGGTCGGCGAGGATCTGATCATTCAGCCCAAGGGCTCGGAAGCCCTCGGCCTTGGCGCGGCCAGCGAGTTCGTCGGCGGTCTGCGGTGCGAGCGGCAGGCCCGGGGCGGCCTGGGCCGACTCGCGGCCATGGCGGCGGTGCGGGTCACGGCCCTGGGCGGGCGGCGGGACTTCGGGACGCGGAGGAAGCACGTCGCCGGTCTCGGCCGGAGCCGCAACATCGTTGCCGGCTGCGCGGTCGACGGGCGGCATCGACACCGGCTGCTGGATGACCACCGGCTGCACGGTGACGAGCGGCTGCTGGGCGACGACTGGCGCTACCTCGGCCACCGGCTGCAGAGCAGGAGCTGCCTGCTGCACGTCAACCTGGGCCGGGGCCGTTTCCGGCTGCGGAGCAGGCGCACGGGCGCCTTCAGCGACGCGCACCTGGGCCTTCTTGAGCGGGAACAGGTCGCCACGGTCGCCACGCAGGCTGAAGCCCGGGGCGGCGACTTCGGCGATGTGGCCGGCCGGCACAGCGCTGGTCGCGATGGTGCCGATGAGGTGGTGGAAATCCGGGTGCGGCAGACCGACGCACGGAGTCGGGCTGACCCCGGCCTCGGCGAGCAGTTCGGCGATGCGCGCCTGGGCCCAGCTCGGGGTCTGCGGATCGCACAGTTCGATCAGGCCGCGCGAGAAGGTGCACAGGCGGTCGAGCACGCTGCCGACATGGCGCTGCGGCCCGTCGAGGCGCGGACGCGCCGGCCGGTTCGGATCGCGCTGCTGCTGGTCGCGCTGGCCACGATCGTCGCGCGGGCCACGGTCGTCGCGCGGGCCACGGTCGTCGCGCGGGCCACGGTCGTCACGCGGGCCACGGTCG
>JALHRW010000155.1:0-5042 GCA_022841245.1 Planctomycetota bacterium
CCGATCCACTCGCGGATCCCGTCGCGGCCGCGCGCCTGGCCGACGGCGATCGCCGCCTCGATGCCGCCGGCGTGCGCCAGCCCGCCGGCCGGGAAGGCGGCGTCGGCGAGCTGCATGGCCAGCCAGGGGTCGGTCATGCTCAGAACAGATGGTAGCGCTGCGCCAGCGGCAGCTCGGCGAGCGGCTGGCAGCGCAGCTCCTCGCCGTCGGCGGTGACGGTGTAGGTCTCGGCGTCGACGGTGATGCGGGGCACCGCGGCGTTGAGCCTCATGTCGGCCTTGCTCAGCTTGCGGCAGCCCTGCACCGGGGCGAGGCGCTTGCGCAGGCCGTAGCCGGCGAGGCGTTCCTGCGAGGTGGCCGAGATGAATGCCAGGCTGGTGGCACCGACCGCGCCGCCGAGGGCGCCGAACATCGGCCGCATACGCACCGGTTGCGGTGTTGGGATGCTGGCGTTGGCGTCGCCCATCTGCGCCCAGGCGATGAAGCCGCCCTTGAGCACCAGTTCGGGCTTGGCGCCGAACAGGGCCGGCTTCCATAGCACCAGGTCGGCCAGCTTGCCCGGCTCGACCGAGCCGACGAGGTGGCCGACGCCGTGCGCGATCGCCGGATTGATGGTGTACTTGGCGATGTAGCGCTTCACCCGCGCATTGTCGTGCCGTTCGGGGTCGCCGGGCAGCTTGCCGCGCTGCAACGCCATCTTGTGCGCGGTCTGCCAGGTGCGGCAGATGACCTCGCCGACCCGGCCCATCGCCTGCGAATCCGACGAGATCATGCTGATCGCACCGAGGTCGTGCAGGATGTCCTCGGCGGCGATGGTCTCGCCACGGATGCGGCTTTCGGCGAAGGCCACGTCCTCGGGGATCGACGGGTCGAGGTGGTGGCAGACCATGAGCATGTCGAGGTGCTCATCGATCGTGTTGACGGTGAACGGCCGCGTCGGGTTGGTGCTGCTGGGCAGCACGTTGGCCTCGCCGCACACCCGCAGGATGTCCGGAGCGTGGCCGCCGCCGGCGCCCTCGCTGTGGTAGGTGTGGATGGTGCGGCCCTTGAAGGCGGCGATCGAGTGCTCGCAGGCGCCGCTCTCGTTGAGCGTGTCGGTGTGGATGGTGCACTGCACGTCCAGGCGGTCGCACACGTCCAGGCAGCGGTCGATGGCGGCCGGCGTGGTGCCCCAGTCCTCGTGCAGCTTCAGGCCGCAGGCGCCGCCGGCGACCTGCTCCTCCAGCGCGATGGGGCGGGCTGCGTTGCCCTTGCCGGTCAGGCCGATGTTCAGCGGGATGCTGTCGGTCGCCTCCAGCATCAGCCGGAGGTGGCGCGAGCCGGGCGTGCAGGTGGTGGCGTTGGTGCCGGTGGCCGGACCGGTGCCGCCGCCGATGAAGCTGGTCACGCCGCTACTGATCGCGACCTCGGCCTGCTGCGGGCAGATGTAGTGGATGTGGCTGTCGAACCCGCCGGCGGTGACGATCAGCCCTTCGCCGGCGATCACCTCGGTGGTGGTGCCGACGACCATGCCGGGCGTGACTCCGGCCATGACGTCGGGATTGCCGGCCTTGCCGATGGCGGCGATGAGGCCGTGCTTCACCCCGATATCGGCCTTGGTGATGCCGCTCCAGTCGACGATCAGGGCGTTGGTGATGACCAGGTCGAGGGCCTCGCCCTCGCCGACACGGGCGCACTGGCCCATGCCGTCGCGCAGCACCTTGCCG
Source organism: Planctomycetota bacterium (assembly GCA_022841245.1). Taxonomy (GTDB): domain Bacteria; phylum Planctomycetota; class UBA11346; order UBA11346; family UBA11346; genus UBA11346. The sequence continues at coordinate 1,707 of JALHRW010000155.1, forward strand.
CCGCCGAAGGTGCACTCGTCGCCATGGTGCGCGAGGTCGCGCTCGACCTCGATCCACAGGGCAGTGTCGCCGAGGCGCACACGGTCGCCGGTGGTCGGTCCGTAGAGGGCGGCATAGGTGGAGCGGGGGATCTTCATGAGCTGGCCGTTGGTTTCTGGTCGCTGGTCGCTGGTCGCTGGTCTCTGGTCGCTGGTCGCTGGTCGCTGGTCGCTGGTCGCTGGTCGCTGGTCAGGTGGTCGCGAAGCCGCGCTCGCGTACCCGCGCCATCACCTCGGGCAGGCGCTCCGGTGTCGCCGGTCCGTCGGTCAGGTCGTTGCCGCCAAGGACCACGCGCTCGCCGGCGATCGGCACGATGCGCACCGTCTTGGTTTCGCCCGGCTCGAAACGCACCGCCGTGCCGGCGGGGATGTCGAGGCGGTGGCCGTAGGAGCGGGCGCGGTCGAAGCGCAGGTACGGGTTGGTCTCGATCAGGTGGTAGTGGCTGCCGACCTGGATCGGCCGATCGGCGAGGTTGGTGATCGGCAGCTCCTGCACCGGTCGGCCGGCATTCAGTTCGATGTCGCCGGGGAGCGTCTCGACTGCACCGGGATCGGGCAGGGTCGGCTGGGCCATGAACAGGTCGGTCGAGGGCACTGGCAGGAACGAGCCATGCAGGGCCATGACCAGGTCGCCATGCTCGCGGCAGATCGGCTCGTGCACCGTGACCAGCTTGGTGCCATCGGGGAAGGTACCCTCGACCTGGACTTCGGAGACCAGGGCTGCGACGCCGACCATGACCTGGCTGCGGCCGAGCAGGGTGCGGCCCAGCTCCATGCAGGCGCTGACCCGGCGTCCGTCGCGGATCAGCTCCAGCACCACGGTGGCGATCAGCGCAACTGCCTCAGGCTGGTTGAGCCGGATACCGCGCGCCAGGCGCTTCTGCGCCAAGCTGCCAGCCTGGTGCAGCATCAGCTTGTCGACGTCCTGCGGGGTCAGGTGCATGCGATCTCCACGGAAGCGAGGCGGCGCCACGGGTCGCCGTCGAGGGGTTCGGCGAGCGGGGCGATGACGCTGCGGATGCGTGCCGCCAGGATCTCCAGATCGAGCGCGGCCAGGCGCAGCAGGATGCCGTCGGCGACCGGGCTGGCAGCGATCAGCAGGCCGTCGTCGCCAGGACGGTGCAATTCGGCCAGCGCGCGTGCGGCCTGCGCCGCCTCGGCGGCACGTGGGCCGACCAGCAGCAGCGAGGCCACGGCGGCCTGGGCGCCGAGGCGCGCGTGCGCATCGCTGCCCAGGCGCAGAGTGTCGCGCAGCACCAGGCGTCCGTCGAGCTCGAGGTCAAGCCGGGCGTCGTAGGCGGCCAGCTGCCAGCGCTCGTCACGGGCGGTCCGCCCGGCGCTGACCGTGTCGAGCCAGGCGAGCGAAGCGCCCGGCGCCAGGCATAGCCGCGTGCGCTGGCGGTAGCGGCTGCCGGCGAAGGGCGACAGCGGCTCGGGCAGGACGGCGAGCAGGCCGCCGGCGGCGACCTCGGCGTGCAGGTGCTGCTCCGCCTCGGCCCCGGTCGAGCGGAACACCTTGGTCGTCGACTGCGTGCCGAGGCACAGTGCGGCGCCGGTGCCGACCTGCAGATCGAGCGCGATGCGGTCGCCAGCGACCAGGCCGCCGCCGTAGGTCGCAGCGCAGGCCCAGACGGCCATGCCGCGAGGACGCGGCAGCATCAGTTTCAGGTCCGAGGAGGAGCGCCAGGTGGTGGCGGCGGACAGGCCGTCGACGAGTTCGACGCCGATCGCCGCGGGCGGGGGCGCCCGCGGACCGGTCGGGCGGGGGCGCCCGCGCTCCGCATCTAGACGCTCAACCACTTGCCCACCACCTCGGGGGTCAGCCCGTCCGTGCCACCCTCGGCGACGATGGCGCCGCGATCCATGATCGCGAAGCGGTGGCCGATGGCTTTGACGAACTCGAGGTACTGCTCGACCAGGACGATGGCCATGCCTTCGCCCGCCAGGCGCTGCAGCACCCGGCCGATCTCTTCGATGATGTTCGGCTGGATGCCTTCGGTGGGTTCGTCGAGCAGGAGCACAGAGGGCTTACCTACCAGGGCGCGGGCGATGGCCAACTGCTGTTGCTGTCCGCCAGACAGATCGCCGCCATTGCGTTTGGCGAACTCCTTCAGTATCGGGAACATGGTCATGCCCGCCTCGACCGCCGCCTGGTCGATGCTGCCGCGGGCGCTGAAGGCGATTTCCAGGTTCTCGCGCACGGTCAGCTTGGGGAAGATCTCGCGTCCCTGCGGCACCAGGGCGATGCCGGCGCGGGCGCGCAGGTGCGCCGGCGCGCGCGAGAGATCCTGGTCCTTGAGCCGCACGGAGCCGGCCTTGGTCCGCAATTGGCCCATGATCGAACGCAGCAGGGTGGTCTTGCCGACCCCGTTGCGCCCCATCACGCAGGTGATCTCGCCCGCCTTCGCCGCCAGCGACACGCTGTGCAGCACCTCGACCGAGCCGTAGGCGGTGACCATGCCATCGATGGCCAGCATCACTGCCCCTGCTTTCCGCGGCCGAGGTAGGCCTCGCGTACCTTGGGGTCGTTCTGCACCTGGTCGAGGCTGCCGTCGGCCAGCACCTTGCCGGCGCATAGCACGGTGACGCGGCTGTTCAGCCGGCGGACGAACTCCATGTCGTGCTCGATGACCATGATGGTGTGGTGGCCCTTGAGCTCGGACAGCAGCTCGGCGGTCAGCATGGTCTCGTGGTCGGTCAGCCCGGCGGCGGGCTCGTCGACCAGCAGCAGGCGCGAGCCGCTGACCATCAACATGGCGATCTCCAGCCATTGGCGCTGGCCGTGCGACAGATCGCGTGCTGGTTCGCGTACCAGCGGGCGCAGGTGCACGCGATCGAGCAGGCGCAGGATGCGGCGCTGCTGCTCCCAGGTCGGCCGGCCGGTCAAGGTGCGCCACCAGGTGCGACGTCCGGGCAGGGCCAACTCCATGTTCTCGTACACCGTCAGGCCGTCGAACACCGAGGGGGTCTGGAACTTGCGGCCGACGCCGAGCGCGGAGATCGCGCTGTCGCGCCAGTGCGTGACGTCATGGTCGTCGACCACCACCTTGCCGCGCGTCGCGCGGGTCTTGCCGCTGATCACGTCGCACAGCGTGGTCTTGCCTGCACCGTTGGGTCCGACCACCACGCGCAGCTCGCCGCGGTCGAGGCTGAAGTAGTTCACGTCGAGGGCGCGGAAGCCGTCGAACTCGACCACCAGGTCGGTCACCTGCACGAAATCGGTCTTGGTGGTCATGCGCGAGCCCGAAGTTCGTGGTTCGTGGTTCGTGGTGCGTAGTTCCGCGACTCATGGTTAGGG
>JALHRW010000155.1:5052-11264 GCA_022841245.1 Planctomycetota bacterium
GCGGCAGCTCCAACCACGAACCACGAACCACGAACCACGAACCTGCGATTGTGGGTTCATCGCCAGCCCTTCGCACGCGCCAGCGCCGCGCGCCAGGCGCCGGCCAGTCCGGCCGGCATGAACAGGACGACGGCGACGAACAGGGCGCCGATGATGAACGGCCAGGCCTTGGGCACCAGCGTGGTCAGCCAGGCGTAGAGCAGGTTGATGGCCAGCGCGCCGACCACCGCCCCGATGATGGTGCCCCGGCCACCGACTGCGACCCACACCACCACCAGGATCGATTCGATCGCCATCATGTTGGCCGGGGTGACGATGCCGGTCTGGGGCGTGTACAGCGCTCCGCCGACGGCGGCGAGCACCGCTCCGAGGGCGAAGATCACGGTCTTGAACCACACCGGGTTATAGCCGGCGAAGCGCAGACGGCTCTCGTTGTCGCGGATGGCGATGAGCAGCCGGCCGAAGCGCGAGCGCGTCAGCCACAGTGCGCCGTAGGCCGAGGCGCACAGGGTCGCAGCAGAAGCCAGATACAGCCCGACCTTGGTCGAGGTCTCGCGCAGCTCGAAGCCGAGGATGTGGGTGAAGTTGGTCAGGCCGTTGGTGCCGCAGAGCTGCAGGTCGTTGCGGCAGAACAGCAGCCACACCGCCACTGTCGTGGCCTGGGTGATGATCGAGAAATACACCCCGCGGATGCGGCTGCGGAAGGCGAAGAAGCCGAACACGGCGGCGAAGGTTCCCGGCACCAGCACGGTCATGGTGGCGGCGAAGCCGGCCGAGGCGAAGGGTTTCCAGAACCACGGCAGCGCCATGCCGGACGGGTCGCTTGAGACGACGAAGAGGGCGCGCGGGATGCCGCCGCCATCGAGCGGGCCGTGCATCGCCAGGTACATGCCGCAGGCGTATCCGCCGAGAGTGAAGAACATCGCCTGGCACAACGACAGCACGCCGCAGTAGCCCCACACCAGATCGAGTCCGACTGCGACCATGGCCAGGCAGCAGTAGCGCCCGAGCTGCGACAGCTGCGACTGGTCGAGATTTCCCGAAGCGAACAGCGCCGGCACGCCGAAGATCAGCAGCAGCGCTCCGATGCCAGGTCCGACGTGGTCGAACCAGCGCACCAGTCCGCCGCCCGAGCCGCGGCGCAGCACATCGACCAGCACCGTGTCGTTGCCATGCCGCATCGCCTCAGGACGCATCGGCCAACCGCCCCTTCGCCGGGAACAGCCCCGACGGACGCCACTGCAGGAAGAGCACGATCGCCGCCAGGACGATGACCTTGGCCCACACCGCCTGGGTGAAGGGCTCCAGCAGCTTGTTCGCCATGCCCAGGCCGAGACCGGCCCAGATCACTCCGGCGAGGCTGCCCACACCGCCAGCTGCGACGACCAGGAACGAGTCGATGATGAACTCCTGGCCCATGTCGGGCTTCAATCCGCCGATCAGGGTCAGGGCCGCGCCGGCTGCGCCGGCCAGGCCGCTGCCGAGGGCGAAGGTCGCGCCGTCGATGGCCCGCGTGTTGACGCCCAGGCTGGCGGCGGTGCGTCGGCTCTGGGTGGTAGCGCGCACCAGCAGGCCGAGGCGGGTCTTGGACAGCAGCAGCCACACGCCGACGATCGAGAGGATGGTCAGGACGATGATGAACAGGCGGTTCCATGGCAGCACCAGGCCGGTGGCCGGCTCCCAGCCGCCGACCAGCCAGTCGGGCGCCGTGACTGCACGGTTGTCGCCGAAGATGGTACGCACGGTCTGGATCAGCAGGTAGCTGATGCCCCAGGTCGCCAGCAGCGTCTCCAGCGGCCGGCCGTAGAGGTGGCGGATGACGGTCAGTTCGATCAACCAGCCGACCGCACCGGCGGCGGCGAAGGCAGCGACCACGCCGAGCGGGAAGTAGAAGGGCATCAGCGAGGCAGGCAGCACAGCGGTGAACAGCGACTGGACCATCAGCGTGGCGTAGGCGCCGATCATCAGCATCTCGCCGTGCGCCATGTTGATCACCCCCATCAGGCCGAAGGTGATCGACAGGCCAAGGGCCATGATGATGAGGATCGAGCCGGCGGACAGGCCGCTGAACACGGTCTGGGCGACGCGCACGCCGCCCTGCCAGGTGTCGATCGAGGAGATCGCGGCCCTGGCCGCGATCTTCACCGCCGGATCGGGATCTCTGGCGACGAGCGCGACCAGCCGATCGCGGGCTCCAAGCGCATGAAGGTCAGCGAGCCGCTCGCAGGCACCGGCACGCTCGGCGGCGTTGCTGTTGGCGAGATCGATCAGCGCGGTCCCTTCGCCAGCAGCGCGACGGACGCGGGGGTCGGCATCGCTGGTCGCGATCTCGGCAAGTACAGCGCGGTCGGCCGAGTTGGCCGCATCTGCGGCCTTGATCACGGCGGCGAGCCGGGCCTCGGGATCGGGATCGGCCAGGCGCAGGCGGTTGATCGCCTCGCCAGCGGCGATGCGTTCGCGGCGCGAGATCGGCAGCTCGCTGAGCTGGGCTGCGGGCACGGCGGCACGCAGAGCGGTGCGGGTGAGCGGGTCGAGGGGCACGCCGGCCCCGTCCTTCAGCTCCAGCACCAGGACGACGCGGCCGTCGAGCATGTAGCCAGAGCCCTGGCGGTAGTCTTCCAGAAATGGGATGGCGCGGATGTCGCCGCTGATCGCCAGCTCGCGCAGGACGGCGACGCGCTCGGCGGCGTCCTCGGCGGCGAGGCGGGGGAGGATGGCGGGCAGGTCGGCGGCGTGCAGGCACGTCGCCAGGAGGATGGTTAGAAGCGCTTGGAGGGAGCGCACAGGAGGGCTTGCTGTTGGGCGTGGAGCAGGTCGTTGATGCTGGCCGCTGGTTGCTGGCCGCTGGTTGCTGGCTGCTGGTTGCTGGCTGCTGGCTGCTGGCTGCTGGCCGCTGGCCGCTGGCTGCTGGCTGCTGGCCGCAAGCCGCAAGCGTGGGAGACGGCTGTGGACCGCATCCCCCGGCGCGCCCGTCCTCGGGTGCGCGCCGGGGAGTTACGAGACGATTACTTCTTCGGGCCGCCGGTCGGGGCCGGGTAGCCGCCGTTGGGCCAGAGGTAGCTGCTGTAGCTGTCGGGCTTCACCAGGCCCTTGGACTTGTAGACGATCTTGAACTGACCGTCCTTCTTGATCTCGCCGATGTAGACCGGCTTGTAGGTGTGCTGGTTCTTGGCGTCCATCTGCTTCATGCCGCTGGGCGACATGAACTCGAGGCCGTAGATCGCGGCGCGGACCTTGTCGACTTCGAAGGACTGGGCCTTCTCGACCGCGGCCTTCCAGATGTAGACGCCGTAGTAGGCCGCCTCGATCGGATCATCGGTCACGCGGTCCTTGCCGTACTTGGCCTGGAAAGCGCTGACGAATGCCTTGTTCTCGGGGTTGTCGAGCGACATGAAGTAGTTCCACGCCGCGAGGTGGCCGACCAGGGGCGGCACTTCCATGGCGCGCAGCTCGTCCTCGGCGACCGAGAAGGCCATGATCGGGCAGTCGCTGGAGGTCAGGCCCTGGTTGGCGAACTCCTTGTAGAAAGGCACGTTCGAGTCGCCGTTGATGGTCGAGAGGACGCAGGCGCCGCCGCCCTTGGCCAGGGCCTTGATCTCGGCGACGATGGTCTGGTAGTCCTTGTGGCCGAACGGGGTGTACTGCTCCTTCACGTTCGCATCAGGCACGCCCTTGGCCTTGAGCATCGCCTTCAGCACCTTGTTGGCGGTGCGCGGGAAGACGTAGTCGGTGCCGAGGAGGTAGAACTTCTTGGCGCCGTTCTCCAGCATGTACTCGGCCGCGGGGACGAGCTGCTGATTGGGCGAGGCGGCGGTGTAGAAGACGTTGAGCGACTGCTCCTCGCCCTCGTACTGCACCGGGTAGAACAGCAGGCCGTTGTTCTCCTCGAACACCGGCAGGACCGACTTGCGCGAGACGCTGGTCCAGCAGCCGAAGACGGCGGCGGTCTTGTGGGTAAGCAGCAGTTCCTTGGCCTTCTCGGCGAACAGCGGCCAGTTGGAGGCCGGGTCGACGACGACGGCTTCGATCTTCTTGCCGAGCACGCCGCCCTTGGCGTTGATCTCTTCGACCGCGAGGAGCGTGGCGTCCTTGCACGAGGTCTCCGAGATCGCCATGGTGCCGGACAGCGAGTGCAGCACGCCTACCTTGACGGACTCCTCGGCGGCGAGCGAGCCGACCGTCACGGTCAGCGCGGCGGTGAGCAGGGTGGAACGGATCGTCATCGGGTTTCTCCGGTCGTGCGGCGGTTGCCGCGGAAGGGACCGGAGCGTGGCCGCGGTACGCCCGCGACCCGACTCCAGCCCTGATGACTGGAGGGAGCGCACGGGATGCCGATGCCGGCAGCAGGTGTTTTGTCTACTACGGCAGCAGTTATTCAGGATCCGTGAAGAACGGACTGCTCGAAATCCGTGCAAGTGACCATCGGCATGCGCGCAAGGAGCAGCAGGGACCGTTCAGCGCAGCTTCAGGGCTGCCGCGGCGAGGCGTTCCAGGCAGCGCACCGCGCCCAAGGCGGCGATGGTGTCGAACAGCGGCGGGCTGTTGGGCCGGCCGGTGACTGCGACACGGAGGGCGCTGAAGGCGACCTTGGGCGACCACAACGCGGCGATGGCGGCGTCTTCGGGCGCCTTGGCGATCTCGGCGGCGCATACCGCGCGCACCGCGGCCTCGGTGCCGGCGGCGGTCCACTGCTCGGCGGCCTGGACCTCCTTCAGCGCCTTGGCGAAGGCTTCGAGCACGCCGCGGATCTGCACGGGCTCGCTGCCCTTGGGCACCAGTTCGTCGACACGGTGGTTGACCGTGACGGCGTAGAACGGCTCGGCCAGGCTGATGAAGTCGGCGCCGCGGGTCAGGCGCTCGCGCACCAGCGGGAAGAGCTGGGCGAAGCGTTCGTCGATCGCGCGCACCACCTCATCGCGCATGCGCTCGGGCGAGAGCTGGCGGAACCACAGGCCCTGGATGTGGTCGAGCTTCTTGAGGTCGAAGACCGGGCCGGCGACATTGATGCGGTCGAGGTCGAAGCAGGAGCCGAGGTCCTGGATGGAGAACTGCTCTTTGCCCTCGGGATGGCTGTGGCCGAGCTGGGCGAGGAAGTTGAGCAGCGCCTCGGGCAGGTAGCCCTGCTGGCGGTACCACAGCACCGAGGTCGGGTTCTTGCGCTTGCTGATCTTCGACTTGTCGGCGTTCCTGAGCAGGCCGACGTGGACGTACTCCGGCGGGGTGAAGCCGAGGTGCTGGTTCAGCCAGATGTGCTTGGGCAGCGAGTTCAGCCATTCCTCGGCGCGGATCACGTGGGTGATGCCCATGAGGTGGTCGTCGACCACGGCGGCGAGGTGGTAGGTCGGCCAGCCGTCGCCCTTGAGCAGCACCTGGTCGTCGATGTCGGCCCAGGCCTTCACCGTCGGCTTGGCGCGCAGGCGGTCCTTGTAGGAGAAGTCGCCGGTGGTCGGCGTCTTCATGCGCACGACGTGGGTCTCGCCGGCAGCGACGCGTCGGGCGGCCTCGGCCGGGTCGATGCCGCGGCAGCGGCGGTCGTACATGATCGGCTGCTTGGCCGCCATCTGCGCCTTGCGCATGCCGTCGAGCGTCTCGGCTCCACAGAAGCATGGATAGGCGTCGCCCTGGGCCACCAGCTGGTCGGCGTAGCGCTTGTAGATGCCGAGCTTCACCCGCTCCGACTGCACATACGGCCCGCGGTCGCCGCCGACGTCGGGACCCTCGTCGTAGTTCAGCCCCAGCCACTTGAGCGAGTTGTAGATCGCCTGGGCGCTGGCCTCGGTGCAGCGGGTGCGGTCGGTGTCCTCGATGCGCAGGATGAACTTCCCGCCGTGCCGCTTGGCGAAGCACCAGTTGAGCAGGCCGATGTAGGCGGTGCCGACATGGGGGTCGCCGGTGGGGGAGGGAGCGATGCGGACGCGGACGGTCATGGGACGGGGCATGGTGGGCGGCGAGGGCGGGGGGCAATTAGATGCTGGTGGCTGGGCGCTGGTGGCTGGTCGCTGGTGGCTGGTCGCTGGTGGCTGGTCGCTGGGCGCTGGGCGCTGGGCGCTGGGCGCTGGCCCGCAAGCGTATGACTGAAAGCGGCTTTCGGCTCCTTGTTCCGCCTACCGTACCATCCGTGCTCGCCGTCAAGGCGGACCGGGCTTCGCCCGGCGCTGCGCGGCCTTGACCGCTGCGCGCGGATGGTGCGGCAGGCTGCACAAGGAGCCTTC
>JALHRW010000156.1 GCA_022841245.1 Planctomycetota bacterium
CCAGGGCGATGACGTCGCCGAGCGGGCTGAGCACCAGCAGGTGGGCGGGCAGCCAGTCGCCGACGTTGGGCGAGCGGTTGCGGCGCGGCACCGCGGCGGCCCAGGTCGCGGCCGGGAGGTCGAGCTTGCCGTCGGCGGCGATCCACGAACCGACCGGCATCCAGTCGGTGTCGGCCTGGCGCCACGAGCGCGCGCCGCGCATCACCTTGGCGGCATCGGCGGCGAGCGGGTCGGCGCCCGGCTCGATCTCGACCACGGTGACCATCGGCGGCAGGCCGCTGAAGTAGGTCGGATCGGGCTGCTCGCTCAGCCAGGCCGAGCGCGTGCTGCTGCGCAGCATCCAGCCGCCGCGGCCGAAGGCGTCGTTGACCTCGGCCAGCTCGCCGGCCGGCCCGCGCCAGCTCTTGACCGGCACCAGCTTCTCGGCCAGGCGCACCGCCGCCTCGATGCGGTCGTCGCTCTGCACGGTGGGGAAGAACTGGCGCAGCCAGCCGCTGCGCACCACGCGGCGGCAGAAGTCCGGCGAGGCGTCGTCCAGTTCGCCGTTGTGCTCGGTCAGCGGCAGCTTGTCGAGCACGGCACCGAGGGCGCGCCGCGCCGGCTCGTCGAGCTCGAGCTTGGCCATCTCGGTCTTGAGCTGTTCGATCGCGGCGCTGAGTTCGCGCAGGTCGGCGGCGCGGTCGGCTTCGGCCAGCTTGTGCGCCGTCAGCACGCCGCCGGGCAGGACGACATGCTCGGCGCCGCGCAGGTGCAGGCCGGTGAGCGGGCCTTCGGCCAGGCGCAGTTCGCCGGTGATGCCGGCCTCCTTGGCCAGTGGGGCGAGCACCAGCAGGGCGGCGAGCGCGTCGGTGCGACCGTCCTCGATCAGGCGGCGCTGCACCGTCACCGGACCGCAGACCGCGGCGACCAGCGGCTGGCGGCGCTCGTCGATGGCGGTGAAGGCGACGGATTGCGAGGCATCCTTGCCCTGCCACCACAGCTTGCCATCGCGCTCGACCACCGACGGCACGGCCGGCAGGCGCGACTTGAGGTCGGCCACCGCCGGATCGAGGGCGGGCGGCGAAGGCGGCAGCGGCTGCTGCACCGTCTCGGCGATCGGCGTCGGCTTGACCGGCACCGGCTGGGGCGCGGGCTCGGCAGCGCAGGCGTAGGCGATGGCGAGCAGCGACAGGCAGATGCGGCGCATGCAAACTCCGTTCACGGCAGGGGCAGGAAGGGGGTCTGGTCGAAGCGGTCGTCGAGGTCCTCGTAGACCGCGGTGACCTCGTCGATGGGGATGAAGACGCGGTAGCGGTGGGCGTCCGAGGCGAAGCGGTCGACCGCGTCGGCGAGCAGCAGCTCGCGGCGGCCTTCGCCGCTGCTCCACTCCGGCCCGGTCTTGGCCAGCTGGTAGATCTTGCGGGTCATGTCCGGCGACCAATTGAGGCAGCGCACCTCGCCGACCACGACCTCCTTGCGCACCTCGACGATCTTGAGCAGGAAGCGCTCACCGCGCCGCACGATCAGGGTCGCGACGCGCTGCTGCTTGGCCAGCGCTTCGAGCACCTTGGTGATGGAGCCCGGGTTGTCGGTACCCGGGACGATGATCTTCTGGTCGGCGCTCATGACAGTGGGGAGACGTTAGTCGAACGCAGGACTTTCCAAGGACGTTCGTGTCTGCTCAGGGGCTTCGCCCCCGCGGCCCTGCGGCCCTGCCCCCACGGGCTTTGTCTCAGTTCGGTTCCGTCGCAGGCTCCGGAACCGTGGCGGCATCGGCTGCGCCGATTGTATGCCGCCACCACTGCTCGGGGCCCGATCCTCGCCTACGGCTGCGGCCAGGGCTGCGCCCTGGACCCCGAGCTAGACCAGCTTGTCGCCGAGCTTCTTGGCCAGCTTCGCGCGCCACGCCGCGGCGTGGTCGGTTTGCACCGGGGCCAGGGCCTCGACCAGGACGGCGACGCCGTGGTTCTTCTCCAGGCTGGTGGCGTTGGCCGCGACGATGGTCTCGCTGGTGACGATCTCCTCGCCGACCACGCAGAGGTTGGGCATCAGCGCCACGGTCGAGCCGCTGCGCACGATGTAGATCGCGGTGCGACCCTCCTCGGCGCAGACCCGCTCGATATCCTTCGGTCCGGCTTCGAAGCGCAGGCCGAGCTTCGGCGACTCCAGCACGCTGGTGTACAGCTCGTCGTACATCGGATCGATCAGCACCGGGGCGCCGCGCAGCTCGGCCAGCTTGGGGTCGTCGGCGCGGTCGGCCCAGCGGCGCGAGGCGCCGAGCGCCTTGATGCGCTGGGCGCGGGCCTTGTCCATCAGCACGCAGTGGCCGAGGTAGTCGTCGAGGCCGAGCGAGCCGAGGATGCGCACCTGCGAGTTCTCGCCGGCGGTGAGGTGGGCGCGCAGCTCCTGCCAGTTGCGCACCTGGCCGGTGTCGAGGACGTCGAGCAGGGTGTTGTGGAAGGCGTCGTAGCAGGTCAGCGAGAGGTCGCGCTTGTGCTTGCGCAGGCAGGTCGGGGTGACCTCGTGCTCGGTGCCCATGAGCACCCCGCGCACGTCCTTCCACAGGAAGTCGCACTGGTTGAACACCGCGCGCACCGGCTTGCCCGGACGGGTGATGTCGAGCTGCAGGTGCAGGCAGAGGGCGGCTTCGCGCACATCGCTGTCGGGATCGGCCAGCCAGTTGCCGAGCATCGCCTGCACGCCCGCCATCGGCGTGTAGCCGAGGCGCTCCTTGCCGTCGGCGCCGGGCAGCCGGCGCATGCGCCCCAGCGCGGTCTCGACATCGCCGAGGTCGTGGCCGGCGCGGTCTGCGGCGCGCATGGTGGCGTCGGCGTCGGCGCCGTGGTCGTTCCACAGGTCGATCAGGCCCTCCTCGAACTTCACCCGGCGCTTGTCCTCCTTGATCAGCCGGCGCAGATGCGCGACCAGCTCGGGCTTGAGCCAGCCGAGCTGGACCAGCCGCTTGAGCACGTCGTCGAAGGAGCCGCCTTTCGGAGGGACGGCGATGAGCACGGGTTCGGGCATGAGGCGGAGCAGGTTATGCGCGAGGTGGGATAGCGCTACCGTTCGCGTTTCGCCGGGATGCCGGTGAGGATGGTCTCGGCGATGCGCAGTCCGTCCAAGCCGGCGCTGACGATGCCGCCGGCGTAGCCCGCGCCTTCGCCGGCCAGCCACAGGCCGGGGATGCTGCTCTCCAGCGTGTCGGGATTCCGCTCGAAGCGCAGCGGGCTGCTCACCCGCGCCTCGACCCCGACCAGCGTGCCCTTGCTCATGAAGCCGGGGATGACGCGGTCGAAATAGCGCAGCGCGGCGCTGATCGAGGCCACCGTCGCCGGCGGCAGGATGCGGTCGAGGCGGCCGGGACGCAGGCCGAAGCGGTAGCTGGTCGCGCCGGGCGGCGGGCCGGCTTCGCCGCGCACGAAGGCGGCTGCCGACTGCGCCGGGCAGGCGAGGTCGGAGCCGCCGGCCTCGTAGCAGGCGCGCTCCAGCCGTTCGATCACGTCGAAACCGGACAGCGGGTCGTCGCGGTGGTCGTCGGGCTGGTTGACGATCAGGCCGGCGTTGGCGAAGCCCGAGGCGCGGGCATAGCGGCTCATGCCGTTGGTCGAGAGCTGGCCGCGGTCCGACGTCGCGGCGATGATCTCGCCGCCCGGGCACATGCAGAAGGTGGTGACGCTCTGCGCCTTGAGGTGCTCGGGCGGGCGCGACACTAGGTTGTACTCGGCGGCATGCAGCAGATGGCGTGGGTAGTCGGTTCCGGAGATGCAGCCGTACTGGCCGAGGTCGATGACGCGCTGGTCGTGCTCGATGCGGCAGCCGAGCTGGAAGCCCTTGGCCTTGTGCGTCGCGCCCCGCCGTGCGATCGCGGCGATCAGGCCGCGGGCGCTGTGGCCGGGGGCGATGATCACCGCCGGCGCGGTCAGGCGCTCGCCGGAGCGCAGCACCACGCCGCGGCAGCGGCCCTGCTCGACGATCAGGTCGGTGACCTCGGCGTCCCAGCGGAAGCTGCCGCCGCGGTCGGTGATCATCTGGCGCAGGCGCCGGCACATGTGCGGCAGGATGTCGCTGCCGATGTGCGGATGATGCCGGAAGAGGATGTGGCGCGGGGCGCGTGCGGCGACGAAGGCCTCGAGCAGGAAGCGCATGCGCCGGTCCTTGACCCGGGTGTACAGCTTGCCGTCGCTGTACGTCCCGGCCCCGCCTTCGCCGAAGAGGTAGTTGGATTCGGGGTCGAGTTCGCGCCGCTCGTGCATGCGCGCCAGGTCGGCGCCACGCCGATCGACATCGCGGCCGCGATCGACCAGCAGCGGCTTGCAGCCGTGCACCGCCAGCAGGTAGGCCGCCATCTGCCCGGCCGGACCGGTGCCGACGACCAGCGCCTCGCGCGGCAGGTCGGGGCGCAGCGGCAGATGCCACAACTGGTCGTCCTGCGGCGGCGGCGCGTCGAGCACGGTGATGCCGGGCTGCGCCGCCACCGGCGCCCCGTCGCGCAGTTGCGCGCGAACGTGATAGGCGAAGCGCAGATCGGGCTTCTGCCGCGCGTCCAGCGAGCGGCGCTCGATCTCGTAGGACAGCACATCGCCTTCGGCGACGCCGCAGGCGCGGGCGATGAACGGATGCAGGTGGTGGTCGAGGCCGACCGGTTCGCGCCCCTTGAAGCGGGCCAGCGCCACGGTCAGGCGTTCGATTTCGACGGTCAGGCTGCTGTTCATGCCTTTTCCACAGTGGGCTTCCGCTGCGCCACGACCACGCCGATGAGGATGCAGCCGACGCCGGCCAGGCCCAGGGCGCCTGGGCGTTCGCCGAGGATGGCCCAGCCCAGCGCCAGGGCCAGCACCGGGACCAGGTAGAGGAACACGGCCGCCCGGGCCAGCGGCAGCAGGCCGGTCAGAGCGGTCCAGGCGGCGTAGCCGGCGGCGGTGGAGAGGAGGCCGAGGAACAGCCATACGGTGAGGGTGGCTTGCGGCTGGCTGCGCAGGTCGGCCAGGGCGTCGCCACTCCACGGCAGCAAGGCGAGGGTGCCGATCCACACGGCGAAGGCGGACGGCCACCAGCCGCCGATGCGCGCTGCGATCGGCTGCGTCCACAGGCTGTAGCCGGAAAAGGCGAGGCTGGCGCCGAACAGCATGGCGAGGTCCGGCAGGGTGCCGCCGGCGCCCGGTTTGGCTCCAAGCCCGATCAGTGCCAGTCCAGCCAGAGCCATGGCTATGCCCAGCCAGGTGTTGCGGCCGACGCTCTGGCCGAGCAGCCACCAGGCGCCGAGCGCGGTCCACACCGGTGCGCTCTGGATGATCACGGCTGCGGTGCCGGCATCGGCGCTGCGCTGGCCCCAGCCGGCGAGCAGGGAGTACAGCGCGATGCCGACCACGCCGGCGAGGAGCAGGCGCAGCAGTTCGCCAGGTTGCAGCGGCGGTGGCCGGCGCCACAGCAGGACGACGGCGAAGGCCATGCTGGCGATCAGGTTGCGCCCGAGAGCGAGGCCGGCGGGCGAGAGGTGCTGCTGGCTGATGGCGGCGCGCACCGCCACCCAGGCCGAACCCCAGATGCCGACCACGGCGGTGCCAAGCAGGAGGATCTTGATCATGTCGGGAAACGACGCAGGCCGGGCAGATGCCCGGCCTGCTGGTCGCTGTCAGCGCCGGAGGCTCAGGCCTTGGGTGCTTCAGCGGCGGGCGCGGCGGCAGCCTTGGCTTCAGCGGCCTTGGCGGCTTCGGCGGCGCTCTTGACCTTGCGCTCGTTCTTGAGCTTGAGTTCGTGCTTCTTCTTGGCGCGGCGGGTGGCCGGGACGAACTTCTTGCCGTCCTTCTTGGGGCCGCCCTTGTCCTTGGCCTTGGCCTTGAGCTTGGCCGAGACCGGCAGCTTGACCGCGATGCCGTGGTGCTTGAACAGGCTGCGCAGGGCGTCGCTGAGGATCGCGCCCTGGGCGATCCAGGCCTCGACCCGGTCGGTCTTCACCGACATGGCCTTGCCATCCTCAAGCGCCGGATCGTAGGTGCCGAGGACCTCGTTCGACAGCCCTTCCCGGGCATTGCGGCGGTCGATGGCCACGATGCGGAAGAAGGGGCGATGGAGGCGGCCAAAGCGGCTGAGGCGGATGCAGACGGCCATACGGGTTTCTGGTCTCTCAGGTGGAGGGCGGGACGGTAGGAAGCACAGGGAAGAGTGCAATCGGAAAGGTGGGAGCGGCTAATCCCGCAACTGGCTGCCGAGGATCGCAGCATAGCGCTGCCGCAGGGCTGTGGGGGAGGGAAAGCCCGGGTCCGCATCGCGCAGCAGGCCCCACAGCAGCCACGGCAGTTCATGCATATGCCGGCCGTCGATGGCGATCCGCCGCCCTCCGACCAGCAGGGCGGCGGGGACGGCGTAGCGTCCGGCCGGCACCGCCCGGACCCCGGTCAGGGCAGCGGGCTGGTGGTCGGCGAGCAGCAGGACGATGGCCTCGGGGTCGTCGCGGGCGAGGCGGGCCAGGGTGCCGGCCAAGGCCTTGGCCCGCCAGTGGAAGAGGTTGGCCAGGGCGTGGCTCACTGGATCCAGACTGCTGACGACATCGGGAAAGCGGTTGCGGTCGCGGGGGAAGTGGCTGCCCTGCTGGTGGCCCTCCATGCCGACGATGAGGACCAGGCAGGGACGCTGGTCGGTCCCTTCGCGGAGCCGGTCGAGGACACCCTGCTGCAGATCGGCGTCGGTGATGAAGCGATCGGCCGGGTTGCGCGTGCCCCAGGGATCGGTGTTGCCGTAATGCCGTTCGCTGAAGCCAAGCGCGGCATGCGCCCGCGGGGCGTTGAAGAACTCATTGCCGGCGCCATAGGCCAGCACGGTGCGGTAGCCCGCGGCGGCGGCGCTTGCCACCAGCCCATCGCAGGGACGGGAACCGAAGGCGAGGTATTCGATCGGACCGATCGCGGCCAGGGCCGGAGCCCCGCTCAGCAGTTCGAACTCGCTCTGCGCACTGCAGCCGCCGAAGACCGGGGCAAGGCAGTGGTCGAAGCGTCCATCGGGCGGCAGCGCCGCGACCAGCTCGGCCGGGACCGCCCCGGGGACCGGCTCGGCGAGATCGCGCGGATCGACCAGGCTTTCGAGCAGCAGCAGGTAGACGTTGCGCGGATGCGCCACGGCTCCGCACGGAAAGGCCGGCGCGTCGGTGGGTGGCGGCAGGGAGGCGAGGCTCTGCCGCTGCTCGATGCCGCGCGCGGTCACCGCCCAGCTGGCCGACAGGCGACCGTAGTCCTTGGCGTTGTGCAGGTCGGACCAGGTGTGGAAGTCGACCCGTTCCAGCCACCAGCTTCGGGCGGGACCGCTGGTGAAGGCGACTGCAACGGCCAGTCCCAGCAGGCAGCGCAGCAGCGCGGCGGAGATGCGCTCGCGCCAGCTGCGGTCACGGCACCAGCAGATGAAGCTGGCGAACAGCGCAGCAGTCAGGCCGAGCAGCAGACCGATGGTGCACATGCCCAGCCACGGATCGGCGCTGAGCAGCTCGCGCAGGAGCAGCACATCGCCCAGTCCCGGCGGCCGGTTGAGCGAGCGGCAGCAGAGGTCGATCGCATGCCAGGCGGCGGCCACCGGCACGGCTCCGGCGAGCGCCCCGACGAACCACGCGGTGCGGCTGCGTCCGGCCGGCCAGGCGCACACCAGCAGGACCGCCAGCACCAGCGGAAGTTCCAGGAGCCAGCGGTCGGAATGCCAGAACGGCACCTCGCTCAGCCACGGCATGGAGCTGAACCAGGCGTGCTGCAGCCACAGCAGCAGCACGGCGGCGGCCAGGCCGGCCACGGCGCACAGCGGCAGCGGATTGCGGATCAGGCCGGGCATCGGGCGCGGAAGGTGGGGCGTACACGGCATCCGGCAAGCATCCAGCCGTTCCGGCGTTGCCGTTCGCTCCGGCACGGCGACACGCAGCAGCGTGGCCGACTTCGCACGGCTGCTATCTGCGATCCAGGGCCGGGTACGCTTCGCCAGGCATGGCGTTGGCGCTAACCCGCCTTGACCTTGGCCATGGTGTACATGCGCAGGTTGGCGGCATCGACGACGTTGTGCCACTCGGCGAGGTAGCGGTTCATCATCGCCTGGGTGCGTGCTTCCTTGATCGCGCTGGTCACGGTGACGAACTGCTCGATGTTGTAGAGGATCTTGTCGAGCATGCTGTTGCCGCTGAGGTTGACCGCCAACGCCTTGACCCCGCGCTTGTCGATCATGACCTTGCGCCAGCCCTTGCCGCCGACTGCGTTCAGCGCCACCACCAGCGAACCGCAACTGAGCGCGTACAGCGCGGCGATGATCTCGTTGGCTTTGCGCGCAGTGGTCGGCTCGTTCTGGGCGATGATGCGGGCGTAGCGGTTCTTCAGTTCGATGGACAGGTTGGCGATCTCGGAACTGAGTTTCATGTGGAGACTGTCCACCGGCACAGCTCGCGATCAATGGACTGTCCTGTCCTGCCGACAGGACACGGCGTCGGTTTCGCCGGACGCTGGGTCAAGCGATCGCAACCCCGGACGGCATCGCCTCTGCAGGCTTGCTTTGCCAGGCCCCTTCAGCGATCGTGCCAGGGTGGACCCAGGACCGCTGATCGTAGCTGCTTGGGCAGGTTTCGCCGTCCTCGGTGTGCTGGTGTGGTGGCTGGCGCCGCCGCGTTCGCGTTGGCAGGGGGCCGGGGTCGCCTGCCTCTGCCTGGCGCTCGGCGGGATTGCCGGCGAACTGCTCGTCTCCAAGCGGAACCACGCGCTGCGCGGAGAACTGCTGCAACGCTGCCGCCACCTCGCAGCCGGCCTCGACCGCGGGGATCTCGCTGCCCATCGCAATCTGCCAGAGGACATCGGCCAGCCCTGGGGCGTGCGCATCCACACCAGGCTGTTGGAGGCGCGCAAGAGCGATCCTGAAGTGACCTATGCCTACCTGATGGAGCATGTCGGCCCTGCGATCGTTTTCCCCAACGGGGATGATGAGCCCGGCACACCCGACTTCACCCCGTTGGGCACGGCATATGCCGACATACCTCCCGAGATGCGGCAAGCGGTGATCGAGGGCCGGGATTTCTCCTTGGGCCCGTATGTCGACCACTGGGGCGAGTTCATCTCGGTCGGTACCCCGGTGGAACTCAGCGATCAGCGGCGCATGACCGTGGCCCTGGATGTGCGGGCTGCGCGCTGGCGCACGGAGCTGCTGGTCTGGCGCCTGTGGCCGATCGCGATTGGTGCCGCCATGGCCTTCGTCGCCGTGCTGCTGTGGTCGCGTGGCCGAGCGCTGGCCGCGACTCGCGTCGCGGTACGAGAGGCCGAGGCGGCGAACCACGCCAAGGACGCCTACCTCGCGACCGTGTCGCACGACCTGCGCAACCCGCTCAGCGGCATCATCGGCATGACCGGATTGCTCGCCGACAGCGAACTGACGGCGCAGCAGCGGGAATACGTCCAGCTGGCGCACAACTCGGGCCAACAGCTGCTCACCCTGGTC
Source organism: Planctomycetota bacterium (assembly GCA_022841245.1). Taxonomy (GTDB): domain Bacteria; phylum Planctomycetota; class UBA11346; order UBA11346; family UBA11346; genus UBA11346. The sequence continues at coordinate 9,427 of JALHRW010000156.1, forward strand.
AACGAACTGCTCGACTACGCCCGCATCGAGGCCGGCGAACTGGCGCTCGACCGGGTGCAGTGCCCGCTGCGTGAACTGGTCGAGGACTCCGTCGCCCTGCTCGCGCCGTTGGCTACCGCGAAAGACGTCGAGTTGAATGCGATCATCGAGCGTGATGTGCCCGAGGCGCTGATCGGCGACCCGGACCGGATCCGTCAGATATTGCACAACCTGGTCGGCAATGCGGTGAAGTTCACCGATGAGGGCGAGGTCGTCGTGCGAGTGACGGCCGGGGCGGATGCCGCAAGCGGGCGGGTACGCCTGCGCATCGCAGTCCGCGACACCGGCATCGGCATCGACGCGGCCACCATATCCCGGCTGTTCCAGCCCTTCGCGCAGGGGAGCGACGCCGGACGGCGGCGCGGCGGCACCGGCCTTGGCCTGTGCATCGCCCAGCGCATCGCCCGCGCCCTCGGCGGCGATGTCACGGTCGAGAGCACGCCGGGTGCCGGCTCCACGTTCACCGCCGTATTGCTGCTCGACCCGGACCCGCAGTCGCCGGCGGTCGACGGCATATCCTCCATGCGCCGCGGCTCCCGTGTTCTGCTCGGCGTGGTGCAGCCCTCGTTGCGCGAGGGCATGTCCGAAGCATTGGTTGCGCTCGGGCTTGAGCCGGTCGTTGCGGCGGACGTGATGACGGCGATGGCCATCGTCGCCACTGCGCCACCGCCCGCCGCCGCGGTCATCGAGGCGGGATGGGCGCGCGACATGCTGCCAGCCCTGGAAGCTGCCGGCATCCCGGTAGGCGTGGTGTCGGCGCGCAGCGCCGGTGGCACGCAGATGCTGGCCTCGCGACGCACCCCGGTGCTGCTGCGCCCGGTTCGCCGCGAATCGCTGCTGCGGCTGCTCGGCAACCTGTGGGGTACGCGCAGCTCCAGCACGCGGCGGTTCGCAGCTGTCGCCTCGGGAGTCGAGGCGGGCGTGGCCCCGCGGACTCCGGCCACGACGCCGGTGGCACGGTCCGAGGATGATTACGCCCCGTCCGTGGTCGACCCTCCCTCGCCACCCGCTCCGGCTCTGCCACCGATCGCCACGCTGGCCGGCGGCTTGCTCGGCGGCCTCCGTTCGGGCATCGATGCGGTGCGCGATGCGGCGCGTAGCGGCGATCTCGGGACGGTACGCCGCGCGGCACAGGGCCTGCGCAGCGCCGCTGAACCTCTGCGGCTCACCGAGCTGGCCGATACCTGCATCGCCCTGGAGGTCGCTGCCAGCGGCGGAGACCAGGCCACGGTGCGCGACATCGCCATCAACCTGGACGACGTGCGCCGCCGCACCCAGCAGGCGATCTCGGAAATCAGCCGGAAGCAGGCAGGGCGCTGAAGCTTCGCTCTTGCTAGCGCCGGCGGCGGATTTCGTCGAGCGCATCGAGCACGCCAGTGCCCTTGGCCTGCGGGGCGGGCACCGGCGGAATTGCGGGAAGCGGCGCTGCTGGCGTTGCTGTGCCTGGCATGCTCTGCGCGACTGGCGCCAGCGGTTTGGCGGCAGGTGCCGCACGCCGCCAGCGCGGCAGGCGCAGTTGCGGTAGACCCAGACGCAGGCGGCGGACCGCGATCTCCAGGAGCAGCATGAGCAATGCCGCGCCGACCAGCCAGGGGGCCAGTTCGCGAGCCACGCCGCGGCTGGCCGGATTGTCCCAGATGCCGAGCAGGTCGCCGCGCACCGCGCCGCCGGTGGTGCGCGCGAGGTCGGCCAGCACAGCCTCGCCCGGCACCAGGTCGCGGCGCGGGGCGACCTCGGCCGGCATGAGCAGGGCG
>JALHRW010000157.1 GCA_022841245.1 Planctomycetota bacterium
GGCGACGCCGCGGCGGCCGAGGCGGTGCTGGCGGCCGGCCACGACGATGCCGTGCGCGTCGCGCACGCCGCCGCTTGGCCGCAGCTGCGCGCGGTGATCAAGCCGTGGGCCGAGTCGGTCATCGGCGCGACCGATCCCGCCACCGCCCTCGCCATGCTGCCGCTGCTGATGGTGCTGGCCGCGACCCGCGAAGGGCCGTGGAGCGTCGCGGATCTGCAGATGCGCATCGAAGCGATGCTCGGCAGCCGGCCCGAGGACGCCGGGCTGATCCATCGCCACGGCCGACCGCTGCTCATCACCGCCAACGACCACCGGCTCGGTTTGGCCAACGGCGACCTCGGCGTGCTGTGGGAGAGCGACGGGCGGCTGTCGGCGTGCTTCCCTGACGGCTCTGGCGGCGTGCGCCGCCTCGCCCCCGCCCGGCTGCCCGCACACGAGACCGGCTGGGTGACGACGGTGCACAAGGCGCAGGGCTCGGAGGCTGTCATGGTGGTGGCGGTGCTGCCGCCGGCGCCGCATCCGCTGGCCAGCCGCGAGCTGATCTACACCGCAGTGACCCGCGCGCGCGAACGCGTGCTGCTGGTCGGCGATGCGCCGCTGTTGGCGGCGGCGTTGGCGCGACGCGAGCAGCGCCGCACATTGCTGCCATCCCTCCTTGCCTGAGGTTGCCGCTGCCGCCCGGCGCTGAATATCGTGCCATGCCCAACTCAGAAACGTGGAACGCGGTCGACCTCTTCTTCAATGACCGTCTGATCGGTCACGATGCCGTGCTCGACAAGGTCCAGGCTTCCTGCGCTGCAGCGGGCCTGCCGTCGATCAGCGTCGCCGCCAACCAGGGACGCCTGCTCAATCTGCTCGCCAGCCTGGTCGGAGCGCGACGTATCCTCGAGATCGGCACGCTCGGCGGCTACAGCGCGATCTGGATGGCCCGTGCCCTGCCGGTCGACGGCCGCCTGCTCAGCCTGGAGATCGATCCCAAGCACGCCGAGGTGGCGCGGGCCAACCTCGCCCTGGCCGGACTCGCCGACCGCGTCGAGGTGCGCCTCGGCAAGGCCATCGACCTGCTGCCTGCGGTCAGCGGGCCGTTCGATCTCGTCTTCATCGACGCCGACAAGCCGAGCAATCCCGACTACTTCACCTGGGCGATGCGGCTGGTGCGACCGGGCAGCGTGATCGTGGTCGACAACGTGGTGCGCGGAGGGACGGTCGCTGATGCCTCCAGCACCGATCCCACCGTGCTGGGCGTGCGCCGTCTGGTCGATCTCGTCGCCGCCGAGCGTCGCGTCGCCGCCACCGCCATCCAGACGGTCGGCAGCAAGGGCTACGACGGGCTGCTCATCGCCCGCGTCATTGGCTGAAACGTTCAGCCCGCGTTCCCCCGGCTCAAGCGTACCAGGGTATGGGCGCCTGGCGACGTCTGCTCTGCGGCGCAGATGAGTTCGGCCATGACGCCCGGACCGTGTTCCCACACCGCTTGGAACAGGCTCATGGTGCGTTCCTGGCGCTGGCCGCGCGGGCGCAGCAGGCCGGCGAGCGAACCGGGAGCGGGCAGGCCGGCGGCGATGCGGGAGCCACGCGCGAGGGACGCGGTGAGCCGGTCGAGTTCGCGGCGCAAACGGGTCTGGGCGGCGGCGATGCGGCGGTCGGACGGATCGCCGAGTCGGTCGATGGCCTGGGCGACGGCGATCAGCCGGTCGGAAGGAGGCCCGAGTGGCAGCGCGGGCGCAGCGCCGTCAGCCAGCTCCTCCGGCGACAGGCCCAGCCGGCCGGCGGCGCGTTCGGCCCAGGCCGGCAGCAGGGTCAGCGAGCAGCGCGAGACCAGCTGCGGCTGCTGCGCGCCAAGCGCGGCATATGCCGGACCGATGGCGGCGTGGTACGCGAGTTCTCCATTGCCGAGAATGGAGGCGGCCGCGGGCAGGGCGAGTTGCTGCAGCACCGGCCGCAACGCAGCACCTGGGCTGAGTTCCACGGTAGGCAGCGAACCGGATTCGTCGACGGCTATGCGGCCTGCTGCGGTGTCGTGGAACAGCGGCGCCCGCGGCAGGGGGCCGAACGGGTCGCTGAAGCCGTGCGCGACCAGTTCGCTCCGGCGAGTAGCGAGCGCGTCCACCGGCCAGGCGGCGCAGGCATCCGACAGGCGTGACGCCCACAGCGGCCGCAGCACATGCGCCTCGCAGGTGGCGACCGGCTGGCCGGCGCAAAGGTCGCGCAGCATCCGGCACAGCCAGGCGCCCATGCCCTCGTCGCCGACCGGCGCATGGTCGAGCAGCCAACAGCTGCCGAGCCCATCGCCCAGCTCGGCCTGGCAGCTCGTCACCAATTGCTTCCACCACAATGCTGCTGGCCGCCAGCGCAATGCAGCGCGGCCAGCCCCAAGATCGGCGGAGACGCGCGCGATACTGCCATCGCGCCGCACGATGTCGGCATGATTGGCCTCGCCGAGGTCGTGGTCTTCGGAAGCGCACCAGAACCACGCCAGCGCCGGCACGCCCTCGATCGCGAGGCGCTTGGCCACGACGATGGCATGGGCGAGCTTGACCAGGGTGTAGAGCGGCCCGCCGCCGACCGCCGGTTGCTGGCCGGTGACCACGACGACCGAGTCCGGATCCTTGAGCAGCGGATGCAGACGCGCCAGCGCGGCACGATCCCAGGAGCCGGCAGCCAGCATGTGGCGCGCGCGCCCGACGGTGGATCCGATCCCGGTCCACGGCTCCCCCAGCCACTCCCGCGTCAGCGCATCGCCAGCGAGGTGGGCGGCGGCGAGGTCGTGGGGCGAGGGCATCCGTCTCAGCCGGTGATCAGCGACTTGATCTCGGCCAGCTTGGCGTCGCGCAGCGCCGCGGTGTCCGCCTCGAGGTTCAGGCGCACCACCGGTTCGGTGTTGCTGGCGCGCAGGTTGAACCACCAGTCGGCGAAGCGCACGGTGACGCCGTCAAGCTCCTCGACCTTGCCCTTGAGCGCCTTGGCGCGGGCGAAGACCGCAGCCGGGTCGGCGACCTTGAAGTTGATCTCGCCGGTATGGAAGTATTTGCGCAGCGGCTTGACCAGGTCGGACAGCTTCGCCGTCTCGCTGGCGATGTTGGCCAGCAGGATGAAGGCGTAGAGGCCGCTGTCGGCGTTCCAGAAGTCGCGGAAGTAGTAGTGGCCTGACAACTCGCCGGCGAACACGGCATGCTCGGCCTTCAGCGTCTGCTTGATGAAGCTGTGGCCGACACGGGTCTCGACCGCCTTGCCGCCGAGCGAGGCGGCGTACTCGGCCACCACCTTGGACGAGCGCAGGTCGTAGGCGATGGTCGCGCCCGGCTCCTTGGCCAGGAAGTACTTCGCCAGCAGGGCGGTGGTCAGGTCGCAGGAGATGAACTCGCCGGTCTCGTCGACCAGGGCGCAGCGGTCGCCGTCGCCGTCGAAGGCGGCGCCGAAGTCGGCCTTCTCGGCCTTCACCCGGGCCTGCAGCTGCTTGAGGTTCTCCAGCTTCAGCGGGTTGGCTTCGTGCACCGGGAAGCGGCCATCGGGATCCCAGTTCAGCGGCACCACCATGATGTTGCCCAGCTTGGGCAGCAGGTGCTGGAACATCGTGCCGATGATGCCGTTGCCGCCGTCGATGACGACCTTCAACGGACGCTTGGGCGCCCACAGCTTGGCCAGGTAGTTGGCGTAGGCGTCGAGGGTGACGGTCTCCTCGACCGAACCGCCCGGCTTCTTCACGATCTTGGCGCTACGCGCGATCTGCTCGATCTCCTCCATGCCGGTGCCGCCGCCGACCGGCTTGAAGCCGGGGCCGGTGATCTTGATGCCGCCGTAGGCAGCCGGGTTGTGCGAGGCCGTGACCTGGATGCCGCCCTCGGTGTTCATCAGGTGCATGCTGAAGGTGACCGCCGGGGTCGAGACCATGCCGACGTCGACGACATGCACGCCGCCATCGACCAGGCCCTGGATCACCGCCGCCTTGAGCATCGGGCCGGATACGCGCATGTCGCGCCCGACGGTGTAGCGCTTGCCGGCGAGGCCGAGCACCTGGGCGGTGGCATTGCCGATCTGGTAGGCCAGGGACTCGTTGAGCTCCTGGGGGTAGAGACCGCGGATGTCGTAGGCCTTGAACGGGTCGGGCATGGGATCCTCGTGGGTCCGGACCCTACCGGGAAGGCGGCTGCGACAAGGGTCTATGGATCCGCGGACCGGAGGGCCGGCGGATCCTCCAGGGCGGTCAGCTCCTTCCGCGCAGGCCTGTTGGCTCCTCAGCGCCAAGCCCTGACCGAACCCTGCCCAGGCGGCGGGTCCGGCACCTTGCGGCAGTCGAGCCCCTCGATGGCGAGGAAGCTGCGCTTGGTGGTCAGCGGCCCGGGGTACGAGCCCATGTGGCCGCGGCCGATCGCGCGGTGGCAGGGGATGATGATCGGCAGGGGGTTGCGGGCGAGGGCGTCGCACACCATCGGCGCGGTGCCGCCGGCGAAGGTGGCGGCGAGCTGCTCGTAGGTGCGGGTCTGGCCCCACGGCACCTTGCGCACCGCCTCCATCGCCGCGCGGGTCTGCGGCGGGATGCCGTGGAAATCGCAGGCGATGGGGAATTCGCGGGTGCGGCCGAAGACATAGCCTTCGAGCTGCGACAACACCGCGTTGATCACCGGATGGTCGGCCTCCTCGATCGGATCGCGACGGTGGCGCATCGCCGGCTGCTCCGGCCAGGTGTGCACCTCGATCGAGACGACACCGCGTTCGGAGACGATGACGCCGACCTTGCCGAGTCCTGGCACCTGGCCGATCCGCCTGCTCAACGCCATGATGGCATGTAGCAGCGGATTGCGTTCAGGCTACCGCCCGTTCACGACTCCTTGACGCCGCCGTGGCCGAGTGGCGCGGCAGGACCCCGCCGGAAGCGGGAGGGCGGCAGGCCGAGCTGCTCCTCGACGCCAGCGATGGTCGGACTGGCCAGCGTGCGCGCGGCCAGGGCCGCGGACGTGTCCATGCGCAACCCGCGTATCGCATCCTGGACCCGGCTGAGCCGGCGGGGCGGGACGCTGAAGGCCGTGATGCCCATGCCGAGCAGGAGGGGCAGCAGCACCGGATCGCAGGCCATGTCTCCGCACACCGACAGCGGCCGGCCGCACACCACGGCCGCATCGATGATCTGCCGCACAGCGCGCAGCACGGCAGGATGCCACGGCACGTACCAGGCCGCCACCTGGTCATCGCTGCGGTCAACCGCCAGGATGTACTGCACCAGATCATTGGTCCCGATGGCGAGGAAATCCGCCTCGCGCGCGATCTCCTGCACCAGCAGGACGGCCGACGGGAGTTCGATCATGGCTCCCAGCGACGGCGCCGGGTTGTGCGGGATGCCGGCCCCGGCGAGGCTGGCGGCGCAGCGTTCGATGACCGCCCGGACGTCGCGGAAACTGTCGACCGAGGATACCATCGGCATGAGGATGCGCAGCCGGCGACCGTGGCCGGCGCGCAGGATGGCGCGCACCTGGCAGGTGAAGATCTCCGGATGGCGGAACGAGAATCTGATGCCGCGCAGGCCCAGCGACGGGTTGGGGCCGAGATCATGGGGGAAGTAGGCGGCGATCTTGTCCCCACCCAGGTCGAGCAGGCGGATCGCGGCATCTCCACCCGGGGCGAGGTCGAGCAGACGGCGGTAGATGTCGACCTGCTCGTCCTCGTTCGGCGGATCGTCACGCAGCAGGAACGGGATCTCGCTGCGATACAACCCGACACCGTCGGCACCCAGATCGCGGGCCATCTGCCCCTCACTGAGCAGCCCGACGTTGGCCAGCAGGCGGACACGGCAGCCATCTGCCGTCATGGTGCATGGGTGCAGCGGACGTGGCGCGGCCTGGTCGGCTGCCGACAGCTGGCTGTAAGCGGTGAGGACCTCAGGGTCGGCACTGATCATCAACCGTCCTCGTCCGCCATCGAGGAGGACGGCCGTGCCTTCGGTCAATCTGCCGGCCCCCGACGCGTCGCAGACGACCAGCGGCAGCTGCAACGAGCGAGCCAGGACGTTGATGTGGGCCGTGGTTCCGCCGCCGATGAGGATGGCGCCTGCCGCGTCCTGGGCCACGAGTCGGAGGAGATCGGACGGATAGAGGGCATGGGCGACCACGATCCGGCCATGCAATCCGGCACCGCCCTGTCCGCCGCCGTGCAGATTCCGTACGAGGCGGTTGGCGATGTCCTCCAGGTCCTGCACCTTCTCACGCAGCCGGGCCACCGGACTGCGCGAGAACATCTCGATATGGTGACCGTAAGCCTCGCGGATCACCGCGACCGCTGGGCGTCCGGCTCGAACCCCGCCTTCGATCCAGTCCATGAGATCCTTGTCATGCAGGATCGCCAGGTGGGCTCGGAACACCTGGGTGACGGATTCCTCGATCCGGCTGTGGATCCGCCGTTGGAAGGCTTCCAGCTGGGCATGGGTCGATTCCACCGCCTGACGCACCTCCTCGACGCTGAATATCCGAGCTGAATCGCCGCTGGGATCCGGATCGAGACGAAGCACATGTATCGTGCCCATGGCGACGCCATCAGCCGCGGCGACGCAGGGGATGGAGATGTCGGCCGGCGTCTCGGATGGTGCGACTGGGATCATGCGGAGGGCTCCGGACCACGAGGGATCGTCCCGGCCGGCGATGCGCCGGCCGGGACTGCACGCGGCAAAGCGCTATTTGAAGGATCCGAGCAGGATCGGCTGCTTGACCCCCTGGCGCGTCATCCAGGCCGCATGGACCCGCTGCATGCTCGCAGGGGCGGACGGACTCACGAAGGCGATCCAGCGTACCTCGCGTCCGTCGACCGCGATGGACTGCGCCTGGCCGTAGGCCGGCCCGTCGCCGAGCAGCGAGGCTGGCATCTGGGCGGCAGCCGGTCCGAACAGTTCGGCTACGGCCTTCCAGGTGGCTGTCCCCAGGGTGATGACGGTCCGGATCGAGGGTGCCCGCAGCAGGCCGAGCAAGCGATCCCGCTCCGTGGTGACCGCCTCGCGGGCGAGATCACTATTGGCCAACTGGTTGGGCAGCGTGGTGGCGCTCAGGCCCAACCGCTCGATCAGCGGGCGGTAGTGCTCATCGATGCGATGCCTGGTCGCCTCATTGGCGTAGTAGGTCTCGACCAGCGTGGCGGCGCAGACCCGGTCCCGCGAGATGCCGAGCGGACTCAGCACCTGCTGGCCCACCCACTGGCCACGCAGACCGTTCTGACGCGTCGGGCCGGTCTCGCCCCACGTGGGCTGCCAGCACACCCGATCCTTCCAGACCCTGATCTGCGCATCCTGATCGTGGCCGTCCCAGAAAGGCGACGGTTCATTGTCGATGGCGAATCCCTGTACCAGCTTGCCGCCGGGTACGCGCCAGCGCATGCACAGCGCCGAGGGCGAACTGCCGAGGACCAGGCAGTCGCGGTTGCCAGGTGCGCCGCCGGTCACCGGCTTGACCGGTTGGCCGAAAGGGAAGGTGTAGGGGACGTCAGTGCTCATGGTCATACTCCCGACCCATCTGGGTCAGTCCGGTATTGTAGCGGTCGGGGAGCGGATGAGCAGGGCTGCCTCACGAGACCAAGCGATCCGGTGCATGTGCCTGGGGGCTGGACAGTTGCGATGACACGATGGGATTCGTAGCAATCCTGGCATGCCATGCGCGGCGGCAACCTGGCTTGACCTCCAGTCACGGAGAGAATCCTAGACAAGATTTGCGTGATTGTTCAGCGCATTCGCACCGCCGGCTCTCCCTCTCACGACCCCCGCAGCCGGTCCGCGCGTGCGCCTGGGACCGGCTGCTGAACAGCCGTTTCCGGCCGTTCTCCATGCACCCCGGCCATCCACTCGGGGATCAAGCTCCATGTTGATCAACCGACGACTTGACGGCAGATCCCAGCAGCCAGCGTCGCGGGATGAGCGATACGCCACGAACATGCCTGCAGGGTCAACGCCAGCCCAGGAGCGAAGAGCGCAGGCCTGGACGCATCTGGCATCTGCTGATGCAGGGCCACGAGTCAGCAACCTTCACCGATCTACGGAACCGCCGTTTCGTCCCGGGGGAGCGGCTCCTCGATGATCAGGGGAATCACCGTCTCGTAGTCGCGATCATCGACGAGAAGCTTCTGCATATGGAAGTCAGCCGGCCATTGTGGTAGCTGGCAGCCATTCGCGCCACCAACCCAAGCGGGAGGAAGCCATGAACCAGGATCGCACAGCATTGCTCCAGCAACTGCACCGCCAGATCGCCAACGGGTCGCCGTGCGAGATCATCGTCCACGAAGGGGATGGTGACCAGCACATCGTCGGCAGGATCACCTCGGTGTCGACCGAATCGGTCGTCGTCCACGAGGCCGGCGTCGGCAGCATCGACATCTATCCGATCGATAGCGTCGTCAGCCTCTCCACTGCGCCGCGCTGACCGATGCCGGGGGGCTGCCGTTCACGGCACCTTGACGCTCAGCGTGACCGGTCCGGAAGTGATCGCGAGGGTCGAGCCGCTGGCTGCTTTGACCAGTACACCGTCCCAGGCGGAGGTGGTGCGGGTCTCCCAGCTGACCGAACCGGCATACCCGTCGCCGGTCAGGCGGTCGCCGCGGCGGTTGCCGGTCTTGACCGCGGGCTTGTTCGCGCGGCTGCCGTCCTCGAAGGCGACGACCTTGACCAGGGCGACGCTGGTGCCGGTGGCGGTGCCGCTCCAGGCGAAGCCTGAGCCCTTGCCGCTGTCCTTGCCGATGACGTTGTCGACGTCGCCCCAGCGGATCAGCACGGTGCCGGGGTGGCCGGTGACGGCGTTGGCTTCGAGTATGTGGCCGGCGTCGACCACCTGGCGTCCGAGGGACGCTCCGACGAGCTTGCCTTTGCCTTCGGCGGCCGGCATGGCGGCGGCGCAGATCAGGAGCGGGATGAGCAGACGGGTCATGGGTGACCTCCTATGGGCAGATATACGGAGGATCCCTCGGCTCGTCGCCGTAGGAGTTGCCGGCATCCGGCGGGCACCTGTGGGGATGGCTGTCGGGTTTCCCCACACCTCTGGCGTGGCCGTCCCAGCCTCTAGGCTGCCGCCCGCCATGGCCGCCACCTTCCGCATCGATGTCTGCCCACTCATCCCCGCCGTCGACCAGCACCTGGTCCACGAGGCGGCCTTGCTGGGCCTGACCCACCTCAAGGCGCTGTACCGCAGCCGCTATTACGTGGTGCGCGGGCAGCTCGACGCGCCCTCGGCCGAGAAGCTCGGCCGCCAGCTGCTCGGCGACCCGGTGACCGAGCGCGTGCTGATGACCCCGCCGCCGCACGCCGGCCGCCACCTCATCGAGGTGCAGCGCAAGACCGGCGTGATGGATCCGGTCGAGGCCTCGATCATCAAGGGCGCCAAGGACCTGGGCATCCAGCTCGATCTCGTCCGCGTCGGCACGCGGGTCGAGGTCGCCGGTGGCAGCGACGCCGACCTGCAGACCCTGGCGTGGAAGGCCCTGGCCAACCAGGCGATCGAGGAAGCGGTGATCGATCCGAGCGAGACCGTGCGCCTGCGCGATCCGGGCGGCGTCGACACCCACCAGCGTACCGAGGTGCGCATCCGCGATCTCGACGATGCCCAGCTGATGCAGCTGTCCAAGGACGGCACCTTGTCGCTGACCATCGAGGAGATGCACGAGGTGCAGAAGCACTTCCGCGGCCTCAAGCGCGAGCCGACCGACGTCGAGCTGGAATCGATCGCCCAGACCTGGTCCGAGCACTGCGTGCACAAGACCCTGAAGGGCATCGTCGCCTACACCGGGCCGAAGGGCGAGGACGGTCCGGTCGAAAGCCGTGTCATCGACAACCTGCTCAAGCAGACCATCGCCAAGGCGACCTTCGAGCTGGCCAAGCCGTGGTGCTGGTCGGTGTTCAAGGACAACAGCGGCGTGATCGAGTTCGAGGGCGACCTCGGCGTGTGCATGAAGGTCGAGACGCACAACCGCCCCTCGGCGATCGAGCCCTACGGCGGCGCCAACACCGGTCTCGGCGGCGTCATCCGCGACATCATCGGCACCGGCCTCGGCGCCAAGCCGATCTTCAACACCGACGTGTTCTGCTTCGGCGATCCCGAGTCCGAGGCCAAGAGCCTGCCGCCCGGCACCATCCACCCGCGCCGCCTGATGCAGGGCGTGATCAGCGGCGTGCGCGACTACGGCAACCGCATGGGCATCCCCACGGTCAATGGCGCGGTGCGCTTCGACAACCGCTACGTCGGCAATCCGCTGGTCTACTGCGGCACCGGTGGCCTGATCGAGCGGAAGTACGTCGAGAAGGCGTCCAACATCGGCGACGCCATCGTGGTGATCGGCGGCCGCACCGGCCGCGACGGCATCCACGGCGCGACGTTCAGCTCGGTTGAGCTGTCCGACAAGTCGGAGAAGGTCAGCAGCGGCGCGGTGCAGATCGGCAACGCGATCGAGGAGAAGCGCTGCATGGACGTGGTGCTGCAGTGCCGCGATGCCGGCTGCTTCAGCGCCCTGACCGACTGCGGTGCTGGCGGCCTGTCCAGCGCCTGCGGCGAGATGGCGTCCGAGCACGGCGCGGTCATCCACCTCGACCGCGCTCCGCTCAAGTACGCCGGCCTGTCCTACACCGAGATCTGGATCTCCGAGAGCCAGGAGCGCATGGTCGCCTCGGTGCCCCGCAATAAGCTGAAGCAGTGCCTGGACATCTGCGCCGCCGAAGGCGTCGAAGCGGTCGAACTCGGCGAGGTCAGCGGGACCAAGAACCTGGTGCTGAAGTGGCACGGCACGGTCGTCGCCGACCTCGACATGCATTTCCTGCACGACGGCGTGCCGCGCTACCACCGTCCGGCGACCTTTGCGCCGCCGGCCGAAGTGGCAGCCAGCTTCGCCAAGCCAGCGGACATCGACACCGTGCTGTGCGATCTGCTCGCCCGCCCCAACCTCGCCAGCAAGGAATGGATCATCCGCCAGTACGACCACGAGGTCCAGGCCGGTTCGATCGTGAAACCGCTGGTCGGCGTGGCGCATGACGGACCGTCCGACGCGGCGGTGGTCGCGCCGGTGCCGGGCAGCGACCGCGGCGTCGCCGTCGCCTGCGGCTTCAATCCGAACTACGCCGACCACGACGCCTGGCGCGCCGCGGCT
>JALHRW010000158.1 GCA_022841245.1 Planctomycetota bacterium
GGATGCGCATGCCGGGGTTCCTTGGGGGTTACAACCCCTAGGTTTCTCCCACCGTCCGGTGGGCCAAGGGGCTCGAGGGGCCCCGGCTCATGTCTACTTTGTCGCAGCTCGGTTTCGTTCCGAAACCGTGGGCGGATGGGCTTCGCCCATTATATCCGCCCACCGCAGCTCGGCGGCAGCCCATCGCTGCGCGACGGGGCCTGCTACATTGCGTCGAGCTGCGCGGCCACGCCGCTGACCGTGCCGGCCCATAGCACGACGCTGCGCTCGGCGATCCAGTCGAGGATGCGGGTGTGCTGGTCCTCGGCGACGAACAGGCCGTGGCTGCCGGCGCCGACGCCGTGCATCTCGATCAAGAGCCAGCCGCCGGAGGCGAGCACCGGCTCGATCGCGGCGATGGTGGCCGCGGCGTCCTTGCCGTCGGCGGAGTGGCTGCCGAGGACGAAGTCCGGCTTGCGCAGCGGCTGCACGCCGCCCCGGCCCGAGCGCACGACGGTGGCGAAACGGCGCAGGTCGTCGACGAAGGATTCCTCGGCGCCGTCCGGGCCGACCGTGGTGTTGCCGCAGGTGGCGGCGTACGAGCGGCGGTCATTGCCGTCGACCAGCTGCAGCACCCGCTCGGCCAGGTGCAGTTCGTCGACGATGCGGCGGCGGGTGTAGGTCTTGAGGTCGTAGGCCGGATCCGGCCACGTCGCTCCTTCGCGCCGCCGGCAGGGATGGAAGCAGCTGTGGTTGCCCAGCTCGTGGCCGGAGCGCGCCACCGCCCGCCAGCTCTCGACATTGGCATGCAGATCGCCGGAGGACGCCGGGCAGTAGAACGTGCCGAGCAGTCCGCGCGCCGACAGCGCCGGAGCCACGGCCAGGCGGTGGCAGGGCAGGCAATCGTCATAGGTCAGCGAGACGGCTGCACTGCGTCCGCCCGGGAAAGGTCCGGTCGTCACGGGCTAGCCCGAGATGCCTTGCAGCCGGCCGACCGGCGGCAGCTGGCCGACCAGCGGACGCAGGTAGGGCAGCAGCTTGTCGCCGACCACATCGTTGCCGGCGGCATTGATCAGCTCGCGTGGCATCGGCTTGGTCTCCTTGGCCACCGTCGCCAGCGGGGTGACGAAGCACTCGATGCGGTACGGGCTGTCGAACCGCTTGAAGGCGATCGAGCCGCTGCGCGTGCCGGCCACCGCGGCCTCGACCGCGGCGACGCCGGCCTGGCGTGCCTCGCGCGCATCGCTCTCGCTGACCACGCCGGGGAAGCAGCGTTGCAGGTAGCCGAAGGTATCGGCGCGCACGCGGTGCTTCTTGTCCGGCATGACCTTGGCCAGGTGCGCCTTCAGCGTGTCGGCGAGGAAGTCGCCGAGGGCGCCGCTGCCCGACAGCTGCTTGTTGCCGTGCGAATCGACCTCCTTGCTGTCGATGATCTCCTTGCCGCCCGGACCGTGGATGCCTTCGGACACCGCGATGACGCAGCGGCCGAGCTTGCGGTAAACCGCCTCGGCGTCGGTGCAGAAGGCGTCGAGCGAGAAGTCGGCCTCGGGGCAGTAGATCAGGTGCGGGCCGTCCTGCGGCAGGATGCGGGCGAGGGCGGCGGCGGCGGTCAGCCAGCCGGCGTTGCGGCCCATGACGATGTTGACCTTGATGCCGGAGAGCGCGCGGTTGTCGAGGTTGTCGCCCATGAAGGCCTGGGCGACGAATTTGGCCGCCGAGCCGTAGCCGGGGCAGTGGTCGGTGACGCGCAGGTCGTTGTCGATGGTCTTGGGCACGTGGAAGCAGGCGAGGTCGTAGCCGACCTGCTTGGCCATCTCGTCGATGATGTGCGTGGTCTCGGCGGTGTCGTTGCCGCCGATGTAGAAGAAGGCGCGGACGTTCAGCTCCTTGAAGCGGGCGAAGATCGCCTGGCAGTCGTCCTTGGACGCCTTGCGCCGCACGCTCTTCAGCGCGCTGGAGGGGGTTCCGGCGACGACCTCGAGGTTGGCCGGGTCTTCAGCACCGAAGTCGATGAACTCGCCCTTGAGGATGCCGTTCACGCCATGCACCGCACCGAGCACCTTGGTGAACAGCTCGGGCCGCTGCAGGCAGGCCTTGGCCACGCCGATGAGCGACTGGTTGATGACGGCGGTGGGGCCGCCGCTCTGGCCGATGACGACGGTGCCGGGGGTGATGGTGGGCATGGGCTGGCCTGTTCGTGGTTCGTGGTTCGTGGTTCCGCAGGGTAGCGGATGGTTACGCTGCCGGAGCCGTGGCAATGGCGGTTCGGAACCCCGAACGACGAACCACGAACCACGAACAGGGGCAATGCAACTCACCTTCCTCGGCACCTCCGCTGGTCAGCCCACCCGCGACCGCAACGTCACCGCCCAGGCCCTGCGCTTCGATGACGGGTCGTGGTGGCTGGTCGACTGCGGCGAAGCCACCCAGCACCGCGTGCGCGACGCCGGCCTGCGCGCGATCACCTGCGACCGCATCCTCATCACCCACCTGCATGGCGACCACTGTTGGGGCCTGCCTGGCATGCTCATGGCCATCGCCATCGCCGGGCGGACCGAACCGTTGCAGCTGGCCGGCCCGCGCGGCTTGGCCCGGCTGCTCGACGGCGCGTACGGTCCGACCGCGACCGAGCTGCCCTTCCCGCTCGACTTGATCGAGCTGCCTGACGAGCCACGCGGCGAGCCGCTGGCCGGTACGGCGACGGCTTGGCGGGCTCGTCCCTTTGCCATCCACCATCGCGTGCCGTGCGTCGCCTGGCTATGCGAGGAGCCGCAGCGTCCAGGGCGGATGCGCCCGGAACGGGCTCGGGCTGCTGGACTGACCGACCTGCGCATGCTTGGCCGGCTGCAGCGCGGGGAATCCGTGCTGCTGGCCAACGGGCGCAGCCTGACGCCCGCCGAGGTGATGGATCCACCACCGCGCCCACGCCGCGTGCTGGTGTGCGGCGATACTGACGATGCCGATGCGCTGATCCCGCACGCCCGCGGCGTCGACCTGGTGGTGCGCGAGGCAACCTACGCCGGCGAACACGAGGAGAAGGCGCGGCAGTGGGGCCACAGCACCGCGCTGATGACCGGCCGCTTCGCCGCCGCGCTTGCCGCCCGTCGCCTGGTCGTCACCCACCTCGGCGGTCGGCACAGCGACGGCACCGGGCCTGAGCAGCTGCGCGCCGAGGCCGCTTCGGTCTGTCCCGGCGTCGACGTCCTGGTCGCAGACGACCTGTGGTCGATCGACGTGCCGGCTGACGGCGGAACGGCGTGATCCGCCTGCGCGGTGGACCCGGTCGTATGCCGTCACCAATGCGGTGACGCAGGCGCGCTACACGTAGCGGCCATCACTTCAGCGTGAAGGTGGCCTTGTTGCTGGCCCACCAGCGTTCCCAGGCGGCCTTCAGCTCTGCCTTGTGCTGGGCGTGCCAGGCGGCCCAGATGCGCTCTTCGGCGTCGAGCTCCTTGACGCTCTCGGCCCGGGCCGGCACGGCCGGCAGCAGCTTGGGGTCGGTCTTGCCGCTTGCGGCGATCATGCGCTGATCGGTCAGGGTCTGCAGCGCGATGTTGGCGCGCTGGGCGACCAGCGGAGCCTCGTCGTCGAGGACGGCGATGAGATGCTCGATCGACGTCTTGGTTGCGATAGCCGTCAACACCTCGACGCAGCCGATGCGCACCCAGGCATCGCGGTTGGAACGCAGCGCATCGATGACCCGGGTCTCGACCTTGGCACCGCGCAGGATGAGGTCGTTGACCGCCTTGTCGTAGGCGACCGAGGACTCCGGGTCACCGCTTGCCGCGCCTTTGGCCAGGGTGGCGATGTCGACACGGATATCACGTTCTTCCGGGCTCTCCTCGCTGGTCGGATTGGCCCTGAATCGTTCCTCCTCGCTGCAGCTGGGGAAGACGGTGAGGCCGAGTACGGCGCAGGCGAAGAGGGCGAGCAGGCGCATGACGGCATGCTGCGGCTCTGGGCGGGGGCGCTAGCGCGGATTCAGCGTCTCGGGTGAGCCGGGTGGTGCGCCGGGAGCGTAGCACTCCTGTGCGGCTCGGAGCGGAATGCCAGCACCCAAGGCAGCCTGGGAACCGCTCATTTCCACATGCGGGCGAGAGTGGTGCCCGGATAATAGCGGGCGACGATGTCCTCGCCGCTGACCCCGTCGTTGGCCAGGCCCCAGGCGCTGACCTGGGGCAGCCCGACGCCGTGGCCGAAGCCACGGCCCTCGACCACGAACTGGCCTCCGCGGGCGCTGGCCATGACCGCCTTTTCCCACCACAGCGAGCGCAACTGGTTCGCGCCTACGGCGAGCCGGAACTCGAAGCCGCTGAGCTCGTCGCTGCGCTCGCCCGCCGGCCCTTTGTGGGTGACGGTGACGCGGGCGACCCGGCCGGAAGCGGTGGTGGCGGCAATCGCAACGCTGCGTACCGCGCCGATGCGCGGACGGCTGCGGTCGGCGCGCGACCAGGTGCCAAGAAGGTCGCTCAGCTCGTCGAGGCGGAACGCTGCCCGCCACTGCTGGTGGGTGCGCGTCCATTTCAGCCCGCGCGCGCCCTCCACGCTGGCTGGGTCGTCGACCGGGCGCATGAAACGGGCGAGCGGCGTGCGGCCGTCGACCAGGGTGGCGTCGGGCCATAGGGCGGCGCTGTCCTCGGTGCGGCCGCCGGAGCAGGCGTGAAAGCGCGCGAGGATGGCCTGGCCGCCGTGGATGAGCAGCTCGCCGCGGGTCTTGCTGATGGCTTCGGCGATTTCGGCTGAAGGCGGTTCGGCACCGTCGTAGGCCACGTCGGCGGTCCCGCGCAGCAGGTGCCAGGCCTGGCCGGCACGCGTCTGCCAGCGGGCGGCGGCATAGCTGCGTGCGACGATGGCTTGGGCGGCGAGGGCCTCGATCGGCCAGCGCGGGTTCATTTCCGCCGGGAGGACGCCGGCCAGCCAGGTTTCCAGTCCGACCACCTCGATGACCTCGACCGTGTCGCGTTGCCGCGCCAGGCGCAGTCGGCCCGAGCAGGTGATGCCGTCGACGCTGAAGGTACGCCCCGAGCCGACCGCAGCGAGTTCGCAGCGCGCCTCGGCGACCACGCGCCCGGCGATGCGGAAGCCCTCGCCGGCGGCGGCGATGTCGATGCTGCCAGCCGGCAGTTCTCGGCCGTCCGCGAAGCGGTGTGGCAGCAGCAGACGAACGCGCAAGGTCGCGCCGCGCTGCAGCATCACACCAAGCTCCGGTTCGCGGTCGAGGGCCGGCCAGCGCGGCGCCGCCAGCGGCAGTGGGGCGATCTGCCCGGAGGTCGTGGCAGCAGCGGCAGCAGCCGGACGTCCGGACTGACCCGGTGGCGGCGGCGCGACCGCGGTCGAGCGCATGCAGGCGAGCAGCGAGAGCAGGACGAGGACGAGGGTGACGACCCGGATCATGCCGCCACCGTGGTGGTCCAGCCGTCGACCGCCAGTTCGACGCCTGGTGGCAGACGCTGCGCCCAGGCGGCGTAGCGCACCTCGGCCCCCATGTGCATCAGCACGGTGCGGCGCGGGCGCAGCCGGGCGAGGACATCCATCGCCTCGTCCCACGACTGGTGGGTGGGGTGCGGCGTGTCGCGCAGCACGCTGAGGGCGAGCAGGTCGAGGTCCTGCAGCAGGGGATCGGCGGCGCGCGGCAGTTCCTTCACATCAGTGCAGTAGGCCATCGTCCCGCAGCGGAAGCCGGTGGTGCGGCCGGCGCTGCCGTGGCTCATGGCGAAGGGGGTCACGTCGAGGCCGGCGATGCGCGTCGCCACCCCGTCGGCCAGGGCCACCGTGCGTAGGCTGGGCTTGCTCATGGTGTAGGTGTCGACCCCGGCACCGAAGCAGTAGGGGAACATGGCGCGGATGATGCTGAGGTGCTCCTCCGCCCCGTACAGGGCGATGCCGTCTCCCTTCATCAGTCGGTTGAGGTGGCGCAGATCGTTGATGCCATGGCTGTGGTCGGCGTGGTCGTGGGTCTGCAGCACGCCATCGCAGCGCACGATGCTGCGCTGCGGATAGCTGATGCCGTCCCAGTCGCGGTAGGGGTCGGTCATCTGGTGGGCGAGGTCCGGACCGCAATCGAACAGCAGCACCTGGCCCTGCGGTCCACGCAGGAACGCTCCCGAGCGCCGCCGCCGGTCGCGCCGATCGTCGCTCCACCAGGCCGGCACGCCCCACATCGGGTTGCCGTGGCTGGTGCCGCATCCGGTGATGGTGAACTCCCAATCCGCCATGGCGGCAGCATGGGACGGCGCGCCGCCGCGCCATGGTGGCGGAGCCGGGCCTCGGCATAGCCTGCCTGCCATGCGCCCCCTGGTCGCCCTCGATCTCGACGGAACCCTGCTCACCGAGGCGTCGGTCCTGACCGCCGGCCACGAACGCGCGGTGCGCGAACTGCAGCGCGCCGGCTGCCACATCGCCATCGTCACCGGCCGGCCGGTGCTGATCACCCAGGCGATCTGGAAGCGCCTCGGCCTGACCACCCCGCTGGTCTGCTTCAACGGCGGCTGGGTCGGCTTCCCCGGCCAGCCGGCGATGGCCTGCCTGCGCCTCGATGAGGACGATACCCGCGACATCCTCGCCGCCCTGCGCGACCGTGGCGGTGTCGCTTGCGGCTATCCCGACGAGAAGAGCTGGTGGATGGACCGCCTGGCCATGGAGACTGCCGGCTGGCCGGCGAAATACGGCACCAACATCGAGATCCGGCCCGAGGACTTCACCCCGTGGAAGGGGCCGAGCTTCAAGGTCATGTATGTGGCCGACCCGCAGATCACGCCTGGCATCGTCGCCGATCTGCGCGAGCAGTTCCGCAACCGCTTCCATGTCGTGCTGAGCCAGCCCGACCGTCTGGAGATCCTGCCCAAAGGCATCAGCAAGGTGTGGGGGCTGAGCAAGCTGGCGGCGATGCTGGGTGTCGAGCGCGCCGACGTGTGGTCGGTGGGCGACGCCGAGAACGATCTCGAGATGGTCGCCTGGGCCGGTCACGGCTGCGCCATGGGGCACGCTCCGGAGAAGCTGCTGCGCGTCGCTCGGCACATCCTGCCCGGCATCCACGCCCGCGGGCTGTGCGCCCTGCCCCTGCTGATGCAACGGACCTACGCCGGTTGCGTCTGAACCGGCACAAGCTGCGCGAGAAGTGGCCGACCCTCGCCGCGATCGGCGTGGCGGTGCAGCGGTTTCCGACCTTCGCAGCGATTGGCGCTAGTTCGCCGTTCAACACCCACGACGTGCTCTACGCCAGCTTCCTGGTGCGCGGCCGCTGCCACCACGACATCGGCGACCAGCGCTTCGCCGAGCAGGCCGGCTCGCTGGCGGTGGTGCAGTGGGATGTGCCGCACCGCATCGACACCGACGGCAAGGCCGTGTCGCTGTGGAACATCTATCTCGATCCCGCGCGGCACGCTCTGCCTGGCCTGCCGGCCGACCTGCGCGGGGCGCTGGCGCGGCTGATCCCGGTGCATCCCGGCTTCGCCAACCGCAGGAACCGCCTGCTGGCCTGCTCGCTGGCCGATCCGCGCCAGCTCGACGCGCTGCTGCTGCGCATGTGGGACGAGCAGCAGGCCGCCCATCCCGGTCATCATGCGATGCTCGAAGCGATGCTGCGCGAGTTGCTGGTGCTGGTCGCGCGCCAGCTGCTGGCCACTGGGGTGCGCGGTCCGGCGGACGCCGAGCCCGAGATGGAGCGGGCCAGCGCCTGGCTTGCCGAGCACCTTGCCGACGAGGTAGGCGTCGACGACTTGGCCCAGGCGGTCGGGTTGTCGCGCTTCCACTGCTCGCGCCGCTTCCTCGCCTACGTCGGTCGTACGCCGATGGCGTATCTCATGGATCTGCGCCTGCAGGAGGCCGCCCTGCGCCTGCGCGGCGGCGACGAGCCGGTGGTCGAGGTGGCGGTGGCCTGCGGCTTCAAGGACCTCGGCCATTTCGGCCGGCGTTTCAAGGCCATGTTCGGCATGCCGCCAGCCCGCTACCGCGCACAGCCAGCCGGGTCGGACGGCACGTAGGGGCAAATCCAGCCCCGGGCAGCGGATACAACCAGGGCGGAGACCATCGCCATGCCCGCCATCGCTGCCATGTCCGTCAGTGAACGCTTCCATGCCGTGTGCGAAGGCCGTCCGGTCGATCGCCTGCCGATGGTCGAATGGGCGACCTGGTGGGGCGACACGACGTCGCGCTGGCAGCAGGAGGGTTTGCCGGTCAGCGAGCGCTATGAACTCTACCGCCACTTCGGTCTCGACTGCTGGCGCCAGCACTGGTGCTGCGCGGTGCAGTGGGATTGCCCGTGGAAGGCGCCTCGCCACGGTGCCGGTGTGCTGGCCGCCGCCCCGTCCTACGACGCGGTCGAGCCTTTCGTCGGCGCGTGGCCGGTCGATCGCGTTGCTTTCGCCACGTCCTTCGCGCAGCAGGCCGCTGGCGAGGCTACGGTGTGGGCGACCTTCCCTGGCTTCTTCTGGGGTGCGCGCGAGATCCTCGGCATCGAACGCCACCTCCTGTCGTTCCACGACGAACCCGAGCTGCTGCATCGCATCAACGACCGCCTGGCATCATGGATGGTGCGTTTCCTCGACGAACTGGACGCGCTGGGCACCCTCGACTTCATCACCTTCGCCGAGGATCTCTCGTACAACCACGGCCCGATGCTGTCGAAGAAGTCCTTCGACACCTTCCTGCTGCCCTACTACCGGCGCGTGGTGCCGGAGCTGAAGCGCCGCGGCATCCGCGTGGTCATCGACAGCGACGGCGACATCACCCGCTGCGCCCCGTGGTTCGCTGCCGCCGGCATCGAGGGCATCCTGCCGCTGGAACGCCAGGCCGGCGTCGACATCGACGTGCTGCAGCGCAGCCACCCGGACATGCTCTTCATCGGCCACTACGACAAGATGGCCATGCCCAAGGGCGAGGCGGCGATGCGCGCCGAGTTCGAGCGCCTGCTGCCGGCGATGCGCCGAGGCCGCTTCATCCCCTCGGTCGACCACCAGACCCCGCCCGGGGTGTCGCTGGAGAACTACCGCATCTACCTGCGCCTGCTCGCCGAATACGCGGAGCGCGCCGCCCAGGCTTGATCCGTCTGGAGTCCATCGTCCGATGCGCGGATGCTCCGTCTCCTGGTCCTCCTGCTGGTCCTGGCCGGTTGCGCCGCCCAGCGCGCACCGATATCCGATGCTGATGCGCGGCGTTTCGCTGCCGCCCTCGACGCGCGGACGGCGCGCATCGTCGTCGGCACGGCCAGCTACAACGCGACGAGTCAGGTCGAATGGCAGCGCGACCGCGCCTTCTTGCGGACGATCATTCGCGGGGACTCCCGCGACCACATCGGTGACGCGGTGAATCGCGTGTTCCTTGAGGCACGGCAGCTCGGTAAGGAACTGCAGTTGGCGTGCGACACCAATGGATCGTTCGATCGCGCTGTACTGTCATGGGATGGCCGGCAGGTTGAATGCCGGATGCTGACCGTCGGATTCTGAGCGGCTAGATTTCCGGGAACAGTTCGCCCGACAGCACCTGTCCGGTTGCGAAGTTCTGGCCATCGGTGATGCAGTGGCCGGTGCCCGAGTAGGTCGTCGTCCGCGGCATGTAGATCACGGTGTGGGCGACGCGGTATTCGTCGGTGTCGTTGGCGTTGGCGCGATGGGCGGTGCGGCCGTGGTGGAAGGTGACGTCACCGGCGCGCAGCGGGATGGTCACGCGCGGCTCCATTGCCAGTTCCGGGCGCAAGGCGAACAGGCCACCGGCGTCGGTGAGATCGGTCGAGCCGAGCCCCGTCAACCGCTGGCTGCCGGGGATGAAGCTCATGCAGCCGCGTTCGACCGGCACGTCCTGCAGGGCGATCCAGGCCGAGATCGGCTGCGCCGAGTCGCGGTGCGGCCAGTAGGGCTGGTCCTGGTGGAATTCGGTCGGGGCGCCGTTCCGGGGCGCCTTGGCCAGGATGTGGTCGTGCCACAGCCGCAGCGGCTCGCCGGCCAGCGCGGTGGCCCAGGCGCAGAGCTGGCGGTGCAGGGTGAGCCGGGCGATGACCGGACTGTCGCGCCAGACGTTGACCCGCTGGATCAGCGCGGCGCGGTATTTCGAGCCAGGCTGGTTGCGCAGCAGGTCGTTCTCCTCGCACAGGCGCAGGCATTCGGCGCGGTACTCCGCACATGCATCTGCCGAGAGCAAGCCGCGGACGACGCAGAAGCCGTCGCGGCGGTAGCCGGCGACGAGGTCAGCGGGGAGGGGGCGGACGTTCGGCGCGGTGGCTGGCTGCATCGGATGCTCCTGACGCCCATGCTCGTCGGCGGGGGGTGCCGGCCGCTTGTCCCGGCGTGCGGTTGTTCAAGGCCATGGGTGCGACAGGTGTTGGTGTTTTCCTGCGGCTCATAGGCTGTTCGCCCCATGATCGCCTCGCCCTCGCAGCGCTGGTCCAGCGCCGTACACGACCTCTTCGCCTGCGCACGCGGCCGGTTGCCCGCCAGCTTCCTTGAGCGCAAGCTCGCCGACATCGGTTTGAGCGCGGTGAAACCGCTGCCGAACAAGGACTTGCCGGGCTTCGAGAAGGCCATCGACCTGGTCAATGCCCTGGTCGCCGGACGCCCCGCGCCTGGCGGCCTGCGCCCCGATGCGGCGATGGACGCCTGCTTCCCAGCCGATCACCCCACGCTCGGCGCGCTCAAGGAGCTGGCGGTCGAGTACATCGCCTCGATGCGCCCGCAGAAGGCCAAGGCCAAGCCGGCGGCCCCGGCCGGCGCTCCCGTCGAGGCCCCGGCCCAAGCTCCGGACCGTCGGGACAACCGTGGTCCGCGCGACAACCGCGGCCCGCGTGATGATCGCGGTCCGCGTGGCGACAATCGTGGCCCGCGCGATGACCGTGGCCCGCGCGAATACCGCGAGCGCCCGGCGCCCGCCCCGATGCCGCCGCGCCCGCCGCGCATCGCCTGGGAGGCCTGGCTGTCGCGGCACATCACCGTCCCGGCTCCGGCCGTCGCGCCTGTGGCGCCAGCCGTCGAGGCTGCTCCGGTCCCCGCCGCCGATGGCGCCCAGCCGGCGGTTGCACCCGAGGCAGCTCCCGCCCCGG
>JALHRW010000159.1 GCA_022841245.1 Planctomycetota bacterium
CACCACGTCGACGCGGAAGAGGTCGGCCGGGCCGTTGTCGTCCGCGGCTGCGCCGGCAGCCGGGTCCGGGGCTGCGCCGGCAGCGGCTGGGGCCGACATCGCCGCGATCGGCGACAGCGCCGCCTTGAGGAACTCGGACCCGCCGCCGCGCGCGCCTTCGGAGCCATCGACCACCAGTACGCGCACCTTGTCGACCGCCTCGACCACCAGGTGGCGGGCGTCGTCGGCCGGCAGCAGGTCGGGGCTGAGGCGCAGCTGCACCCGACGCAGGCCGGGAGCGAGGCGGGCCTGGAGGCGGACCTCGGACACCGTCTCCAGGCGGTCGATGGTGGTGCCGGCGGCCTTGCGCAGGTTGCCGTCCTCGCCATCGGCCCACAGCTCGATCTGCACGTCGCTGGCCGGGGCGCCACCGCGGTTGCGGATGACCGCGGTGAACGGCGTCGGCGCGTCGGTGGTGACCAGTTCGTCGTCGGCGACGAAGCTCTCGATCTGGACGTTGTCGCGCGGCGGCGCACCGCCGACATCGGCGAGGACCAGGGACGGGGCGCCGGGCGCGGACAGCTCGACGGCGAGCGACTTCCACGCCCGGTCGTCAGGCAGCGGCCAGCCACGCGCCTGCATATCGCCGACCAGGTAGATTTCGCGCCGGCCGGAGACGTCGCGCAGGATCTCGACCGCGCGGGCGATGCCGGCGACCACGCTGGTTCCGCCGTCGCCCTGCGGCGCCGCCTCGATCGCCTGGGCGACGTAGGCGAGGTCCTGGCTCGGCTCAGCGAGTTCGGCCTGGGCGACATCGGAGAGCAGCACCAGCGCCGCCGATGAGCCGCGCGGCAGCTTGGCGACCAGTTCCTGGGCGCGGATCTTGGCCGCGTCGAGCCGGCTGCCGCTGCCGTCGCGCGCCGCCATCGACAGGCTGCGGTCGAGGACGATCACCGCAGAGACCCCGCCCTTCAGGCCGAGCAGCTCGAAGCCGCCGCTGGCGATCGACGGGCGGGCCAGGGCCAAGGCCATGAAGACCACGGCCAGGGTGCGCAGGATGAGCAGGATCAGCTCGCGCAGCTGCAGCTTCTTCGAGCTCTTCTGCAGGGTCTTGAGCAGGAACTCCAGCGCCGGCCACTGCACCACCTTGAAGCGGTTGCGGTTGAGCAGCCAGATGATGATCGGGACCGAGGCGAGGGCGGTGAGGCCGGCCAGCAACGGCGCCAGGAAGGTCATGGCCGCACCTCGGCCAGCGGCCAGCGGCCAGCGGCCAGCGGCCAGCGGCCAGCGGCCAGCGATGTGCGCCTGGCCATCATCGCCCGATCGCCCCGCGCGCGCCGGCCGAGGACAGCGCGGCGCGCTTGTTGAAGTAGGCGCTCAGCACCACATCGACCGGCGACGAGGTGCTGGCCAGGACGTGGTCCGCGCCGGCTTTGCGACAGGCGGCATCGATCGCATTGATGTGCTTCTGCAGCTCGTCGAGGTAGGCGGCCTTGATCTGCCGCGGGTTGAGCAGGATCTTCTGGTCGAGTTCGAGGCCATGGAACTGGACCTGGCCCTCGAAGGGGAAGTGCAGCTCGTCGTCGAGCACCTGCACCACCAGCACGTCGTGACCGTCGTGGCGGAAGCGCGCCAGACCCTTGGCCAGGTCGGCGGTGTCGACGAAGAGATCGCTGATCAGTACGACGATGCCGCGCGAGGTGATGCGCTCGGCCGCCTTGGTCAGCACCGGGCCGATGCCGGTGCGCGGGTCTGCCTCGGCGCGCAGCAGCGCGTCGCACATCCGCCCGAGGTGGTCCTTGCGGCTCGACCGGGGCACGAACTCCTGCACGTCGCCGGCGAAGGTGCACAGGCCGACGGCATCGCTCTGCAGCAGCACCATCCAGCCGATCGCGGCGGCGGCGAGGCGCGCCCAGTCGAGCTTGCTCTGGTCGGCGGCCGCCTTCGGCCCGGTGTAGTCCATCGAAGCGCTGGAGTCGACCAGGACCCAGGCGACCAGGTTGGTCTCGGCGCGGTACTGGCGGATGACGTAGCGTTCGCTCTTGCCCCACACCTTCCAGTCGAGGTGCTTGAGGTCGTCGCCAGGGACATAGCCGCGATGCTGCGCGAACTCGACCGAGCTGCCGAGGTAGGGACTCCGGTGCATGCCCGCGAGGAAGCCTTCGACGAGGCCGCGCGCCTTGAGATCCAGGCGTCCGATCTTGGCTAAGGTCTCGGGATCCGGCGTATAACCGCCGCCCTTCAGCTTGGGTGCCTGCGCCACCTGATCAGCCCTTCGACACCGTCTCCAACAGCTGCGCGACCACCTTCTCGGTGGTCACGCCCTCGGCAGTGGCGGTGTAGCTGCAGGCGATGCGGTGGCGCATCACCGGAGCGGCGACGGCGGCGATGTCGTCGAACCCGACGGCGAACTTGCCGTGCAGCACGGCGCGGGCCTTGGCCGCCAGGATGAGGTTGATCGAAGCGCGCGGACCGGCGCCCCAGCTGATCCAGTTCTTGATGAAATCGGGCGATTCCGGCTGGTCGGGGCGGGTGGCGCGGACCAGGTTCTTGGCGTACTGCAGGATCTGCTCGGCCACCGGCACGCGCAGCACCAGCTTCTGCACACCGATGACCTGCTGCGCCGTCATCACCTTCTGGATCGCCTTCTCGGCCTCGGCGATGAGCGGGCTGGCGACCCGGCGCATGACTTCCAGCTCTTCCTCGTCGCTGGGGTAGCCGACCGAGATCTTGAAGATGAAGCGGTCGAGCTGGGCCTCGGGCAGCGGATAGGTACCTTCCTGATCGAGCGGGTTCTGCGTCGCGAGGACGAAGAAGGGCTGTTCGAGGATGTGGGTCTCGCCGCCGGCGGTGACGCGCTTCTCCTGCATCGCTTCGAGCAGCGCGGCCTGGGTCTTGGGCGGCGTACGGTTGATTTCGTCGGCCAGCACGATGTTGGCGAAGATCGGACCCTTCATGAACTTGAACATGCGCTGCTTGGTCACTGGATCCTCTTGCAGGATCTCGGTGCCGACGATGTCGGAGGGCATCAGGTCGGGGGTGAACTGGACGCGCTTGAACGTCATGTCGAGCGTCTTCGACAGCGAACTGATCAGCAGGGTCTTGGCCAGGCCAGGCACGCCCTCGAGCAGGCAGTGGCCTTTGGCGAAGATGCCGATGAGCAGCTGCTCGACCACCTCGTCCTGGCCGACGATGACCTTGCCCAGCTCCGAGCGCACCTGCCCCGAGGCCTGCTTCAGCCAGGCGACCGCCTGCTTGTCCTGCGCGGTCTTGTCCGCCGGCTTTTCAGCGGATTTGTCAGCGGCGGGCTGGGCAGCATCACTCATGTTCGCTCCTGGTCTGGTTCGTGTACGATGGCGTCCGGTCGAGGCGCGCCAAGGGCAGACTGGAGTTACAACGGTACTGGTGTCAGCCCGTGACCGATGGCGGCGCCTTGCCGCGCAGGTATAGTCAGGTTCTGCCGACAGCTGGATCCGGCGAGGTGTCCAGCCCCGGTCGCCAGCAGGCACCCGCAAACACCAGCTGCCAGTGCTCGTGATGCCCACTGGCAGGCCACATCCCGGCCTGCACAATTCAGCACGAGGGCTAGCATGACCGCCACTGAACATCTCGCGGCCGCGACCATCCTGGTGGTCGAAGACAAGCCGGCGCTACGTGATCACTTCGCCGAGACTCTGCGCGACCTCGGACCGCAGGTCACGGTCGAGACCGCCGCCGATGGCCGCGAGGCCCTCGACCGCCTGGCGGACAAGTCCCGGCCGGTCGACCTGGTGGTCAGCGACATCATCATGCCGCGGCTCGACGGCGAGGCGGTGCTCGACGAACTGCACAAGCAGCAGTACCCCGGTGCGGTGATCATGCTCACCGCCCTCGGCCATGACGACGTGGTGATGCGCTGCCTCAAGCGCGGCGCCTGCGACTATCTGGTCAAGCCGGTGTCGATCGACGACCTCATCGCGGCGGCGGCCAACGCCCTGCAGCACCGCCCGCTGGTCGGCGAGGCGATGAAGGTCGAGTACGACCCGCTCGGCTGGTTCGAGGTCACCGGTGCGACCAGCGAATCGATCCTGTTCAAGTACCGCAAGTTCCTTGGTCTGCTCGAGCGCTTCCGCATCCCCGAGCCGGTCGCCAGCGAGGTCCGCCTGGCGCTCGACGAGTTCGGTCGCAACGCCATCGAGTGGGGCAACCAGTTCGACAAGGGCAAGAAGGTGGTGTTCGGCTGCCGCATCCTGCCCGGCAAGATCATGGTCTACATCGAGGACGAGGGCGCCGGCTTCGACCCGGGCAAGCTGCCCGACCCCAGCGCCGACCCGATCGGCCACATCGAACGCCGCCAGACCGAGGGCAAGCGCCTTGGCGGCTACGGCGTGCACCTGATCAAGAACCTGATGGACAAGGTGATCTACAACGCGAAGGGCAATCGCGTCGTGGCGATCAAGTATCTGAGGTAGTGAGAGCGCCGCCGCCTTCAGTCAGCCCAGTGGGGGAAATCAGCTCGCGCTGGGCTCTGGCCCGCAAGCGCGGTATTTGGACACGTGCCAAGATGGCGTGTTGTCCGCTGCCGAGTCGGCGGATCAGCACTGTCAGCATCCGGCCGATGCCGTCGTTCTGCCGCAGCACCCCTGCGACCTCGGCGCCGAGAGCCGCACAGATGTGCAACTGTGCCGCGAGCTCATCGTTGGAAGCGCGGGCGATGCGCAGGAAGTTGACGTATTCGCTGTCGTTTCCGCGTCCTGATCCTTCGGCTATGTTGCTCGACACCGAGATGGCCGCGCGTCGCAGCTGCGTCATCAGGTCGCCGAACGGCACCGCGATCCCTGCGACCCCGATGATCTGCTGATTCGCCGCGTGCCAGACGCGGAGTTGTCGGAAGTTGGACATGGTGGAGGCTCCTTGTGCAGCCTGCCGCACCGCTCGCGCGCAGGCGTCAAGGCCGCGCGCAGCGCGCCGCGCAGCGGTCCGCCTTGACACCGAGCACGTGCGGTACGGTAGGCGAAACAAGGAGCCGAACCGCCCTCCCATCCCACGCTTGCGGCCCAGCGCCCAGAGCCCAGTGCCCAGCGCCCAGTGCCCAGTGCCCAGCGCCCAGCGCCCAGCGCCCAGCGCCCAGCGCCCAGCGCCCAGCGCCCAGTGCCCAAGTGTTTAGTGCCCAGCCCCCTGCGCCGGCCTTTCCTTGGCCTTGTCGGCAGCCTCGGCGTTCTTCTGGCTCGCCGCCTTGTTGGCGCGCATCTCCTCGATCGTCTTGGTGTGCAGCCGCGCCGCGCCGGCGTAGCCCTGCTTCGTGGCGATGGCCTTGCCCTTGGCCAGCCGGGCCTTGGCCGCACTGATAGCCGGGCCGTACTGCGGCAGCCACTTCTCGCCGGCGACCAGCATCTCGTCGACCATCTGCCAGATCTCCGGCGGGTCGCACACCGCACCGACCAGCGGATCCATCATCATGGCCTGGCGCAGCAACATATCATCGCCGGTGGCGGCGGCATTGACCGCGAGGCGCTGCACCCCGACTGACTGGCTGCACACCGCGGCGCAGCCCATCGGCAGGTCGCCGACGCGCGGAATGTTCATGCCGTTCCGATCGACGTAGCCGGGGACCTCGACAATGGCGTCCGGCGGCAGATTGGTGATGGTGGTGCCGTTGACGACGTTGAAGTGGCCGCGGTAGACCTTTCCGATCTCCAGGCCCTCGATGATGTACGAGCCGTGCTCCTCGCTGCGCTCCTTGGCGTCGAAGCTCTTCGGCGGCGCGGCCAGCCACTCCGGGAACTCCTTCTCGAACCAGTTGCGACCCTCGGTGCACACGCGCAGGTAACCGCCGGTCTCGCCGTTGATCCAGCAGCCGGTGTCGATCCAGCGCTGGATGTCGCCGGGGCGCTTGCGGTACCAGGCGACATATTCGCTGAGGTGGCCGTTCGACTCGGTCGAGTAGTAGCCGAAGCGCCGCAGCACGTCGATACGCACCTTCTCGGTCACGGGGTATTGCGGGTGGCCCTCGAACAGCTCGAGCATCTTCGGGATCAGGTCGATGCCGCGCCAGGTCGCCTTGACGTACCAGGTCTGGTGGTTGATGCCGGCGCAGATGATGTCGACCTCCTGCTTGGCCACCTTCTCCTCGGCGCCGATCAGACCCTGCTTGCGCGCCCAGTGGGTGGTGCAGTCGGCGATCTGGTGATGGCCGCCCTGCACGCCGTGGCACAGACCGACAGTCGGCACTTTGCCGAAGACGTTGGCCGCCCAGGTCAGCATGACCATCGGGTTGGCGTAGTTGAACAGCCGGCAGCCGGGCTTGGCCACCTCGCGGATGTCCTTGCAGAAGCCGAGGATCGCGGCGATGCCGCGCTGGCCGTACATGATGCCGCCGGCGCAGAGCGTGTCGCCGACGCACTGGTCGATGCCGTAGGTCAACGGGATGTCGACGTCGGTGGCGAAGGCCTCGAGGCCGCCGATGCGCACCACGCAGAAGACATAGTCGGCATCCGTGAGCGCGGCGCGTCGATCGGTGGTCGCCTGGATGGTGACCGCCACGCCGTTGTGGTCGAGATCGCGCTGGCACAGCTGCCGGACCATGTCGAGGTTGCGCGCGTCGATGTCGGTGAAGGCGATGTCGAAGCGGCCGCGCAGTTCCGGCACGCACATCAGGTCGCGCAGCAACGTGCGGGTGAAGCCGATCGAACCGGCCCCGATGAAGGTGAGTTTCCTGGTCGCGGTGGTCATGGTTGGTATTCCTGTCCTACAGGATATCGTGATAGAACATGATAGAACAGGACGACAGTGATCATCATGGTACTTCTGTGCTCAGCCGTCTGGATGCCGTCGGCCTACGCCAGGGTGTGACCGTCTACGCCGGCCGGCCGTCGCTGCATGCCATTGTCACGTCAGCCGGTTACGAAGAGCGTACCGACGCCTACGACTGGCATGGTCTGAAGCGCGGCAGCGCCGAGTTCTGCCTCTTCCAATACACCCTCGCCGGGCGCGGCCAGCTGTCCTTCGCCGGGACACGGCACACCGTGCTGCCTGGCCAGGCCATGCTGCTGTGGTTTCCGCACGACAACCGCTACTGGCTTGCGCGCGGCGACCGGTGGCGGCACTTCTACCTCTGCCTCGCCGGCCGCGAGGTGATGCGCGCCTGGCGCGCGGTGATCGCCCGCCGCGGCCCGCTCCTGCATCTGGCCGAGGATTCGCCGGCGCTCGCCGCAGCGGCCGAGGCCGCCATCGCCGGCATGTCCGGCTCGATCCGCGACCCGTGGACCTCGTCCGCGCTCGCCTACCGCCTGGCCATGGCGCTGTGCGCCGAACTGCTCGGCGATCCCGGGCCGGAACGCCGCCATCCAGCCATCGAGGCAGCCAAGCGCCACGGTCGCACCCGCTTCGCCGACGGCCTCGGAGTCAGCGACCTCGCCCGTGCCGCCGGCATGACCCGCCACCACTTCGCCCGCACCTTCGCCAAGGCCGAGGGCAACACCCCCTCGCAGTGGCTGGCCGACCTGCGCGCCCGCGAAGCGACCCGGCTGCTGCGCGAGACCGAGCTGACGGTGGCGGCGATCGGCGCCCGCTGCGGCTACCAGGACGCGGCCTACTTCTGCCGCGCATTCCGGCGCATCGTTGGGATCAGCCCGGGCGAATTCCGCACCTCAGGCATGTACTAATCCAGGGCTCGCGAAGCATATTCCCCTCGCCACGCTCCCTGATACGCTGCGTGGGATGACCGACGAAGGTTCCAGCAACCCCCTGCGCGCCGTCGACACCGCCGTCAAGGACGGCGTGCTGACCGTCACGGTACGCAAGGAGTTCGACTCCGGCAATGTGCACCAGGACTGGGCGCAGCAGGTCCAGCTGCTGCATCCGGGGCCGTTCACCAAGGTGGTGGTCGACTGTTCGGCCTGCGGTCTGCTCAGCTCGACCTTCTTCGCCGGCATCATGCAGTTGCAGCAGCACTATGGTGAACTGGGCTGCCCCAAGATGGTACTCAACCGGCCCGATGTGCGGATCGTCAAGAACCTGCAGATCCTGCGCCTGCACACCTTCTTCGACATTATCGCGCGCTGATGCTCTGCCTGACCGGCCCCACCCGGGCCGTCACCATCGACCCGCCGGTGCTGCTGGCGCCGATGGAGGGCATCACCGACCGCATCTTCCGCAGCCTGATCGCTCCGCACGGCGGGCTGGGCGCCGCCGTCTCCGAGTTCATCCGCATCACCGTCGCCCCGACCCCGCAACGGGTGTGCCGGCGCGACCTCGGCCCGCCGATCGGCGTGCCCGTCGCCCTGCAGCTGATGACTCCGGACGACAGCCACCTCGCCGCCAGCGTGGCCAACGCCGAGCGCGCCGGAGCCGCCTGGGTCGACCTCAACTTCGGCTGTCCCGCCCCGGTGGTGTTCAGCAAGTGCGCCGGTTCGGCCCTGCTGGCGCATCCCGAGCGCATCGCCCGCATCGTAGCCACTGCCGCCGCCGCCACCGGCCTGCCGGTGACAGCGAAGATGCGCGCCGGCATCTCCTCGCCCGCCCATCTGCGCGAGCTGGTCGCTGCCGCTGCCGAAGCCGGAGCCGCTGCGATCACCCTGCACGCCCGCCTGCGCATCACCAGCTACGACGAGCCGGCGACCTGGGCCTGGCTGGCCGAGGCGCGCGACGCCCTGGCGCGCTGCGCCCGCCCGGTGCCGCTGATCGGCAACGGCGGTATCGAGACGGCGGCGGACATCGTCCGCATGCGCGCCGAGACCGGCGTCGACGCGGTGATGGTCGGACGCGCGGCGCTGGCCGATCCGTTCATCTTCCGCACCGCCGCCGGGGGTCCGGCGCCGACCGTGGCCGAGGCATCAGCCTGGGCGTTGGGCTACCTCGACGCCATCGGCAGCGGCAGCCCGAAGGCCAAGCAGCTGGTGCGCTACTGGCGCTGCGCCGGGATGCTCGCCGACCCGGCGCAGCGCCAGGCGCTGCTGCGCGGGCCGACGCCCGCGATCGCAGGTTTCTTCACATCCCTCGTGCCAGCAGGCCCTGCTCCTCCGGCAACCCGAACATCAGGTTGAGGTTCTGGATCGCCTGGCCGCTGGCGCCCTTGACCAGGTTGTCGAGCGCACTGGTGATGATCAGGGTGCGACCGTCGACCGCGGCCGAGAAGTCGATGCAGTTGGTGCCGGCGACGTTGGCCACCTCGACCTCCTTGGGCGTGGCGCGCACGCGCACGAAGCGCTTGCCGGCGTAGGCCGAGCGCCAGGCGTCGAGCACCTGTTCGAGGCCGATGCCGGCGCCGAGGGTCAGGGTGATGGTGGTGTGGATGCCGCGGGTGATCGGCGCCAGGTGCGGGACGAAGGTGCAGTGCAGCGGATTGCCCGCTGCCAGGCTCAGCTCCTGGTCGACCTCGCCGGTATGCTGATGGCTGCCGGCCTTGTAGCTATGCAGGTTCTCGTTCACCGCGTAGAACAGGTTGTTGTTCGACTCGGCGAATTTCTTCCCGGCGCCTGACAGGCCGCTGTAGCCGATCGCGACGATCGCCGCGGTGCGGTAGATCAGCCCGGCCTTGGCCAGCGGCAGCAGCGGCAGCAGCATCGAGGTGGCGTAGCAGCCGGGATTGCCGACCACTTTCGCGGCAGCGATCTCGACCGGACGCCACTCGCTCAAGCCGTACACCGCCTTGGCCAGCAGGTCGGGGCAGGCGTGCTCCTCCTTGTACCATTTGGCGTAGCCTTCCGGCGTGCGCAGGCGGAACTCGGCGCCGATGTCGACCAGGCGCATGCCCTTCTTGAGCAGCTCCGGCACCACCTTGGTGACCTCGGGACTCTTCTTGGCCAGGACCACCGCCTTGGCGCCGCTCTTCACGATCGCCGCGGGGGTGTCCTCGCCCAGGACCAGATCGCTCTCGCCGGCCAGGGCCGGAACGGCCTCGCCGAGCGGGGTGCCGGCCAAGCGGTCGCTGCCGGCGTGCACCAGCTGGAAGCCGGGGTGGCCGAGGAGGATGCGGACGGCGCCTTCGCCGGCATAGCCGGTGGCACCGAGGACGGCGACGGGGATGCGGGGCATGGCGCGGAGGGATACCTCCTGGCCAGCGCGGGCAATGAGCGGCCGGCTACAACGCCTCGGCCAAGGCCCTGGCGAACGGTCCGAGCCCCGGATCCCGCGCCCCCATCACCAGCACGGTGTCACCCGGCACGGCGCGCTCGGCGACCCAGGCCAGGGCCTGGGTGCGCTCCTCGACCGCGTCGACGCCGGCGTCGCGCGCCAGGTCGCCGGCGCTGATGTCCTTGGTCACGCTGCCGCCGGCGTAGTAGATCGGCAGGTACAGCCAGCGGTCCTGGCGGCGCAGCAGGGTCGGCAGCAGCTCGCGCAGTTCGGGGCGCAGCTGGCGCGCGGGGCCGAAGCCGTGCGGCTGGAACAGGCACAGCACGCGTTCAGCGCCAGCCTGGGCGGCAGCCACCGCGGCGGCGATCTTGGCCCCGTTGTGGGCGTAGTCGTCGACCACGCGCAGCCCCTCGTCGGTGCGAGCCACGATCTCGAAGCGACGCGACACGCCGGGGAAGTCGGCCAGTGCGGCGGCGGCGGCTCCAGCATCGAGACCGCAGGCGCGGGCGGCGGCGACCGCGGCGCAGGCGTTCTCCAGGGTGTGCACCCCGGGTTGCGGCAGGTCGAGATCGATCTCGCGGCCGTCGGCGACGAGGATGCCGCGCGCGCGGTGCGGCCCGGCGGCGATCACTTCCAGCGGCAGGTCGGCGGAACCGCCGCAGCCGTACAGCGTGCGCTTCACGCCAGCAGTCGCGGCGAGCGACTCGGCGCAGCCGGCGTTGACCAGCAGGGTGCGGCTCTGGCGCGCGAAGATGGCGAACTGGCCGCGCACCTCGTGCACCTCGCCATGGTCGCGGCTGATGTTGTGGACCACGCCGACCGACGGGTGGTAGCCGACCAGGGTGCCGTCGCTTTCGCAGGCCTCGGCCACCACCGCGCCGCCCTGCAGCCCGGCGGCGAAGCAGCCGGCGGTGCCCTCGCCGGCCAGCGCCGC
>JALHRW010000160.1 GCA_022841245.1 Planctomycetota bacterium
GCCCAGCGCCTAGCGCCCAGCGCCCAGCGCCTAGCGCCCAGCGCCCAGCGCCCAGCGCCCAGCGCCCAGCGCCCAGCGCCCAGCGCCCAGCGCCCAGCCCTACTTGCCAAAAGCGTCGATGACGATCACCGGCTGGCTGATATGCCCGCGCACATACGCCCTCGTCACGCTCCCAGCCAACCTACTCAGTCCAGTGGCGGCCCAGCCGCCGAGCAGCGGCACATTGCGTAGCAGCTCGAAGGGCAGGCGTGGCGAGATCTCGATCTCCAGCCGGCCGTCGAAGCCGATGCGGCCCTGTGCCGCGAGGCGGATCGCCGGGCTCTCCAGCCGCAGCCACAGCAGGTCGATGCCGCCGTCGCGCAGCTGGAAGCGGGCGGTGAGGCGGTCCTTGCCGCGCGCGGCGGCGGGGTTGCCGGCGAGGAAGGAGACCAGCAGCGGCAGCTGCACCAGCGTGCCGTCGGTGATGTCGATCTGGCCGCGGCCGGTGATGCCGGGGCGCTCGCCGACCGGCAGGGTCATCTCGAACCAGCCGTCGACCCGTCCGGCGAGCTGGTCGTTGGTCGAGCCGAGGCTGCGCGTCAGGGTCGCCAGGTCGACGCCGGCGACTTCGAAGCTGCAGTGGTGCCAGCGCGATTCGCCGAGCAGGTCGATGGCGTACCAGCCCTGGGCCCGGCCGCGGTAGGCCTTGGCCTCGATGCCGACGAACTCCAGCCGTCCGGCGGCGTAGCGCGGTTTGGCGGTGATGTCGCGGAAGGCGAGACCGATGACCTCGAGGGTGTTGGCGTGCATCACCTCGCCATCGACCGTGGTCGTGCTCATCGACGGCAGCGGCGCGTCGCCCGCGGCGAGCGCGGCGCAGGCCAGGGCCGGCAGCAGGGCGATCGCCCAGCGCGTCATCAGGCCCCCGCAGCGGCCTCGACCGACTCCTCGCTGACCCGGCTGATCTTCGCGCCGAGCTTGCGCAGGCGCTCCTCGAAACGTTCGTAGCCGCGCTCGACGTGGTAGATGCGGCTGACCCGGGTCTGGCCCTGGGCGGCCAGGCCGGCGAGGACGAGGGCGGCGCCGCAGCGCAGATCGCTGGCCATGACCGGGGCGCCCTGCAGGCGCTCGACGCCCTGGATGACGGCCTGGCCGTTGCTGACCGCGATATTGGCGCCGAGGCGCTTCATCTCGGCCGCGGCCATGAAGCGGTCGGGGTAGATCCGCTCGGTGACGATCGAGGTGCCGTTGGCGATCGCCATCAGCGCCAGCATCGGCGACTGCACGTCGGTGGGGAAGGCCGGATAGGGCAGCGTCGCCAGCTCGGCCGACTTCGGCCGGCCGCCCGGCACCACCGTCATCTTGCTGCCGTTGCGCTTCACCTCGACGCCCATCTGGCGCAGCACGTCGAGCACCGCCAGCTGGTGGTCGGGACGTCCGCCGGCGATGGTGATCGGGCTCTGGGTGATGGCGCCGGCGATGAGGAAGGTCGCGGTCTCGATGCGGTCGGGGATGACCGACCAGTCGACGCCCTTGAGCCGCTTCACGCCGTGGATGGTGATGCGCGGGCTGCCGGCGCCGGTGATCTTCGCGCCCATCGCGTTGAGGCAGTCGGCGAGGTCGACCACCTCGGGCTCGCAGGCGGCGCATTCGATGACCGTCACGCCCTTGGCGAAGACCGCCGCGCACATGACGTTGTCGGTCGCCAGAACCGAGGAGCCGAACTTGCCGCCGAGGTAGATGGTCGCGCCCTTGAGGCCGCCCCTGGGCGCCTTGACGTGGATGTTGCCCTGGTCGAAGGCGATCTCGGCGCCGAGCGCGGCGAGGCCCTTGAGGTGCAGGTCGATCGGGCGCTCGCCGATGACGCAGCCGCCGGGCAGCGAGACGGTGGCCTGCCCGCGCATGCCGAGGAGCGGGCCGAGCACGCATACGCCGGCGCGCATGGTCTTGACCAGCTCGTAGGGCGCGACCGAGTTGTAGGTGTCGACCACCTTGGTGGTGACGGTGTGGCCGTCCCATTGCGACTCGATGCCGAGCGTGTTGAGGATCTTCACCTGCGTCTGCAGGTCGCGGATCACCGGCACGTTGCGGAAGGTG
Organism: Planctomycetota bacterium; assembly: GCA_022841245.1. Classification (GTDB taxonomy): domain Bacteria; phylum Planctomycetota; class UBA11346; order UBA11346; family UBA11346; genus UBA11346. The sequence continues at coordinate 2,077 of JALHRW010000160.1, forward strand.
CAGCGCCCGCCGGTCATCAGCGATACCGCCAGGATGGGCAGGGCGGCATTCTTCGAGCCGTTGACCTGGACGGTGCCTGAGAGCTTCGCACCGCCTTCGACGAGGTAGCAGTCCATGGCCGCAGGCTACGGCGCCCGGCATGGGGGGAAGGGGGATGCCATACGGCGACCAGCGACCAGCGACCAGCGATCAGCGACCAGCGACCAGCGACCAGCGATCTCGAGTCAGTCCCTACTTATGTGTCGCGTGCGTGCCGCTCTCGTTGAGCGAAGCGCGCATGCGTGCCACGAACTGCCGCAACACCCGATTGGCCAGGCTGATGTCCCCTATGCGCCGCTTGAGGTCGGTGGTGCAGTTGTCGATCAGCGAGTCGAAGGTGATGTCGCCGGTGGCGGCGAAGCCGCGGCGGTCGTTGGCGGCGATCGCCTTGAGCAGCACGCGCTGCTGGCCGAGCGGTTCCTTGGTCGCCGCTCCGGCGGTCACCGCCCAGGTGAAGGGGTGATGCCCGGTGACCAGTTCGTAGACCATGATGGCCCACGAATAGACGTCGCCGCGCACCTCGACCAGCTGCTCGTGCTCGCCGGTCAGGGCGTAGAAGGCCTGCTCGGGGCTGGCGTACTTCGGGGTCAGCATCACCGATTCGCGGTGCACCCGCCGGGTACGCCAGCGGGCGATGCCGAAGTCGGCGATCTTGGCCACGCCCGGGGCGAAGACGAGGATGTTCTGCGGCTTGATGTCGCGGTGGGCGACGTGGTGCAGGTGGGCTTCGTGGATGCCCTCGGTGGCGGCGCTCAGCGCTTCGAGCAGCGACATGCGGTCGAGGCCCGGCGTCTTGCGTGGCGCCCGCATGACCCGGTCGAGGGAGCCGAAACGGGCCCTCTCGGTGACCATGAAGGGCAGCAGCTTAACCGGGAAGAACTCGCGCAGCTCCTCGGCCAGGTCGTGCGGCAATTCGGCGTCGCCGTACTCCATGACCTGGAGGATGTGCGGGCTGCGACGCGAGAGGATCATGGTCTTCTCGCACTCGACCTTGAAGGCGCCGAAGCCGGAGAGGGCGTCCTCGATCTCCTCGACCGCCGGGATGAAGATCTTCACCGCCACGCTTTCGCCGTGGTAACGGCCGGCGTAGACCACTGTTTCCTTGCTCGCCTTGGCCAGCGGCTCGACCAGCTGGATGCCCTGGGCGAGGAACACCTCCTTCAGGGTCGCTTCGAAGGCCGCCGCATGGATCTCGCGACGACGCAGCAGCTCGCTCGACTGGGGTGTCCCAGCAGTGGTCGTTTCGACTCCTGTATCCTCCACAGCCATGGGCGGGAGTGTGTGACGCGGAGGGGGAGTACAATACCGTCACGGCGGAGGAGCAGGGACAGGCCTGAGGCCTGGGGCGTGAGAGCTGAGGCCAAGGCCAGCCTCCACCCTCGCGAATCACGAACTATCCGGGCAAAGCCCCGCCAGTAGATCAGCGCCGCACCTCGATTGTGCGAGATTGGCCCGGAAAACGTCAGGTAGCGCCGACGATGAGGTGCTCCCCAGCTCCAAGATGCGTTTTCCAACCGCAAGGTGAGGCAGGTCCGGCCGGCCGAGATGACGATGTCGTTGTGCTCAGGCCCATGGCCGCGATGCCACAGCACACTGGTGCGCCTCCAGCAGATCTCCACCAGCCTCACGACTCAAGCTTGGGTCGCACGTCCATGCCGCTTCCGCACCGCCTCGGCACCCTGTCCAACCGGTCCGCCAGCCGACATCAGACGCTTCCATTCGGCCTCATCGAGCTCCTTGGCCTCATCGATCAGCATGACCGGGATGTCGCCTTCGACGCGGTAGGCCCGACGGGTGGCGGGGTCGGTGGAGACCAGACGGCCCTCGACCCAGGCCAGCGGAGTGCGCGCCAACGGGCAGACGAGGAGGTCGAAGAGGTCCTGATCGAACGGCAAAGCAGCCATGCTGGCATGATGTAAGACAGTCAGGGTATTGCCAGCACTGAGGTTAGGACAAACGATGGTACTCCGCGGTTGCAGGTGAGGGTGGCGCGCTACCGTTCCCGCCCTCATGCCACGGCGACATAGCGCCGAAGGTGCGTCCCGCGACGCCACCATCATCGGGCACAACAATCAGGTGGTCTCGGCGGTCGGCCTGTTCGTCGGTGGCGGCATCCGCGTCCGCGTCTACACCGCCTCGTCGGAACTCGAAGAGCAGCTCGCCCTCTACCCCGGCGTCAGCGTCACCGTGGTGGCGGCCGACTACGCCCAGCGTCCGACCGACCTGCCGCCGCCGCCCTACTTCGTCGCCGTCGATCAGCTCGACATCGCGGGGCGGATCCGCGAATGGCTGCCCGAGACGGTGGCCCGCTTCGTCCTCGGCTCCGAGCGGCTGCTGCGCAAGCGCATCCCCGGCTTCCTGCATCTGCACGAGAGCGCCTCGGCGGTGCGGCGACGGCTCGAGGTGCGCCTGGCCACCCTGCGCCGGGTCGACCGCCTGATGGAGCTGGCGCGCAGCGCATCGCGCCCGCTCATCCTGATGTACGGTGACCCCGATCCCGACGCCATCGGCGCCGCCCTCGGCCTGCGCGCGATCTGGGCGGCGGCGGGCCGCAGCCCGCTGCTGCGCTACACCGGCGAGGTGCAGCGCTACCAGAACAAGCTGCTGCTGTCCTGGCTCAGGGTCGAGATCGAGCGTCTGCGGCCTGAGGAGCAGGAGCAGGCCGACCTGATCGCGGTGGTCGACGCCCAGCCCGGATTCTGGCGCGAGTCGCCGCCCAAGGCCCAGGTGGTCATCGACCACCACCCGCGGCGCGAGGACACCACCGCCGACTACCTCGACCTGCGGCCGGACTACGGCGCCACCTCGTCGATCGTCACCGAGTACCTCAGCGAGGCTGGCCTGGCCATCGACCGCCAGCTCGCCACCGCCCTGCTCTACGGCATCACCACCGACACCGACGACCTCAAGCGGCACGCCGGCCCGGCCGACATCGCCGCCTACGAGCTGCTGCAGCACCGCGCCGATGCCACCTTCCGCGCCCGCCTCGACAAGTCGCAGATCCCCATGCAGGTGCTCGACTGGATCAGTTGGGGCATCGGCCACCGCGTGGTCCATCGCGACCTCTGCCTGATCCACTTCGGCAACGTGCCGACCTCCGACATCATGGTCCAGGTCGCCGACCTCGTGCTGCTGACCCACGGCATCGCCTGGGTGGTGTGCAGCGGTCTGCGCAAGGACGACAACGGCCGCCGACTGGTGGTGGTGTTCCGCAGCGATGGTCACCACAGCGATGTCGGCAAGCGGGCGCGCAACGCCTTCGGCGACATCGGCTCGGCCGGCGGCCACCGCACCATGGCGCGGGCCGAGATCCCGCTCGACGACCAGGATCACGAGACGGTGGTCGCCCTGCTGGTCGACAACCTCTTCCCGCGCATGGCCCCGTCGCGCCGCCGGCGCATGCGCCAGACCCTGATCAAGCACCTCGAAGCGCGCCGTCCGGCCGATCCGGACACCTATGAGCTCGGCGCCTGACGTCCTGGTCGGCCAGATCGTGGTGGTCGACCTGGACGGCCCCTGGGTCGCCTTCGGGCGGCTGGTCCAGGCTGGCCCGGGTTGGATCGAGCTGGCCGAAGCCGACCTGCACGACATGCGCGAGGGCAGCAGCACGCGCGACGTCTACGCCCTCGAGACGCAGAAGCTCGGCGTGCGGGTGAACCGCCGCCGCGTCCTCCTCCCGGTTTCCCAGATCATCGCGATGTCCAGGCTCGACGATGTGACGGCATGATCGCCGTACATGCCTGCATCGCCGCCCTGTCGCTCGCCTGGTTTGCCGGCGACGCCATCCTCGGCCTGATCGTCGCGCCACGCCTGTTCGTCCTCGCTGGCGAGCAGGGCGTCGGCTCGGCCTTCGCCGGCCTGGTCTTCGGCGATGTGCTGGCGCGCTGGGTGGTGATGGCCGGCCTGCTCTGCGTCATCCCCACGGCCGTACTGCTGTCGGTCATCGCCGGTCGCCGGCTCAAGCAGATCGGTGCCAAGGCCGCCGCGCTGCCGCTGATCGCCATCGTCCTGGTGCTGGCGGCGCACAGCATGACCGCCACCACCGTCGAGATGGGCCGGCAGACCGCGCAGGAGCTGCGCGAGAATCCGGATCCGGCGCGCATGGAGCGCTTCCGCGGCGAGTTCCACGCCCGCAGCCGTCTGGTCATGGGTTTCGAAATGCTGACCGCGATCGCCCTGGCGATCGGCGCGGTGATGGCTGCCCACAGGACCGCGGGCTTCAGCCCGCGTCGGGACCTCAACGCGGGCTGAAGCCCGCGGTCCTGTTCAAGCCACGCTGCCGAAGACCACGGCGCGCTTCAGCTGCGACAAGGCGGCAGGAATATCAATTTCCTTCGGGCACGCTTCCTTGCAGTTGAAGATGGTATGGCAGCGCCACACGCCGTTGCGGCCGTTGACCGCATCGATGCGCTCGGACTTGGCCTCGTCGCGGCTGTCGCCGATGAAGCGCCAGGCCTTGAGCAGCGCCGCCGGGCCGAGGTAGCTGTCGTTCTTCCAGAAGCTCGGGCAGGACGAGGTGCAGCAGCCGCACAGGATGCACTTGCTGGCGTCGTCGATCAGGTCGAACTGCTCGGGCGACTGGCGGCGTTCTTTGACCGGCTTGGGGCTGCTGGTGATCAGATACGGCTGCACCGAGCGCAGATTGTGGTAGAAATGCTCCATATCGACGACCAGGTCCTTGATCACCGGGAAGCCCTTGAGCGGCTGCACCTCGATGACGTCGCCCTCGATATCCTTGACCAGCGTCTTGCAGGCCAGGCGGCTGGCGCCCTGGATGGTCATGCCGCACGAACCGCACACCGCGTGGCCGCAGCTGCGGCGGTAGGTCATCGAACCGTCCTGCTCCCACTTGATGCGGTTGAGCGCGGTCAGCACGCGCTCCATCGGATCGCAGGGCAGCTTGAACTCGTGCCAACGCGGGGCCTTGTCCTTGGCCGGATCGAAGCGGAGGACGCGGAAGGTCTTCACGACCTTGGCGGGAGCGGCGACGGGTGCGTTGGTGCTCATCTTAGTACTTCCGCTCCTTCGGTTTCATCTTCTCCATCATCTCCGGGCTCCAGCCATCTTCGGGGTGCTCGGTGATGATGTACGGCCGGCGGTACTTCAGTTCGATCGAACCGTCGGGCTTCATCCAGGCGAAGGTGTGCTTGAGCCAGTTCTCGTCGTCGCGCTTGAGCTTGACCAGGTTGCCGTCGGGGCCGGGCTGCTGCCGTTCATGCGCGCCGCGGCTCTCGTTGCGCACCAGGGCGCCTTCGATGATGACCAGCGAGTAGTCGATGAGGAAGCCGCATTCGATCGCTTCGAGCAGGTCGGTGTTGAACACCGTACCCTTGTCCTGGATGCCGACGTCGGCGAAGCGGCGCTTCAGTCCGCGCACCGTCTCCAGCGCCGTCTTCAGCCCGGCCTCGGTGCGGATGATGGCGACGTGCGTCATCATCACTTCCGACAGCTCGCGGCGCAGTTCGCCGTGGCGCTCCTTGCCGGTGCTGGCCTTGAGGCCGGCGATCATGTCCTTCACCCGCTTGTCGGCGTTGTCGGGCAGCTTGGCCAGCTTGATCGAGTCGACGTTCTTGGCCACATGCAGGCCGACGCGGCGGCCGTAGACCACCAGGTCGAGCAGCGAGTTGGTGCCCAGGCGGTTGGCGCCGTGCACCGAGACGCAGGCGGCTTCGCCGGCGGCGTAGAGCCCCTCGACGATGCCGTCGCCCTCGTCCTTGCGCACGCGGCCGTCGACGTCGGTGGGGATGCCGCCCATGTAGTAGTGCGCGGTCGGCATCACCGGCACCGGCGACTCCCACGGCTTTATGCCGAGGTAGGTGGTGGCGAAGTCGACGATCTCCTCGAGCTTCTTCTTCAGCTCCTCCTTGGAGATGTGCTGCAGGTTCAGGTAGAGGTAGTCCTCGGCGCAGATGCGGCCGGTGCGGTTGATGCCGCGGCCTTCCAGCACCTCCTTGTACATGCACTGCGAGATCATGTCGCGCGGCGCCAGGTCCTTCACCGTCGGGGCGTAGCGCTCCATGAAGCGCTCGCCGTTGCAGTTGGTCAGGTAGCCGCCCTCGCCGCGCGCGCCCTCGGTCACCAGGATGCCGAGGCCGGCCAGGCCGGTGGGGTGGAACTGGACGAATTCGAGGTCTTCGACCGGCAAGCCGTTGCGCAGGAAGATGCCCAGCGCGTCGCCGGTGTTGGCCTGGCAGTTCGAGGTGACGGCGTAGTTCTTGCCGGCGCCGCCGGTGGCGAAGACCACCACCTTGGCGTGCACGGTGTGGACCTCGCCGGAGAGCATGTCGAGGGCGACCACGCCGACGACCTTCGCGCCGCCCTCGCTGAGCACCACGTCGAGGACCTGGAACTCGGAGTAGAACGTCACCTCCTGCTTGACGCACTGCTCGTACAGCGTGTGCAGGATGGCGTGGCCGGTGCGCGCGGCGGCGTAGCAGGCGCGGCGCACCGGGCGCTCGCCGAAGTTGCGGGTGTGGCCGCCGAAGGGGCGCTGGGCGATCTTGCCTTCGGGCGTGCGCGAGAACGGCACGCCGAGGTGCTCGAGCTCGTAGATGGTCTGCGGCGCGTCGTAGGTCAGGACCTTCTGCGCGTCCATGTCGCCGAGGTAGTCGCCGCCCTTCACCGTGTCGTACCAGTGCCACAGCGGGTGGTCCTCCTCCTCATTGCCCAGCGCCGCGCCGATGCCGCCCTGGGCGGCGCCGGTGTGGCTGCGGGTGGGGAAGAGCTTGCTCATCACCGCCACGTCGGCCTTCGAGGCGGCCCAGTAGGCGGCGTACAGTCCGGCTGCGCCGGAGCCGACGATCAGCACATCATGCGAGAGGATCATATCGGGGGCCTCAGTGCAGCTCGGTGGCGCGGTAGGCGGGCTTCGCGGTCCAGCGCTCGACGGTCGGCTGGTCGTTGCGCAGCTTGCCGTTGGCGACGCGGACGTTGGCGGCCCATACCGCGAATTCGAAGGACGAGCTGAACGCGCAGAGACGCTTGCGCAGGGCCGGGTCGACCGGGCCGTTGGCGATCACGCCTTGTGCCCAGCGGTCGAAGGCCGCGCCGCTGGCGGCGACCGCGGCGGTGGCGTCCTCGGCCTTGAGCTCGCGCAGGCGGATCCCGGGCTGGTGCGCGAAGACCTCGGCGAGGGGGGCGCCCTCGGTACGGTGGACGTGCTGTTCGAGGTAGTACTCGAGTAGCGCCAGCTCGGCCAGCTCGTCGCGGAAGTCGTAGGCGATGGGCAGCGAGGGCGGGTTGCCCGGGCTCTCGCCCTTGGGGAAGCCGCGCGCGGCGTAGCTCTCCTTGACCGTGCCCAGCGGCACCGGCGTGACCACGTTCTTCATCCCCAGAACGACGAAGAAGGCGGCCAGCGACCACAGCACGACCTCGGCCGGGACGCGCAGGTTCCGCCGGGGGTTGTAGTCGCGGATGATGCCGACCACGCCGTTGATGCCGTGGTACATCACCAGGACGATGAAGACGATGTAGTAGGCTTGCCAGTACGGGTTGTTGAGGCGGGTGGCGACGGTCAGGCCGGTCGAGACCGCATCGCTGGTGAAGTGCTGCAGGCCGAAGTGCAGGCCGGCGAAGCCGAGCAGCAGGACGGCGCTGACCCGCTGCATGACCCACTGGACCTGGCCAGCGCGGTTGGAGATGTAGTGCTCGGCCATGTCAGCGCCCTCCGCCAGGCAGGACGTCCTGCTGGAGCAGCGGGGCGACGTTGGTGTGCAGCAGCAGCGGGACGAGGCCGGCGGCGAGCAGCACGGCGCAGAGGACGGTGAAGCCCAGCCACAGCGTCTTGTGATGCGTGGTGCGGGTCCAGGCGAAGTCGACCAGGACGATGCGGATGCCGTTGAGGCCGTGGTAGAGCAGGCCGGCGAAGAGCAGGATCTCGCCGATCTTGAAGTCGGGCTCCTGCATGCGCCGGATCATCAGGTCGTAGGCCTCAGGCGTCGCCTGCGACTTGGTGATCGAGAGGATGTGGAAGAAGATGAAGAAGATCAGCGCCAGGCCGGTCACCCGGTGCAGCACGTAGGCCAGGCTGCCGGTGAAGTAGCGGTAGCCGCCGTTGAGGAACTGGGCCGGCAGCGCATTGGTCAGCGCGCTTCGTGGTCCACGGTCAGGTTGGTGCACAGGATACCCCTCGGACAGGCCGGCAGACTAGCAGCCACCGGGTGGTCGCAAGGTGATCGCAGGTGAGCACCCCGCTTCGCTCAGGCGACGGGGACGCCAATGCAATCCGCGCATGCGTCAGCGCGGCTTGGCGATCGCCAGGGCGGTGGCCAGCTCGATGGCGCGGGCCAGCTGGACGTCGCTGCCGGCCCCGGCCCAGCTGCGCCAGGTGGCGTCGAGCTCCTGTGCCACCACCACGTCGGGCTGGAGCGGTCCGGCGAGCACCGTGCCACCCGGCGGGCGGAGGTGGGCGACGGTCAGCAGCATGGCGTCGCCGCGCGGCAGCAGGAAGAGCTGCTGCACCGACCACTTGCCCAGGCTGGGCGTGCCCACCAGGGGCGCGCGCCGCACGCGGTGCAGGGCGTGGGCCAGCACCTCGGCCGACGAGGCGGTGGCGCCATCGATCAGCACCACCACCGGCACATCGGGCAGGCGCGCCACGGTGGCGCTCCAGGCCCGGCTGCGCGCCGGCTCGCGGCCGACCTGTTCGATCACTGCCGCGCCGACCGTCAGCCTGACGGCCGCGATCTCGACCGCGGCCTGGAGGTTGCCGCCGGCGCAGCCGCGCAGGTCGAGGATCACGCCGCGCAGATCCGGACGGGCGGCGATGGCGCTCGGCACCGCGGCGGCGGTGAC
>JALHRW010000161.1 GCA_022841245.1 Planctomycetota bacterium
CGGCCTCCGCCGCGACCGCTGCGCTGACCGGCATCGATCTGCTCCCTGCCCAGGAATCCGGCGAAGAGCTGACCCTGCGCGCCGACAACCTCGGGGCCCAGCCGGTGCTGCGTCTGGAGTCGCGCGGCAGTGGCGCCACCTGGGGCGTGTGGCTGTTGCTGGGCTGCGCGGCGTTGGCGCTGGGCGTGGCGATCAGCCGCCGGACCCGGATGGCCTGAGCCTACTTCAGTTCGTCGAGGATCTTCTGCAGCGTCGGGCTGGGCGACTTGCGCAGGGTCTCCAGCAGCTGTGCGAAGGGCGGATCGAAGGCGACCGTGCCCTTCTGGGCGCGCAGAGCTGGCAGCAGCTCCTGCAGGGTGCTGTTGCGCACCGCCGGGCTCTTGTGCTCGCGCACGGTAGTGCACAGCAGCTCCTGGGCCGGGGCGATCTGGAAGTCGGCCGCCAGGGCGAGCGCCTTGATCGCCTGCGACTGGGTCTCCTTGTCGGCGTCTTCCGCCAGGGCCAGCAGGGCGGTGATGACGCTGTCGCCGTAGAGTCGTTTGGTGCACAAGGCAGCTGCCGAGCGACGCAGGGCGGGCACCGTGGCGGTCATGCAACGGACCACGAAGGCGTCGATGGCGGGACCGGCGTTGTCGGCCAGGACCGGAAGGAGGGCCTTGGCCGTTGCGGTTCCCAGCTTGCCATCCTTGTCGAGTTCGGCCCCGGCCTTGGTCAGGACCTCGCTCACCTTGGCATCCAAGGGGATGCGTGCGTTGCGCAGCGCGTCCAGCCACAGGATGTGGTCGGCCCACGCTCCACGGCCCTTGCTGAAGGGGGCGCCATGATCGCCACCGGCGTACTCGCGGTAGACCAGCCGTACGCCCAGCTTGCGCATCTTGTCGCGGGCAGCGCGGATATTGTCCGGCTTCACCGTCGGATCGGATTCGCCATGCACGGCGTAGTAGGCGATGCCGCTGCCGTCCTCGGGGGTGCGCTGGCAGGTTCCTGCCCACAGCACGGCGCCGGCGAAGAGGTCCTGCGCCTCGGCGGCGAAGTGGCCGAGGCGGATCGCGCCGTGGCTGTAGCCCCAGCCGAAGACCCGGCGCGGGTCGACGCGGTGGGTGGCGATGGCCCAGGCGACGGCCTTGCGGATGCGTTCGTGGTCGACGACCTCCCAGCCGGCACCCTGCGATTTGAGTCCGAGCACGACATAGCCGCTTTCGCGGTCGGCCGCCTGCAGCGAGAGTTTGCAGGCGTCGATCAGCTGCTTCTCGTTGCCGTTGATGCCGTGCAGCGCGACGATCAGCCCCGGTGGCGGATCCTTCGGGCCAAGGGTCGGGATGCGCGCCGCGTAGGTGGCGACGACAGCGCCATCAGCCTCCTTGATCACGCCGGCGTCATCGCGGATGGGAACCGCGGCTGAGAGCTGGCAGGCGAGCAGGGCGATGAGCAGTCGGAGCATGACCGCTGACTACCCGGTCGGCGACGAAATGCAGCCACTTTTGCCGAAAAATAGACCCTCAGGCAGCGTTCTGGATCGAGCTCGGCCTTGCCACCGTCGGCCAGTTCGGCAACGACGCTGTTGCAGGTAGACCACAGGCCGCGGCTTGTGGCGCGGATCCGGCACGTCATAGCCTGCCGTCATGGCTGGAGTATTCCGCATCGCCGCTGCCGCCTTCGGGGCGCGCTCCTCGCTGCAGCGGCTGAAGGCATTCCAACCGATGCTGCTGTCGCTGGTCGTGCTGACGGCGCTGTTCACCGCCATGTTCCACCTGCTGATGTGGCACGAAGGCCGGGATGCCGAGAACACCTGGGTGACCGGGGCCTACTGGGCCCTGACCACGATGACCACCCTCGGCTACGGCGACATCACCTTCCGCTCCGACACCGGGCGGATCTTCTCGATGATCGTGATGTTCGTCGGCGTGGTGTGGTTCCAGATCATCCTCGTGTGGTTCGCCATCCAGTACATCTTCATGCCGTGGGCCAGGGCGCAGGCGGGGCTGGCCGTGCCGCGCGAGGTGTCTGCCGACCTAGGCGGCCATGTCGTGATCACCTCGTGGGATACCATCGCCGAACATCTGATTGGCGTGCTCGACCGGCAGGGCGTACCGTACCTCCTGATGATCGGCGATCCGGTCCTGGCGCTGCGCCTGCACGACCGCGGCCTGCGCGTGCTCCAGGGCCATCCCGACGATCCGGTGGCGTGGCGGGCCGCCGGAATTGAACGAGCCGTCCTGGTCGCGACTACGCTGAGCGAGACCGAGAATGCCAACGTCATCGTCACCGTGCGCGAACTGACCGCACGACTGCCGATCCTTGCCCTGTCGCGCAGCGATGCCGGCGACGAGGTGCTGCGCCTGGCCGGAGCCGACCAGGTCATGCGCTTGGGCCTGATGCTCGGCGCGGCGCTGGCGCGGCGGATCACCGGACCCGATGCCGCGGCGCACCATCTCGCCTCGATCGCCGGGCTGGAGGTGGCTGAGGTCCCGGTCGCCGGTACCGCCCTGGCTGGCCGCACGCTGCGCGAACTGGACCTGCGCCGGAAGACCGGAGTCACGGTCCTGTGCCTGTGGGAGCACGGTCGCGTCGTGGCGCCGTCGGCGGACCAACCCCTCGATCGTCGCGGCATCCTCGTCCTGGCCGGTATCCCGGCAGCGATCGCCACATTCAACACGGCCTTCACCGTGGGAGGTGCAGTGCCGAAGGCCATCGTGATCGGCGTCGGCCGGGTGGGCCGCAGCTGCCTTGCCGCCCTGCGCCGACGGGGCCTCGATGCCTCCGGGATCGACTGCCGGCCCGAGGCCAGTTCCGTCGACGCTGCGATCGCGATCGGCGACGCACGCGATCGCGCCGCGCTGCTGGCGGCCGGGCTCGACCGCGCCGACGCCGTCGTGCTGACCACGCACGATGATGACCTCAACATCTTCCTTACCGTGCTGTGCCGCCGCCTGCGGCCCGAAGCCCAGATCCTGGTCCGGATCAGTGCGGAGAAGAATGTGCAGACCGCGATGCGCGCCGGAGCCGACGTGGTTCTATCCTACGCGGCCATGGGTGCATCCTGCGTCCTCGACCGCCTGCGCGGCGACCACGAGCTGGTGGTCAGCCAGGGGTTGCATCTCGCCCGCGTGCCGGTGCCCACGGGCGATGCCGGTCGGCGGCTCGACCAGGCCAGAGGGATCAAGGCGCGGGGCTGGCAGGTGCTGGCTATACTCGCCGGAGACGGTGCGCATATCACACCTGTCGCCGATACGGTGCTGACGCCGGAGTGCGAACTGCTGGTGGCGGTCAGCGACGGCATGGATCGTGCAGCGGAACCGGTGGTGGAAACCTCCGGCTTCGCCGCAGGGTGACCGAGAACTCGTCCAGCAGGAAGTCTCCACCGTATGCATGAAGCGATCCCGCACGGCGACATCAAGCAGTTCACCTTCACCAGCAGCCGGATCTTTCCGGGCACCCGCAGGATTGTCACCGTCTTCATCCCTGCTCAGTACGACGGCTCGCGTCCGGCCTGCGTCTACGTGCGCCAGGATGGCTTCGATGCCAAGGAGAAGCTGTTGCTGGAGCAACTGATCGCCGCCGGGGACATGCCGGTGACGATCGGCGTATTCGTCTCGCCGGGCGAGGTTCCGGCCCCAATGGATGGAACCCTGCCGCGACGCAACCGCTGCTACGAGTATGACGGGCTCGGCGACGGCTACGTCCGCTTCATTCTCGACGAGATCCTCCCTGCGGTGTCGCGGGAATTCGCTCTCCGCCTCTCGGACAGTGGCAACGACCGCTGCATCGCCGGGTGCAGCAGCGGCGGCATCGCCGCCTTCAACGCGGCCTGGGAGCGTCCCGACGCGTTCACCCGTGTCTACGCCAACAGCGGCAGCTTCGTCGCCTTCCGCGGCGGAAACCTGCTTCCGACCCTGGTGCGCAAGTACGAGCCGAAGCCGATCCGGGTATTCCTGACCACAGGCACCGACGACATGGTGAACTGCGCCGGAGACTGGTACCTGCTCGACCAGGAGATGGCCAGATCGCTCTCCTTCGCTGGCTACGACTACCGCTTCGTCACCCTCGATGGGCCGCATGGCGCCGGCTGGCACGCCTGCTTCCCGGACGCCATGCGCTTCATCTGGCGCGGTTGGCCCGAGCCGGTCCGGGCTGGCCTCGGCGCACCCCGGGTGCGCGACATCCTCATGCCTGATGCCGGGTGGGAGTTGGTGCTCCGCGGCGGTCCTGAGTTGCGCAGCCCGGTGGCCAATGCGGCGGGAGAGGTGTACGTCATCGACGGCGCTTCCATCAGGCGGATCCGCACCGATGGCCGGACGGAGGTGTTCGTCGCCGAACACGGCGGAGCCGACGGGCTGGCGGTCGGCCCGCGCGGCGAGGTCTACAGCGTGTCGGCAAGCAGCGGGCGGATCATGCGCTTCGATGCCGCTGGACGCGGGGAGGTCCGCTGCACCGGCATATCCGGCAGCAGCATCCAGGCCGGGCCGGAGGGGGACTTGTACGTCACCGGGGCCGAGGGCGCATGGCTGGTGCGGGATGGCCGGGCTACGCTCGTGGATACTGGCCTGAAGTGCGCGACCGGCATCGCCTTCCGGCCAGACCGGTGGCTGCTGGCGGTCGCGGACGGAGGATCCAAGTGGGTGTACAGCTACCGTATCGCCACCGACGGCAGACTGGTCGACAAGGAGCGCTATTTCTGGCTCCATGTCGATGACGGAGACGACGACGCCGGCCCAGGATCCATCTGCTATGCCTCAGAAGGCCAGCTATTCGTGGCGACCAGGATGGGCGTGCAGGTCTGCGCCGATGATGGGCCGACTCAGGTCATCCTGCCGCTGCCCGATCGCAGCCGCGTTCTGGGCGTCTGCCTGGCTGGTCCTGACAGGAACCAGCTCTTCGCCCTGGGCGGCGGGGCGCTCTGGCGGCGCAACGTGAAGCAGCATGGGGTCGGCTCCTGGTCGGCCTGGACCAAGGTGGAGCGTACACCGTTGTGAGGAATGGCCCCGGCTGAACCCTGGATGCACCGTTGCGTGCATGCACCAGCCGGCCACGGTGCACCATCGCCAACATGCTCAGCGTCACCGCCACCGACCGGCTCGACCGCCTCGTCGCCGACCTCGCCGGCCGGCTCGGCGCAGAGCCGCTGCCGCCGCACCGCGATGAATGCATCGTGGTGCAGTCGTTGTCGTTGCGCCGTTGGCTGCAGCAGCGTCTGGCTGAGCAGTGGGGCTGCGCCGCCGGCCTGGACCTGCCGTTTCCGGCCGGGCTGATCGCCGAGCTGGAGGAGGACCTCGGGCTGGCCACGGCCGACGACCCCTGGCATCGCGACCGGCTGCGCTGGCGCATCGCCGCCCTGGCCGAACAGGCCATCGCTGGCCTCGATCCGCTCGTCGCCTACCTCGCCGCTGGACATCCGGCTGCCCGGCCGGCCAAGCGGCTGCAACTCGCGGATCGGCTCGCCGATCTGCTCGACGCCTATCAGATCTACCGTCCGGAGATGCTGGCGGCGTGGGAGGCGGGATCCGCGTGGGAGGATCTTCCCGACCAGGCCTGGCAGGCCGAATTGTGGCGCCGTTTGCGCGCGCAGATCCCGGCCGAGCCGCGCAGCCGGCGTCTCGACGCCTTGGCGCTGCGCCTGCGCCGCGATGGCCCGCCGGAGGGCTGGCACCTGCGCCTGTCGGTGCTGGCGACCGGCGTGCTGCCGCCGCGAGTGGTCGATGTGCTGGAGGCGCTGGCTGTGCATCTGCCGGTCGGCATCTGGCTGACCAGTCCGCTGCCACAGCCGTGGGGTGACCTGAGCAGCCCGCGCGAGGCGGCACGTCTGGGCGGTGAAGCGCAGGGGCACCCGCTCGTCGCCTCGCTTGGCCGTCAGGCGCGCGACTGGTTCCGCGAGATCGCCAGGCGCCCGGCCTGGGCTGACGGCTGGCGTTGGCTCGACACGCCCGACCGCCCTGTCACCGGGCTGCTCGGCCGGCTGCAGGCGGCGATGGGCGAGCGCGACGTGACGGCGCAGCCGTTCGATCCGGCTGACGTCTCGCTGTCCTTCGACTGCTGCCACGGACCGCGCCGTGAGGTCGAGGTGGCGCGCGACCGCGTCCTCGCCGCCTGCGCCGAGTTGCCTGGGTTGCGCCCGCACGAGATCCTCGTCCTCGCCCCCGACCTCACCGTCTACGGACCGCTGGTCGAGGCGGTGTTCGCCGGCGCCGATCATGCCATCCGCCTGCCCGTGCGCATCAGCGACCGGACCATCGGTGGAGCCGACGCGGTGGCCGAGGGACTGCTCGCGGTGCTCGCCCTGGCCCAGAGCCGCTGCGGCCTCGGCGAGGTGCTCGACCTGCTCGAACTGCCAGCGGTGCGCGCAGCCGCCGGTCTGCACACCGACCAGGTGGCGCAGGCGCAGGAGGCGCTCAGCCGCGCGGGGTTGCGCTGGGGCCGCGACGCCCGCCACCGCCAGGACCTGCTCGGCGTCGAGTCGGTCGAGGATCACGGCACGCTGCTGGCTGCGGTCGACCGGCTGATGCTGGGCTGGGCGATGGGCGGCGACGCGGCCTGCGGCCGGCCGGCCAGCGGTGCCGATGGTGCTCCCGACCACGAACTGCTCGGAGCGCTGCTCGGCTGGCTGCAGCGTCTGCTGGCGGTCGTCGCCGGCTTGGCCGAGGCCCGTCCTCTGCCCGCGTGGTGCGCGCAACTGCACGCGCTACGACTGCAACTGCTGGCGGCGGACGGCCTCGATGCCGCCGCGGTCAACGAAGCGATCGACGACCTCGCTGGCCAGGCGCAGGGTTTGCCCGCGGACTTCACCATCTCCCTGGCCGAGATCTCCGCCGCTCTGCATACCGCGCTGGGCGAGGAGGCGCGTGCCTCGGACTTCGTCAGCGGCAGCATCACCGTCGCCGGACTCAAGCCGATGCGCATGGTTCCGGCCCGGGTCATCGTGTTGCTGGGCATGGCCGACGCCGGCTGGCCGCGGCGCACGGCGGCGCTGCCTTTCGATCTGCTCGCGGCCAAGCCGAAGGTCGGCGACCGCCGCCCGCGTGAGGATGACCGGCAGTTGTTCCTCGAAGCGATCCTCGCAGCCGGAGAGCGGCTGATCATCACCTGGCCAGGTCGCGCCGCCCAGGGCGATCCGCGCCACGAGCACCCGCCGTCGGCCTGCCTCGCCGAGCTGTTCGAGGCGGTGGACGCAGCCGTGAGCTGGGACGGCGACGAGCCGAACCGGCCGAGTCGGTTGCTGACCACAGTGCATCCGCTGCAGCCGTTCGCCGCTACGTATCTCGCCATCGACGGCCAGGCGGCGCTGCCGTCATGGGACGCCAGCGCCATCGCCCTCGCCCGCCAGCTGGCGGTGCCGGTACCACGTCGCCAGACGGAAGCGGTGTTCGCCGACCTGCAGGAGGTCGCGGTGGAACGCTGGTCGCTCGATGAGCTGGTGCGACTGTGGCAGGATCCGGCCGCGGCCTGGTGCCGCCATCGTCTGGGCGTCTCGCCGCAGGACGTCGCCGAGGGTGCTGGCGACTACGAGCCGTTCAGCCTTGAGGCGCTCGAGCGCTACCGGCTGATCGATAGGCTGCTCACCAGCACGGATCGCCAGGCCACGCTCGACCGGGCGATGGCCGACGGCCAGCTGCCGCTCGGCCGGCTGGGCGAGGCCGGTCGTGAGCGCCTGTTGGCCGACCTGACGGCCATCGACGCGGTGATGTCCACTCATCGCGGCAGCGAACCGCTGGCGCTGGAGCTGGCTGGTGACGGCTGGCGCCTCGACGGCGTGCTCGATCCCGCGCCGGCCGGCAACGTTTTGCGCCTCGCGCATGCCGGAGCGAAGCCGAGCGAACGCAGCCGGATCGGGCTGGCCATCCGCCTGCTGGCGTGGAACGCCTGGCAGGAGCAGCGCGGCGAGGAGCCGGGCAGTGGCGAGCTGGTCGCGCGCGAGGCGCGCGAAGTTCTTCCGGCGCACGCTGGCGATGCCCGGCAACGCCTGAGCCAATTGCTGCAGCTCTCGGCAAACGCCTTGGCCACCCCGCTGCCCTTCTTCCCCAAGACAGCCTGGAAGCTGCACCAGCAGCGCAGCAAGCGGCCCGACGAGTTGTTGTTCCTGGCCGGAAAGACGTGGCAGGGGAGCAATGACCAGCGCGGCGAGTGCGACCTGCCGGCGGTCGCGCTGGCCTGGCGCGGAGCCGAGGTGATCACACCCGACAGCGTGGCGCTGATGATGCGGGTGTGGGGTCTGCTGATCAATGCACCGCAGCGGGTGCGGCGATGAACTTCGATGTCACCCGCGATCCGCTGCCGTCGGGCTTCCTCGCCATCGAGGCCAGCGCCGGCACCGGCAAGACCTGGACGCTCAGCCACCTGGTGGCGCGCCTGCTGCTGACCGAACCGGAGCTGGATCTCAGCAAGATCCTGGTCGTCACCTTCACCAACGCCTCGGCCGACGAGCTGGCGGCCCGCGTGCGTCGCGTGCTCGGGGAATGCCGCGCGGCCGCTGCGGGTCGCAGCGGCGCTACTCCGGCAGCCCAGGCCCTGGTCGCCGCGGGTGAGGCCGCGTGCGGCGGTCCGGCCGGCGTGATCACTCGGCTCGACGGCTGTCTCAGCGCGCTCGATGAGCTGGCGGTCGGCACCATCCATGCCTTCTGCAAGCAGGTGCTGGAGAGCGCCGCCTTCGACTGCGGCGAGGCCTTCGCTGCTGAACTTGCGCCGGACGACAGCGAGCTCATCGCCGAGGCCGTGCGCGACGCGTGGCGCACGCAGCTGTGGGGCGATCCCCGGTTGGCCCGCTTCGCCGCCAGCTGGACGATCGAGGGCGACGTCGAGCTGTGGCGGCGCTGGAACCGCCGTCCCGGCACCCGTATCGAGCCAGCGATCTCCATCGAAGATGCCCTGGCCGCCGCCTCGGCAGCGGAGGCGCAGGTGCGCGCAGCCGCCACGCCGCAGGCACTGGCTCTGCTGCGTTCATGGGGGTGGCTCAAGCCGCATGATCCGGCTGCTGACCTGGACCTGCTGGCCTGCGGGGGTGACCTGTGCGGTCTCGACCTGCTGAACCAGGATCCGACCGAGACGGTGTTCAAGAAGCACCTCGGCGAGGCCCGCGTCCATCCGCTGCTGGCCGCTTGCCGGCGCCTGG
Organism: Planctomycetota bacterium; assembly: GCA_022841245.1. Lineage (GTDB taxonomy): Bacteria > Planctomycetota > UBA11346 > UBA11346 > UBA11346 > UBA11346. Next base: position 9,101 of record JALHRW010000161.1, read on the forward strand.
CTGAGTTGACGTACCAGGTGCGCATCGCCTGGCTCGGCTGGCTCTGTCCGGCTGTGGCGGAGCGGCTGCGTACCAGCCAGGCGGTGGCCGGGGTGTGGACCCAGGATGATCTGCTGCGCCGGGTGCGCGATGCCCTCGAACGGCGTCCTCACTTGGCGGAGACGGTGCGGAAACGCTGGCCGATCGCCTTGATCGACGAGTTCCAGGACACCGATCCGGTGCAGTGGGAGGTGTTCCGCCGCTGCCACGCCGAGGGCGGTGGACGCCTGGTCGTGGTCGGCGACCCCAAGCAGGCGGTGTACCGTTTCCGCGGTGCTGATCTCGCGGCCTACCTTGCCGCCGTCTCGTCGGTGCGGACCGAACGGCTGACCAGCAACTGGCGCAGCGATCCGGCGCTGGTCGCGGCGGTGCAGTCGCTGATCGGCCGCACCTCGCTGCCGTTCCTTACCCCGCGCATCGAACTGACGCCGGTCGAGGGCAAGACCGCCGCCCCGCCCATCGATGACGAGGACGCCGCGCTGACCGTCCTGCAACCGCAGGACGATGCAGATCCACCGCGCCGCCAGGACGCCGTCGCCAGCGAGATCGTCCGGCTGCTCGGCCATCGCCTGGGGGCGGAATTGATCCGGCCGCGCGACTGCGCCGTGCTGGTGCGCACCGGATCCCAGGCCCGCGACATGCGCGAAGCGCTGTTGCGGCGCGGCGTGCCGGCGACCATGGCGGTGCATGGCGACGTCCTCGACAGCCCGGCTGCCGCCGAGTTGCACGCCGTGCTGGCCGCCCTGGCCCGCCCGCGTGACGGGCAGGCCTTGCGCCTCGCCCTCGCCACCCGCGCCTGGGGTCGCGATGCAGCCGCCATCGCTGCTGCGGTGGCTGATGACCAGGCTTGGCAGATCCTGGTCGAGCAGGTCGAGGCGCATCACCAGCGTTGGCTGCGCTTCGGGTTGACCGCCGCCGTCGATGGCTGGGCCGCCGAGGTCGGAGCCCTGGCCCGTTTCGCCGCCCTGCCCGATGGCGAGCGCTGGCTGACCGACTGGCGACACGCCATCGAGATGCTGCACGGCGAGGCCGCGGCAAACGGCCTGCGTCCGGCGGCCCTGCTGGCGTGGTGGGAGCGTCGTGGCGGGGAGGGGGCCGAAGCGCGCCGTCTGCGCCTGGAGGGCGACGCCAGCGCAGTGCGCATTCTCACCATGCACAAGGCCAAAGGCCTGGAATTCCCCATCGTATTCTGCCCCTTCATCGGCCATAGCAGCGCTACGAAGGATGTCGGCGCACTGGTCAGCGATGCTACTGGGACACGATTGGTGTTCGCCGGCCCAGGCCTGGAGGCAGCGGAGGCAGCGGTGACGGAGGAGGATGATGCCGAGCAGCTCCGCCTCGCCTACGTCGCCCTGACTCGCGCCCAGGTCCGAACCTACGTCCTGTGGGGCATGTGGGACCGGCGGCAGGGACGCTACCAGCTTCCGCTGCAATCGGCCCTCGGCTGGTGGCTGCGTCCGGACGGCCAGCAGCACCCCGACTGGCGCGCCGCCACCGCCAGCCGCGTCGATGGCCGCGAACAGCTCCTGTATGACAGCGACCATCGGCTGGACGTTTTGCGCGCTTCCGGAACGGCCATCGCCCGTCGTCCCGCGCGGGTTGGCTGGGACCGTTGGCTGGCACAGGATCCCCAAGTCGGGGGCGACGGGCTGCGCCGGCTGCCGTCGGCGGTGCGTGCCGGCCTCGACCGGCCGCGCTGCGTCACCAGCTTCACCGGCCTGATCGGCGGCGAGGCCGCGCCGGAGCAGCGCCGCG
>JALHRW010000162.1 GCA_022841245.1 Planctomycetota bacterium
CAGCGGCCAGCGGCCAGCGGCCAGCGGCCAGCGGCCAGCGGCCAGCGGCCAGCGGCCAGCGGCCAGCGAGAGCTACCTATTCACGATGTCCGCATTCGGCGTCTGGTCGGTGAACAGCGGTGCGTCGCTGATGTGCCAGCTCTGCGGGGCGCTGTCCCGCTCGGGGCCGTCGACCGGGCCGACCAGCAGTTCGGGGTCGTGCTTGTCGGTCTCGCGGGCGAAGGCGACCGTGACGCGCCAGATCTCACGCGGGAACATGCCCCAGTCGGTGACGCGCTGCACCATCTGCGCCCGCGGCGGGACGGTGTCCCAGCCGCGCAGATGGCTGCCAGCCGGGGCGGCTTTACGCACCGCCGCGGCGGCCGCCTCGATGCGCGAGCGATCCTCGCTGAAGCTGATGGTTGCATGCGTGGGCGCACCAGGCTCGACCTGAGCGGGCTTGAAGGTGCCGGCGAAATCGGGCACGGCGGCATCCACCCACGCCACTGGCACGACGGTGCTGGTGGTCATGCGCGTATCGCCGTCGCGCAGCATGTACTGCCGCGACACGTACTTGCCCGGCTGCAGGGTGGGGAAAGGGACCCATTCGCGCAGGCGTCGCCAACCCTCCTCGAAGCGCCGGGGCGAGATCGGATGCTTGCCGCAGATGATGATGTTGTTGCGCGACTGGGTGCGGTCGAAACCGATGGGTGAATCCTGCATCACCGGAAAGACCCAGGCATGTTCGAGACCGGCGGCGCGGAACGAGCGCAGCGCGCCACCCACCACCCGGCGCTTGGCTCCGTGCCATGCACCGTTGCTCTGCTCGCCGTAGCTGCCGATGACGTTGGCGAAGACGGTGCCTCCATCAGCCAGGGTGGCGCCGCATTCGGCGAAGAACTCCCGTGTCATCAGATGGGGCGGGATGGTCGAACCGGCGGTATAGGCGTCGAGGACGATGAGATGGAAGCCGTGGCCGGCCTGGGCGCGGATGTGCGCTCGGGCATCGCGGGCGACGAAGCGCACGCGACCCTGCGACTCGAACCATGCCATCATCGGGAAGTGGTCGCGCACCATCTCGATGACCGCCGGGTCGATATCGACCACCTCGACGGTGGCCTGCGGGAAATGATGCAGGATCTGGGCGATGCCGACGCCGCTGCCCAGGCCGACGACCAGGACCTGCGGCTTCTCCGGCACGACCTTGTTGAGCAGCAGGCCGGCGGCGAACATGCTGATGTAGGCGCTGTTGTTGAGCGTGCCTGGATCGGGCTGGCCAGCGACGAGGACCGGTGCGGTGGCCGGCTTGAGGTGCGGCAGGGACGGATCGGCAGCCAAGGCGGTCCAACTCGGCTCCAAGCATACGCCGCCCTCGACCATCTCGAAGAAGCGCAGTTGGAGATAGTTGTTCGACGGGCTGGCGACCCAGGTCATACCGGTGTACGGGCTGTCGCGGTGGTCGAGCACGCGCTGGTCAGCGGGATGGCCGGCGAGGTCCAGCCGGTAGTGCTGGTCCTGGAAGGTGAAGCCCACCGCCGCAGCGGCGGCCACCACGACCAGGCCGAGAAGGAACTGGCGGTTCATCACGCCCCCTGGGCAGCGGCCGGCTGGCCACTGGCCTGCATGCGCCAAGCGAGGTGGAGCAGACCGGTGACGGCGAGGATGCAGCCCATCCACAGCAGATTGGCGTTGAGCGGCACGTGCTCGAGCAGGACGTAGTCGGTGACCAGGATGCCGAGGACGTTGCCGATCGAACCGACCGCGTACAGCGTGCCGGTGGTGGTACCGACTCGCTCGGCGCTGATGAAGGCGAGCTTGACCAGGATCGGCGAGACCATGCCCAGCAGCAGGGATGGCAGCAGGAACAGCACCAGGCCGGCAACCAGCACGCCGAAGCGCAGCTGGCCCATGCCCTCGCCCAGCGCCTCGGAGGCGGAGAGGGCGTAGGTCGGCAGGGTCAGGTAGAGGACGCCGGCCCCGAGGGCGATCCACGCCAGCGCGCGGTTGTCCGAGCTCTTGTCGGCGATGCGTCCGCCGATCACGTAGCCGATCGACAGCGAGGCGATGAACACGGTGATGATCGCCGCCCACACGTCGATCGACGAGCCGAACGATGGATAGAGGAAGCGGGCGCCGAGGATCTCCAGGGCCATGAGGCAGAAGCCGCAGGCGATCGAGGTGGCGTAGATAGCGAAGAGTCGCACGTGGGGGTCCCCCGGGGTCGGGGCACGCTACCCGCCCATCCCGGGCAGTCCACACGCGCCGCTGGCGGGACCGGCCGCCCCATGCTATACCTTGGGCAGATGCCCGACGACGCCATCCGTCTCGATATCGATCCCACCGGCATGCAGGCCGTCCTGCACCTGCCGGCCAGGGCGACCATGCCGGCGAGCAGCGCCATCGACCGCATGATGAAGGCCGGGGTCATCGCCGGGGTGATCGAGGCCGCGCTGCGCGAAGTCGAAGTGCCGGCGGACCACGATCGCGACCTGGTCGTGGCTCAGGGCATCCCGGCGGTCCAGCCCGAGCACGCCTACGTCAAGGTGCTGGTCAACTTCGCCCTGCGCCTGGAGGAGGACGCCGAGCACAAGATGGATTTCCACGAGCAGGGTCGCTTCCACGAGGTCGCGGCCGGCGACCTGCTGGCCCGCCTCTCGCCCAAGAAGCCGGGTACGCCAGGGCGGACCGTGCTGGGCAAGGATTTGCCGGTGGCCGAGGCCAAGGACGCCGACCTCACCGCTGTCGCCGGCGAGGGCACGGCGCTGCGCGGCGACAGCGAGGTCGTCTCCGAACGCGCCGGCATGGTGGTCCGCCGCCGCGACGGCCACCTCGACATCATGCCGGTGGTGGAGATTCCCGGCGATCTCGACATGCACTGGGGCAACCTGATCACCAAGCTGCCGGTAGCGATCAAGGGCGACATCATCGCCGGCTTCAGCATCAAGAGCGCCACCGACGTGACGGTCAAGGGGGTGATCGAAGATGCACGCATCTCAGTGCGCGGCAACCTGGTCTGCGGCGGCATCCTGCCCGGCAAGCACCGGGTCAAGACGCATGGCGATCTGACCACCAAGCACGTCACCGGGCGCGAAGTGAAGTGCCGCAACATGGAGGTCGCCAGCGATGTGCGCGGCTCGACCATCTACGCCACCGGCAATGTGAAGGCCAAGCTGGTGGTCTCCAGCACGGTGCAGTGCGGTGGTTCGGCGGTGATCGACGACCTCGGCCATCCCGACGAGCTCGGCGGCATCGTCCAGGTCGGCATGAACCCCCTGGCCATCGCCCTGTGGCGCCTCGCCGCCCGCGAGCACGAGGCGATCGCCGCCGAGGTCGCCGAGGCGAAGACCAAGACCAAACGCATCGCCCTGTGGCTGAAGCAGGAGACCGACCCAGCCAAGCGCCAGGATCTCGCGCTCAAGCTGCAGCAGGCGCTGGCCAACTACGAGCAGCGGACCAAGCGCCTGGGCGAGTGCGAGAACATCCTCAACAACGCCGTGCTGCGCGCCGGCAACAACCCCGATGCGACGGTAACGGTCAACAACGCGGTCTATCCCGGTGTCGAGATCCACATTGGCGCGGACGCCAAGCTGGCGATCACCAAGGCCCTGGGCAAGACGGTATTCCGCCTGCGCGAAGGCAAAGTGGTCTGGGAGTAGCTGATGACGGCCGCCGTAGCAGCGCCTGATGCCCTGACCGGCAGGGTATTCGGCGGCTGCAGACTTGAGCAGCGACTCGGCGCAGGTGCCCTGGCTGTGGTCTACCGCGCCACGCGCCTGTCCGACAACGCCGCAGTGGCGATCAAGCTGCTGACCACGGTGGCGGCGCAGGACGCCGAGAACATCCAGCGCCTGCAACGTGAAGCCAACCTCGGCAAGCGCATCAGCCATGGCAACGTAGCCGCCATCCACGGCGACATCCATCAGGGCGGCGTACACGGCCTGATCATGGAACTGGTCGCCGGCGCCAGCCTGGAGAGCGTGATCGACAGCCGCGGCCGCTTACCCTGGCGCGAGGCGGTCCATCTCATCGGCCAGGTCGGCGACGCTCTCGCCCACCTCGGGTCGCTCGGCATCATCCATCGCGACCTCAAGCCGGGGAACATCCTGCTGACGCCTGGCGGAGTAGCCAAAGTCGTCGACCTCGGCTTCGCCACGCCGGGCGGGGGACTACCCGACGAAGGCCTGACCATGGCCGGCACGGCGATGGGCTCGCCGGCGTACATGCCACCCGAGCAGGTACGCGATGCCAGTGCAGTCAGCCATGCCGCCGACGTCTACGGACTCGGTGCCACCCTCTTCCACACCGTCACCGGCCGCACGCCCTTCTCCGGGCGGACGGTCGCCGACCTGATGCGCCAGGTAGTGCAGACGGCTCCGCCCGATCCGCGCAGCTACGCGCCCGATCTCTCGCCGGCGGTGGCCGAGTTGATCCTCTGGGCGATGGCAAAGGACCCCGGCCACCGGCCCAAGGATGCCGGCCAGTTCACCGCCATGCTGCGCCGAGCGGCGCAGGCGCCGGACGATGTCAGCGCCATACGCCGCCTGCGCCGTGGGCGCGAGGGCTTCTGGATCGTCGCAGCAGTCATTATTGCGGGGGTGGTCAGTCTCGGCGGATTGATGTGGTGGCTGCTGGGATGACGGCGCACCTGGAACCCGCGTCCCGCAGGCCAAGCTGCCCCACCATGACCATCGTCGCCATCACCCACGCCACCAAGGACCACCCCCGCTTCTTCACCGACGAGGACCTCGCCCGGTTGCGCGCGGCCGCCGAAGTGCGGGTGCTGGGCGATCTCGACAAGCCAGCGGGCGATGCCGCGCTGGCCGGAACCGACATCCTGCTCGGCTCGTGGGGCATGCCGAAGCTCGACACCGCCTTCCTCGCCAAGGCCCCGCAACTGCGCGCGGTCTGCTATGCCGCGGGCTCGGTGAAAGGCTTCGTCACCCCGGAGAGCTACGCGCGCAACGTACTCGTGACCACCGCCATGCACGCCAACGCAGTGCCGGTGGCCGAGGTGACCGTGGCGCTGATCACCCTGGCCAACAAGAGATGGTTCCAGGCCGTCGATGCGATCAAGGCGCAGAAGAAGCACGTCGGCGCTCCCGCCCACGCCGGCAACTACCGCACCCGCGTCGGTCTGATCGGCTTCGGCGCCATCTGCCGGCTGGTCGCCGAACGACTGCAGAAGATGGACCTGCAGGTCGACGTCTACGACCCCTACGCCAAGGACGCCGACCTCGCCGCTTTCGGCTGCCGCCGGCAGGCCGACCTGATCCAGCTCGCCCGCGACTGCCAGGTCATCAGCCTGCATGCGCCGAACATCCCGGCCACCCGCCACATGCTCGCCGCGCCGTTCTTCCGTGCGATGCCGGACGGTGCGACCTTCATAAACACCGCGCGCGGCGCCCTGGTCGACGAATCCGCGCTGATCGCCGAGCTGCAGACCGGACGCATCACCGCCCACCTCGACGTCACCGACCCCGAGCCGCCCGTCGCCGGCAGCCCGTTCTGGGCCCTGCCCAACGTCTACCTCACCCCGCACCTGGCGGGCAGCAGCAGCGGCGAGATCCGGCGCATGGGCCAGCTGGCGATCGAGGAATGCCTGCGCGTGATCCGCGGCGAGCCGCCGCGATTCCCGGTCAGCGAGGCGATGCTGGCGACGATGGCGTAGCAGCCAGCCGACCACGCGTTCGTGCACCGGACACATCAGCCCCATCGCCATAGATTCGCAACCAAGAGCATGACAGATACGTAGTTGCGCCGATCGGAGGTGCCCGCCGACCGATCCGCCTGCGACCCGCACAACTGCGTGATGTACAGGAGCAACAAATACCGGGAAAACGTGCAGTTCTGCAGCGACCCACCATATCACCCCGAATTATGCGACGTCAATTGGATCTCAAGACAGGCGCCTGGCCTGCCAACGAGCACGCTCCATACGGCATCGCCGAGGCCCTGTCGCGTCTGGCGGCAAGTCGCGACAGCGAGGCCTGGGACGTCCTGCTTCGCCTGGTCGGCAACGACGTCATGCGGGTGGTCTGCCGGCTGACCGGGGATGCCGAACTCACCCAGGATGCGATGCAGGAAACCCTGCTGCGGGTGCGCGACCGCGCCGCCAGCTTCCGCTTCGTCCACGGCGAGGATGCCGATGCGGCGGCACGCCGCTGGATTCTGACCATGGCCACGAATCTGGCCATCGACCTCGCGCGGCAACGCCAACGCATCCGACGGCACAGCGCGCGTCTGAGCCGTCAGAGATCGACCGCCCCTCACGCCACGCACCCCGACGCCGCCCTCGAGCGCGCCGAACAGGCCGATCTGGTCCGACAGGAGCTGACACAGCTTCCCGAGCTCAGCCAGCGCGCCATCGTCATGCATCATGTCAGCGGGATGAGTTTCGAGGAGGTGGCGGCGGAGCTGCGCATACCCATCGGCACCGCCAAGACGTGGGTGCGTCGCGGCCTGCAGGCGCTGCGCGAACGGCTGGAGCGACATGGCCTGGCCATGTCGCTGGTCGCGCTCAGCGCGTTTCTCGACCAGCTGCCGGCAGCAGAGGCTCACTTCGTCGTGGCAGACTACGCCGACCTGCTCACCAGCAGCTCCCAACCGAAGGCGGCCGCCCCGAGCGCCGCCTGGTGGACGGCATGCGTCTCTGCCGCCCTCATTCTCACGGCCCTGCTGTGGTGGACCCTGTGGACGCCCGCCGGATCCCCGTCCCCGGCGACGACACCGCCGCTCGCAGCGGAGCCGAGCGCTAGCACGACGGCGCGCGAGTTCTTCGTTTCGGCCGGCGGCGACGATGCCGCCGACGGATCAGCCCAGCGTCCATGGGCGACCATCCAGCACGCTGCCGACCGGGTCGGTCCGGGCGATACGGTCAGGGTCGCCCCCGGCCGCTACGATGCCCCGGTCGTCATCGGCACCGGCGGGACAGCGGAGGCGCGAATCCGCTTCGTCTCGACCGAACGCTGGGGAGCCACGATCGACGCCCGCGCCGACGTGGTGTGGACCATCTCGCGCGCCAACTATGTGGACATCGAGGGATTCGACATCTCCTCCTCCGATCCCACAGCGGCCGGTGCCCGCTTCGGTATTCTCGTCGAGGCAAGCCATTGCCGGATCGTCGGCAACCGCATCCATGACATTCCTGCGCTCAAGACCCTGCGTGGCGGCATGGGCGGCGCCGGTATCTGCTGCGGCACCTATCCCCCGTGGGCGAAGACGGTAACTACCGGCAACCAGTTCATCGGCAACATTGTGCAGGGCATCGGCCATTTGGGTCGTCCCGATTCGACCTCCGGCATCCGCATCAACGACGAGGAGGCGCGGGTGTGGAACAATATCGTTTCCGGCAACCGCGGGGCCGGCATCGACACCTACCATGCGGCGACCCGCGTGGTCATCGCCAACAATCTGGTTTCCGCCAACCAGCGCGGCGGGATCCTGATCGGGGCCGGCGACAAACCGGGCGGAGTGGTCAACGACCAGAGCCTCGTCACCAACAATATCGTCATCGACAACACCGGCGGTCCGGGAGTCGGCGAGTTCGGGAGCACCGGCGCTCGCAACCTGTACCTGAATAACTGCATCTTCGGCAACACGCCGGTTGAGACGCAGCTGCGGCATGGGCTGCAGGCCATCGCCACGGTGATGTCCGATCCGCAGTTCCTGGCGGAATCACCCGACCAAGGCATCGCTTTCCGTCTGCGGAGCACCAGCCCCTGCCGCGATGCAGGGACGCCCCAAGGGGCGCCCGATGTGGATTTCACCGGACATCCGCGCCTCCAGGGCGCGGCGATCGACATCGGCCCCCTGGAGGCCGGGCCGTAATGCACACCGTCTGGCGATCCGCAATCGGCTGAATCCGGCGATGGTCGGCCAGCGTTCCTAGGGCAGGTCCGCATGAAGCGGTCCTCTGGAGACGCCCAATGTCCACACCTGCCCCGCAACCACTGCTCGCGATCCTCATCGCATCCATCCTCGGCATATCGCTCCCGGCCGCAGAATACTACGTCGATGATTCAAGCACCGCCAAGGACGTGAACCCCGGTTCGTCAACGAGTCCCTGGCGCACCATCCAGAAGGCGGCGGACACGGTGCGCGAGGGCGATACGGTGCATGTCGCCCCCGGCGTGTACAACGCCGCGGTGACGGTAAGAACCAGCGGCAGCGCTGCCAAACGCATCCGCTTCCTCTCTGACACACGCGGCGGCGCTACAATCAACGTCACTGGCGTGGCTTCGGTGTGGCAGATCTCTGGTTCGTACATCGATGTCGTCGGTTTCGACATCAGCTCGACAGACAGCAGCATCAATGGCGCTCGTCTGGGGATCAACGTCGAAGCCAGCAACTGCCGGATCATCGGCAACATCATCCACGACATCCCCGCCGCCGCCGGAACCGGTGGTTCGGGCGGAGCCGGCATCGGCATCGGCACATATCCAACCGTGACCAGCGGCAACGAATGCGTCGGCAATTTCGTGCACCACATCGGTCCACGGACCGCCAACAACAAGATCCACGGCATCTATGTCCGCGACCGGTACTGCCTGGTCGCCAACAACATCACCTTCGCCAATGCCGGCTCCGGCATCACCTCCTGGCACTACGCCACCAACATGACCGTGGTCAACAATCTGGTATTCGGCAACACCTATGGCGGCATCGTTGTCGGCGGCGACGTCCTCACCAACGCTGGCACCCTGCTCGCCAACAACATCGTCATCAACAACAGCAACGCCCCGGCCATCAGCGAGTTCGGCAAGACCGGCACGGACAATCGCTACCTCAACAACTGCGTCTACGGCAACACCTATAGCGGCCAACCGACGACCTTCTCACTGAAGAACGGACTGGTCGCGCTCAATACGGTTACTGCAGATGCCCGCTTCGTGAACTTCAAGGCCGACGGCAGCGGCGACTATCACCTCTTCGCCGACAGCTCCTGCATCGACACCGGCACTACGACAGGAGCCTTGCCGACCGATTTCGACGGTCGGGCGCGCGGCGCCACGTACGACATCGGCCCCTACGAATACGCCGGCGACATCACCGCCCCCACGGTGCCGGGCGGCCTGACCGCCACCGTGAATTCGGCGAGCCGGATCACCCTGGCATGGGCCGCCTCGACCGACAACCTCGCGGTCGCCGGCTACCGGATCTACCGTGGTGGAACCCAGATCGCGACCACCACCGGCACGACCTACGTCAATACCGGCCTGACCGCATCCACCGCCTACACCTACGCGGTGGCGGCCTACGACACCGCCTCGCCCGCCAACGTCTCGGCACGCAGCGCGACGGTAACCGCGACGACCCAGGCCAATCACGCCCCGGTGGCGACCGCCCAGAGCGCGAGCACCGCCGAGGACACCGCCAAGGTGATCACCCTGGCGGGTACGGATGCCGACAGCCATGCGCTGACCTACGTGATCGTCGCCAATCCGACGCACGGCACCCTGTCCGGTAGCGGCGCCAGCCGGACCTATACTCCGGACGCGAACTACACCGGCGCCGACAGCTTCACCTTCAAGGTCAACGACGGCGCACTCGATTCACCCGCCGCGACCGTGGCGCTGACCGTGACCGCGGTCAACGACACCCCGGTGGCGACAGCGCAAAGCGTGACCACAGCGCAGAGCATCGCCAAGGCGATCACCCTGACCGGCACTGACGTCGAAGGCAGCACCCTGACCTTCGCCATCGCCACCAACCCGGTCCACGGCACCCTGTCGGGCAGCGGCCCCAGCCGGACCTACACTCCGACGACCGGCTACACCGGCGGCGACAGCTTCACCTTCACGGTCAATGACGGCTCGGTGACTTCGGGTGCTGCCACCGTGACGATCGCGGTGACCGCTGTGGCCAACACGGCACCGGTGGTCAGCGCCGCCAGCGCCACGCCCTCGCCGGTGACCGGCAAGACGGCGAATGTGTCGGCGACCGCGACCGACAACGGGGGCGAGCCAGCGCTGCTCTACACCTGGAGCGCGACTGGGCCGGCGACGGTGACGTTCAGCCCGAACGCCAGCAATGCTGCGAAGGCAAGCGTAGCCACCTTCAACAAGGCCGGTAGCTACACCCTCACCGTGACGGCCAAGGACGCCGCCGGCCTCACCGGCACGAAGACGGTGGCGCTGAGCGTCAGCGCAACGCCGACCCGCCTGTCGATCAGTCCGACCGGTGCAAGCGTGCAACCGCTGAAGGCGGTGGATTTCAGCGCCATCGCCGAGGACCAGTTTGGCATCGCTCTGGGGGCTCAGCCGACCATGGCCTGGACGGTCTCGGGTGGCGGGACGATCGACGCCAGCGGCATGTTCACCGCCGGGAGCGGCACCCCCTCGCCAAGCGGCGGGATCGTTGCCACCACCTACGTGGTGACCGCGACCGCTGGTGGCCAGAACGCAACCGCCCTGGTGACGGTGAGCACCGCTTCAACCGCCACGCCTGGCGGAAGCGGCAGCGGCGCATGCGGTAGCGGAGCAGCTGGCCTGCTCATCGGGCCCGCCATGGTCCTGGGTCTGCGCCGCCGGCGTTGATCCCCGCGCCGGCGGGCAACACACGACGCCCGGCTACATGGCCGGGCGTCGTCGTAGGCCTCCGAGTGATCCGCGGCGAACCGCGCGGTTCACGGTCAACGAGGCGACGATGGCGTAGTGGCCGAGCTGACCGCGCCCTTCACCGCCCAGGCCTGCTCCAGCGTCTGCCCGTTGAGCCCTTCGCGTTCGTGCATCTGATCGGCAAAGAAGCCGGCAGCGATCGCAGCATACGCAGGCGGATCGACCAGCAGGTCGGTGCCAGTGCGCAGGCCCGAGCGCGCCAGTGCCAGGGCCCGCGCCGGAGCCTGCGGTCCGCCCAGGGCGATGCCGCAAGCCCAGCCTGGGCCAGGCGCGGCGGCCAGCGC
>JALHRW010000163.1 GCA_022841245.1 Planctomycetota bacterium
GCTCTTCCGATCTGGTGGCTGACCGCGGTTTGCGCCTGCGCGTGCACCGCGCCGGCATCCGCGACGAACTGGTGCCGCACGCCACGCGCGAGCAGCAGCTCGCCGACCACGGCCTCGATGCCGCGGGCATCGCCAAGCGCATCCGCACCATCCTCGGCATCGGCACCTCGGTGATCCCCTTCCCCCGGACCGCCTAGCCTAGCCTAGCCTAGCCTGGCCTGGCCGCTGGCCGCTGGCCGCTGGTCGCTGGTCGCTGGTCGCTGGTCGCTGGCCGCTGGTCGCTGGTCGCTGGTCGCTGGTCGCTGGTCGCTGGTCGCTGGTCGCTGGTCGCTGGTCGCTGGCCGCTGGCCGCGGTTTGAGAACCGTCGCCGGACCGAGCGACCAAGCGAGCGACGGACGGTTGGAGCGGCACTGTGTGGTAGATGTCGCGAGCGCGTAGCGAGGCTGGAACGAGCGAGTTCGCCTGGCGAATCGACGCGCGTCAGCGCGGCGTGTCGAGCGGGGGTTCCGGGGGCGAAGGCCCCCGGCGGGGACGTGGGGCAGCGCCCCACGAGCAAAAAGCCAAGGCGTGTCGCAACGCCCCGTGCAGTTCGCCGGCAGCCTGCGAGCAGCCGGGCAGATCGCGGGCCTCGCCCAGGCGCTCGAACTCCTCAGCCAGGGCGGCCAGCGGCAGGGCTCCGGATTCGAGGCACAGGACGCGCAGGGCGCCCGCCGCGTTGCAGATGCCGTCGGCATCGCCCCGGGCGATCGCCAGCATGACCGCGCTGACCATGGCCGGGAGGCTGCGCGCGAATTCCGCCAGGCGCGTCTCGGCGTGGTCGCCCAGTCGGGCGAGATCGATCGCCGAACGCACGGAATCGGACTCGTCCGTCCGCTCTTCACGGCGGCGGTCGAGCGCCGGGAGGTGCTGCACGATCGTCGCCTCGAAGGCGATCGGTGCGAGCGGCCGGATGGCCACGCCGTCGACGCCGAGCGGGACGGCGCCGCTAGACATGCTCCAGGCGAGCAGCACCGACGCGTGTCCGGCCGGCAGCCTGGCGTGCAGGATGGCGGGATCCGGAGCGCCGGCGGCGGCGAAGTCGGCAAGGACCAGGTCGTAGGCGCGGCGCGAGCAGGCCTCGGCGAGCTCGCCCGAGCGGCACAGGTCGACCCGGCAGCCAAGGCGTTAGGCGGATGAGCGCCTGGTGGGAATCGGCGGCATCGTCGGTGGTGATCAGCACCCAGGGCCGCCGCCGCCGCCGCCGCTCGGCCAGACTATGGCGCGTGAGCATGCCAGTGCCGACGTGGCCGCCGGAGCGGATGACGCGGAGCGCTTCGTGCAGCTGGCCGCGGGCGATGGGATGGACGAGCAGGCCGGCGGCACCAGCAGCCCGGGCCTCGGCGCCCAGGCCGGGACGTGCGTCGCGCACCAGCAGCAGGGTCGGCGGGCCGTCGGCGTCGCGCAGGCGCGTGGCCAGCGTCAGGCCCTCGCTCCGTCCGCTGCGGCACTCGACCACTGCCACGGCGTAGGGCTCCTGCGCCGCCTCGACCAGCGCCAGGGCGGCCTCGTGACCATCGGCGCCGTCGCAGACGATGCCGCTGCTCGCCAGCAGGCTGACCATCGCCTCGCGGCTGGTGGCGCTGGCGTCGACGTGCAGCACGCGTACCCCGGCGAGATCGATGGCGGCGGCCGGGTCGACCGGTTCGGGTCTGGCCGGCAGCGGCAGTTCGCACCAGAAGCGGCTGCCGCGCCCGGGAGCGCTGTCGAGGCCGATCCGGCCACCCATCAGTCCGGCTAGGCGCCGGCAGATGGCCAGCCCCAGGCCGGTGCCGCCATGGCGCCTGGTGCCGGGCGGTTCGATCTGCGTGAAGGGTTCGAACAACGCGGCCTGCGACTCGCGGGCGATGCCGATGCCGGTGTCCTCCACCTCGAGCAGCAGCACGTCCGGCACATCCTCGCGCGGACGCAACGAAACCGTCACGCTGCCGTGGGCGGTGAACTTCACCGCGTTGCCCGCCAGGTTGGTGATGATCTGCTTGAAGCGGGTGGGGTCGCCCTCGACCAGCCAGGGAACCGTGGCATCGACCGCCAGGATCAGGTCGAGGCCCTTGCCGCGGGCCAGCGGGGCCAGCAGCTGGAGCACGTCCTCGGCCGCGCTGCGCGGGTCGAAGTCGATGCTCTGCAGCTCCATGCGGCCGGCCTCGATGCGCGAGAAGTCGAGGATCTCGTTGATCTGGCCGAGCAGCGAGTTGGCGCAGGTCCGCACCGTGTCGGCGAATTCGCGCTGCTCGCCATCGAGCGGGGTCTCCAGCAGCAGGTCGGTCATGCCGAGGATGCCGTTCATCGGCGTGCGAAGCTCGTGGCTGACCACGGCGAGGAAGTCGCTGCGCGCGCTGGCCGCCACCTCCGCGGCGTCGCGTGCCTGGATGATGGCGGCCTCGGAGCGCTTGCGCGGTCCGATGTCCTGGATGATGCAGCAGGCGAACTCGCCGTCGTCGGAATTCCAGCGCGACAGGCTGATCTCGAGCTCGAGCTGCCGGCCGTCGCGTGTCGTGCCGGCCAGTTCGAGCAGGCCGTTCAACCCCGGCGCGGGCAGGGGGACGAGGCCCGGCACCATGCCGCCGATGCGCCGGCCGACGGCCTCGTCCGCGCTCCAGCCGAACAGGCGCTCGGCACCCGGGTTCCACAGCCAGATGGCGCCGCTGCCATCGACGATGGCGATGGCAGCGGCGGCCGACTCGACCACGCCGCGGAATCGCGCCTCGCTGCGGCCGAGCTGAGCCACCGTGGTGCGCAGTTCGAGGACCGAGCTGTTGAGCACCGAGTTGGCCAGGGCCAGTTCGGCGGTGCGGCTCGCCACCGCCGCCTCCAGGCGTCCGCGTTCGCCCTCGGCCCGTTGCGCCAGATCCCACTTCGCGGCCAGGGCGTGGGCCAGCTGCAGGATCTCGATCGGATCGAACGGCTTCTTGAGGATGAGCAGGCGGTCGGGGGTGCCGAGGCGCTGCGCCAGCTGCTGCCAGGAATAGTCGCTGAAGGCGGTGCAGATGACGAGTTGCAGGCGCGGATCGGCGGGCATCAGGCGGCAGATCGTCTCCAGGCCGTCCCAGCCGGGCGGCATGCGCATGTCGACGAAGGCGGCGGCATAGGGCCGGCCCTCGGCCAGGGCGCGCTGCACCATCAGCAGGCCGTCCTCGCCTTGGAGAGCGCAGTCGACGTCGAAGGCGGCGGTTCGCGGCCGCTCCACCGGGCTGCCGAAGAGCACCGCCTCGGCCGCGTCGAGGGTGGTCGAGGAGTCGTCGTCCGCGCTCAGCACCTTGCGGAAGTCGCGGTGGATCTCCGGGTTGTCGTCGATCACCAGGATGCGTCGGGAGCTACTCATGCCGGGCTCCGTTCAGCCGGGATGTCGAGGGCGAAGGTGGCGCCCAGGCCGGGCCCGTCGCTGCTCGCCACCAGACTGCCGCCCATCTCGCGCGCGGCGATGGCGCTGGCGTGCAGGCCGAAACCATGCCCTTCGGGCCTGGTGGTGAAGCCATGGGTGAACAGCCTGGACATGACCTCGGGGGCGATGCCGACGCCGTTGTCGGAGACGCCCAGACGCAGGCGTCCAGCCTCGACCATGCTGCTGATGACCAGCCGTCGTTCACCCTCGATCGGCTCGAGGGCGTTGCGCGCGTTGCCCACCAGGTTGATCAGCACCTGCAGCACGCGGCTGCGGTCGAGCATCAGCACGGGGCTGGGCCTGTAGCGCCGCTCGATCTTCGCTCCGAGGCGCTCCAGCGGCGGAGCGTGTACGCGCAGGGCATCATCGCACAGCTCCTCGGGCCGGCCCGGGCTGCGTACCCCTGCGGCGCGGGCGTAGCCCTGCTGCATGGCGATGACGTCCTTGATATGCGCGACGAAGGACGAGAGCCGGCGCAACTCCTCGCGATGCCCGGCGGTCTCGCCAGCGAGATGCTGGCCAAGCTCGGCGAGGTAGCCGGGCAGCACCCGGCCGCGTTCGTCTTCGGCGAGGAAGCGGGCGAGGTCGTCGGCGTGCTCGTGCAGCAGGGCGGTGGCGCGGACCAGGTTGGCCGTCCGCGAGCGGGCCATCGCCTCATCAAGCAGCACCACCGAGACGTTGACGCTGTTGAGCACGTTGCCGACGTTGTGCAGCACGCTGGTCGCGATCTCGGCCCGCCCGGCCTCGCGTGAGGCGTCCATGCTGCGGCGGTTGGCCTCGGCCAGCTCCTGCTCGGCCCGGGTGCGTTCGGTGATCTCGGCCGACAAGCGTCCGTTCTTGTCCGCCAGCTCGTGCGTGCGCTCGGCCACCGTGCGTTCCAGGCTTTCGCTGCTCAGGCGCAGGGCCTGATCGCGGCTCTGCACCGCCTCGCGCATGGCGGCGAACGACAGCACCAGCCGTCCGACCTCGTCGCTGCTGGCGCTGGGCAGCTGGGCGCGGTAGTCGCCCTGAGCAAGGCGGTCGCTGGCTCCGAGCAATGAGCCGAGGCGGCGGGTCCAGCCACGGATGGAGAGCGCGGCCAGCGCCAGGGTGGTGGCGATGATCACCACGCAGGCCAGGATCACCGTTTGCCGCTGCTGCGCGGCAGAACCGAGAGCGCTGTCGATGTCGGAGCGCAGCGTGGTGCTGAAGCCTTCCGCCGCCTCGGCCAGCCGTTGACGCAGCCCGTCGCGCTCGCGAGCGAGCAGGGCTGCTGCCCCCTGCTGCGCGCGGTCGTCGCTGCCGCGGCTGAGCGGGCCGTACACCTCGGCCGATTTGAGCGCGTGGCTGCGCAGGGTCGCGGCGAGCCCGTCCAGGCGCAGCCGCCCGGCGCCGGCCAGTCCGGGTAGTCCGGCGGCGGCGGCGAGGTTGTCGATCGCCCCCTGGCAGTGCTTGCCGGCGGTCTCCAGCTGGGCGGCGTCCCCGAAGACCACGGCCAGTTCGAACGAGCGCGAGCCCTGGTCGAAGGCGGCGACCGCGCGTTGGCAGCGCAAGGCGGCGGGGTGGGCGACGTCGACGACCTGCTGCAGCAGGGTCTGGTTGCGCAGGCCGAGCCCGACATCGAGCGCGACGGTGGCGAGGTAACCGACCGCGATGGAGGCGATGCACAGCCAGACCTGGGTCGCGATGCGCATCTCCGACCCATGCTATCCCCTCGGAACGTTCACGGTAGAGCCGTCTCCAGCGTGACCCCGGCGGGTATCGGGTTGACACCGGGGAGCCGACGGCGGTACCATGGCGACAACATGCCTGCTGACCGCATCAGTTGTTGTGTCGTTCTCGTCCTGTGCAGCGCGCCACTCGTGGCGGCCGACCTCGACGGCGTCCAGATCCACGGTTTCGTCAGCCAGGGCTACTACCAGACCACCCAGACCGGCTGGTATGGCGATTCGGATGACGGCAGCTTCGAATTCACCGAGGTCGCACTTAATGCCTCGGCCCAGCCGATCGACGGCCTGCGCGTCGGCGTGCAGTTGATGGCGCGCGACTTCGGTGACGCTGGCGACAACCGGGTCGAGGTCGACTGGGCCTTCGCCGACTGGCGTGCAGCCGCGCGCTCCGGCATCAAGGTCGGTCGCTTCAAGATGCCCTATGGCCTCTACAACGAGTCGCGCGATCTCGACTTCGACCATGCGACCGTGTTCCTGCCGCAGGTGGTCTATCTGCCGCAGCTGCGCGACTACACCCTGGCGATCAATGGCGCGATGCTCTACGGCGGTCTCGATCTCGGCAGCAGCGGCCAGCTCGACGGCAGCGTGTTTGGTGGCGGGCAGAACGTCCGCGAGGAAGGCGACGTCGCCGACTACCTCGCCGACCTGGGCAGTGGTGAAACCTATTCGAGCATCACCATCGGCTACATCCTCGGTTCCGAGCTGACCTGGCAGACGCCGGTCGATGGCCTGCGCGCACGGCTCAGCGGTTTCGGCATGTGGAACTTCGAGTCGGTCGGGCATAGCGAAGGCACGGAGCTGCAACCGGGGGTGTTCGCCGACCTCGACATCACCACCGAGGTCGAGAACTTCTTCAGCGGCATCGTCTCGCTCGAGTACCAGCGCAAGGGGCTGACTCTGGCGGCCGAATACCTGCGCGAGTACGCACGCAGCGAGACCGAGGCGGTCGCCCACCCCTACACCTATGTGCCCAACCCGGGCTTCCCCGGCACCCAGCTACGCGTCGAACTGCCCGGATCGACCGTCCACCAGACCGGCTACCGGCTGACCGAGGCGATTTACGCCGCCGCCAGCTACCGGCTGCTGGACAAGCTCGAACTGTCGGTCTCGCGTCAGCTGCGCTTCGCCGACCGCCACCATCCCGGCAGCAGCTACGATCGCACCTGGGCCTTCGCGGCGCGTTACGACATCTTCTCCAACTGGCTGATCAAAGCCGAGTGGCAACAGCATAGCGGCAGCGAGATCGATACCGGCAACGACTACCCCGAGGCCTGGAACCTGTTCGCGCTCAAGACGACGGTGGACTTTTGATGCGCCTGCTGCGTCCGGTCATGGCGCTCGCGCTCGTCCTGGGCATGGCCTGCGCGGAGGACGTCCTGGTGGCGCATCCGTCGGTCCCGATCGACGCAGTCGACCAGGTGACCTTGAAGGATGTGTTCCTCGGCCGCCGCACCACCTGGCCCAACGGCTTGCGCGTGGTCGTGGTGCTGGTGCGCGAAGGAGACGCCAGCCAGCGCCTCGCCAGCGAGCTGGGCAAGACCCCGCAGCAGCTGACCAACTGGTGGAAGCGCCTGGTATTCACCGGCGAAGGCAACATGCCTGAGCAGGTCGACGGCGGCCCGGCGCTGATCGCCCGGGTTGCCAGCCTGCCCGGATCGATCGGCTGGACCGAGCGTCCCGCCGACGCCCCACCGGGCGTCAAGCTGCTGTCCCCACCCTGAGCCGCATTCCAGGCTCCACTATCGGGGAAACCGTCCGTCGAGCGAGCGCAGGCGTAAGCCCAGCGAGACTGGAACGAACCGCATCGCTTGGCGAATCGCCAGCGTCAGCGCAGCGTGTCGAGCGGGGGTTCCGGGGGTGAAGACCCCCGGCGGGGATGTGGGGCAGCGCCCCGCAAGCAAGAAGCCAGGTCGTCCACATAGGTGAACACCACCGGGATGACCAGCAGGCTGAGGAAGGTCGAGGTGACCAGGCCGCCGATGACGACGATGGCCATGGGCGAGCGGAAGCTGGGCTCGGCGCCCAGGCCGAGGGCCACCGGCAGCATGCCGGCGGTCATCGCGATGGTGGTCATCAGGATCGGCCGGGCGCGCTTGTGGCAGGCGTCGATCAGCGCCGCGCCGCGTTCGAGGCCACGCTCGCGGCGTGCCACCAGGGCGTACTCGACCAGCAGGATCGAGTTCTTGGTCACGATGCCCATGAGCATGAGCAGCCCGATCACCGACGGCATGGAGATGCCGTTGCCGGTCGACAGCAGGGCGACGAAGGCGCCGCCGGCCGACAGCGGCAGCGCGACCAGGATGGTGATCGGCTGGAGGAAGTCGTGGAACAGCAGCACCAGCACGATGTAGATGCAGAGGATGCCGATGAGCATGGCTGTGCCGAAGCGGCCGAACAGCTCGGCCATGCGCTCAGCGTCGCCGCCGCTGGAGCGGGTCACGCCGGGCGGGAGGTTGGCGAGGATGGGCAGGCGGTTGGCCTCGGCGTTGACGTCGCCGAGCGGCCGTCCGGCCAGTTCGATGTCGAGCGATACGGTGCGCATGCGGTCGAGCCGGTCGACCTGCGCCGGCCCGCTGCCCAGGCTGAGCTCCGCCAGCGAGCCGAGCGGCACCACCCCGCGCGCCGTCGGCACGCCCAGTCCGCCGATCGCGGTCAGGTCCTGGCGGAAGGCCGGGGCCAGGCGTACGCGGATCGGCACCTGCCGGCTGGGCAGGTTGAGCTTGGGCAGCGCGGCGGAGAAGTCGCCGCCGCTGGCGATGCGCACTGCGGCCGCCAGACCCTGGGCGGTGACGCCGAGGTCGCTGCTGCGCAGCGCGTCGGGCCGGATGTGGATCTCAGGGCGCTGCAGGCTGGCGCCGGAGGTGACGTTGCCGACCCCGCGCAGGCCGCGCAGGCCGTCGAGG
The DNA here is from genome assembly GCA_022841245.1 of Planctomycetota bacterium. GTDB lineage: Bacteria > Planctomycetota > UBA11346 > UBA11346 > UBA11346 > UBA11346. Next base: position 8,032 of record JALHRW010000163.1, read on the forward strand.
GCGCTCTGGCCGGCGGTGGCCAGGGCGACGGGGTCGTCGCTGGCCAGGGTGATGGTCAGCTTCTCGCCGCTGTGCGACCCGCCCACCGAGACGCGCGCCCCGGGCAGGGTGCGCAGCCGTTCGCGGATCGCCGCCTCGACCTTGGCCTGCGGTACCCGACCGGTCCGGTGCACCAGGCTGACGGTCAGCGCTGCCTTGCGCACATCGCTGCTGCCGCCGCCGTCCATCGGTCCACCGCCACCGGCCGAGCTTCCGACGGCGGCGAACACGTGCGTCACCTCGGGGAATGCGGCGAGCATGCGGCTGGCCTCCATTGCCGTGGCGCGGGTGCTGGCGATCGGGGTGCCCGGCGGCAGCGCGAGATTGACCGTGGTCTGGTCGCGGTCGGCGGCGGGGACGAAGCCGGTGGGCAGCAGGGGGACGAGCAGCAGCGAGCCGATGAAGAACGCCGCCACGCCGAGGGTCGAGAGCAGGCGGTGCTCCAGGCACCAGCGCGCCGCACCGAGGTAGGCGGCCATCAGCCGGGTGTCGCTCTGCGCGGGCGGATGCGCCTTGAGCCCGTAGGCCGACATCATCGGCGTCAGCAGGCGGGCGACGAGCAGCGAGGCGAGCACCGCGGTCGCGGTGGTGAGCCCGAACTGGATGAAGAACCGTCCAGGGATGCCGCCCATGAAGGCGGTGGGCAGGAACACCGCGACCAGGGTCAGCGAGGTGGCGATGACGGCGAGGCCGATCTCGTCAGCCGCCTCGATCGCCGCGTCGATGGGGTTCTTGCCCATGCGCAGGTGGCGGACGATGTTCTCGACCTCGACGATGGCGTCGTCGACCAGGATGCCGACCACCAGGGCGAGGGCGAGCAGGGTGAGGACGTTGAGGCTGAAGCCGCACCACTGCATGACCAGGAAGGTGGGCAGGATCGACAGCGGCAGGGCGATCGCCGAGATCAGCGTCGCGCGCCAGTCGCGCAGGAACCAGAACACCACCAGCACGGCGAGGGCGGCGCCCTCCCACAGCAGCTCCATCGAGCCGCGGTAGTTGTCGAGCACCGGATCGACGCTGTTGAACGCCTCCTCGATGCGCACCTGGGGATTGGCGGCGCGCAAGCGGATCAGCGCCTCCTGCACCCCGGCCGCGACCGCGACCTCGGAGGCGCCGCGCGTGCGCGAGACGTTGAACGCCACCACCTCGGCGCCGTCAGCGAGGGCGTAGGAACCGCGCTCCGCGTGGCCGTCGCTGATCGTGGCGACGCGGTCGAGGCGGACCTGCCGTCCGTCGCCGATGGGGATCTCCAGCGCCGCCAGCTCGGCCGCCGTGCCCACCGCTGCCAGGGTGCGCACCGACTGCACCGCGCCGCCGATGTCGCCGCGACCGCCGGAGGCATCTCGCTGCACCTCGCTGAGGCGCTTGCTGATGTCGGCGGCGGTGAGTCCGAGTCCGGCCATGCGAACCGGGTCGAGCTCGACCTGCACCTCGCGATCGATGCCGCCGATGCGCGCGACCTTGCCCACGCCCTTCACCGCCAGCAGGGCCTTGCCTACGTCGTTGTCGACGAACCACGACAGCTCGGCCTCGTCGAGCCGGTCGGAGCGCACCGTCCAGGTGCTGACCGGTGCGCCGGCAGTGCTGATGCGCGAGACCACCGGGTCGCGCAGGTCGGCCGGCAGGTCGCCGCGCACCGCATCGACCGCATTGCGCACCTCGTTGAGCGCGATCTCGCTGTCCTTGTCGATGACGAACTCGACGCGCATCGCCACCATGCCGTCGGTGATGGTGGTGCGGATGTGTTCGATGCCGCCGAGAGAGGCGACGCTGTCCTCGAGTTTGCGCGCCACCTCGGTCTCGAGCTGCGCCGGGGCCGCGCCTTCCAGCGCGGCCGAGACGGTGATCGTCGGGACATCGATGTCGGGGAAGTTCTGGATGCCGAGCTGGCGGAAGGCTCCGAGGCCCAGCACGGTCAGCAGGGCGAAGAGCAGCAGCGCCGGCACCGGCCGGCGGATCGACCAGGTGCTGACGTTCACGGCTGCACCAGGACGCGATCGCCGTCGTCGAGGAAGGCGCCGCCGGCCGCGACCACCTCGACCCCGGCAGCGAGGCCGCTGGTGATCTCGACCCGGCCGCCTTGCCGCCGGCCGACGCCTACCAGCCGCTGCTCGACGCGCTCGCGGTCGATGCAGACGAACACCAGGCTGCGCCCGTCGCGCAGCACCAGCGCGGATTCGGGCAGGTGCAGGGCGGGGGCGTCACCCAGCGCGATGGTGCCGTGCGCGTACCAGCCGGCCCGCGCGCCAGCATCGGCCGGCAGGGCGACGCGCACGCGCTGCAGGCGGGTGCCGGGGTCGGCGGCGGGCTCGACCAGCTCGACCGTGCCAGTGCAGCTGGTGCCGTCGGGCAAGGCGACCTGCGCCGGCAAGCCCGGGCGGATCTGCGCGGCGGGCGCAGCGTCGAGTTCGGCCAGCCAGATGATGCGGCCTTGGCGGATCAGGCGGAACAGCTCGCTGCCTGCCGGAACCACCGCGCCGAGCACCGCCGGCCGGGCCGAGACGATGCCGTCGTCGAGCGCGCGGATGCGGGTCTGCGCCAGGCGCAGCTCCTGGTTGGCGAGGCGCGCGGCGGCGGCGGCGCGCTCGGCTATCGCGCGGCGCTCGGCGGTGAGGTACTGGGTCGTCTGCTGCTCGGACAGGGTGCCGTCGGCCGAGCGGCGGGCGCGCTCGGCGTTGGCCGCGGCCTCGGTCAGGGCGGCCTCGCTCTGCGCCAGCTG
>JALHRW010000164.1 GCA_022841245.1 Planctomycetota bacterium
AGGCGCGCACCGAGGCGGCGCTCGCCACCGCGGTGGTCGGGCACGAGCGCGCAGGCCGTGAGCTGGCGGCAGCAGTCGAGGAACGCGCCGCCGGCGGCATCAGCGACAATGCGCTGCGCCAGAGCCGCCTCGCCCTGGACAAGGCGTCCACGACCCTTGCTCGGGCCAGGCTCGACGCCGCGGAACGTGAACTGGGCACCTCGTGGTTGGAGCTGCGGGCGCTCGACGACGCGGTCCTGTCTGCTGCCGAGGATGAAGCGTCCAGGCGCGAGCTGGCCAGCCTCGCCGGCGAGACCTTCCGCGCCCGCATCGCCGCCGCCGCCGCCCGCTTCGATGGGACGCGGCGCTGGGTTGACGGAAGCCTGCGCAACCTCGCCGACGAGGAGGTCTTCGCCCCGGCCGATGGCCGGCTGGTCTATGCCCGTTCGTGGGACGGTCCTCCGCGTCCGGGCCGCCGGCTGGAGAGCTGGGAGCCCTTCCTCATCGCCGAAGGCGACGACCGCCGCGCGACCTTCGAGGTGCCGGCTCGCCTGTTCGGCCGCGTCACCGCCGGAGCCAAGCTGCACATCAGCGGATCGGGTGCATCCGAGGGCCTGGAGGCAACGGTCGTGTCGGTGGCCAACGCCTTCCTGCCGCCGAGCAGCTTCGCTGACGAGATTGCGCTCGGCCGGACGCTCGGCGTGGAGGAACGCATCTTCCAAGTCACCGTCTCCTTCACCCCAGCCAATCCCGCGCAGCTGCCTCCGGGTTCAACCATTTATGTTGATCTCTAGGCCTGTTGTTCAGGGGTTTCGGCCCGGCGTGGTGCGTTCAGTGCTGCTGTGCGCCCTGGCCATAACGGGCCCGGCGGTCGAGGTCGTCGCCACCGGTACGGTGGTGATCGACAGCGGGGCGACCGTGCAGGTCAACGGCCCGGCCAAGGAGCAGGTCATCTCCTGGCGGGCACCGGACGGTTCGCAGGTGCAGGCTGGCGACGTGCTGCTGCGCTTCGACACCACCCTGGTCGAACGCCAGCTGGTCGACCGCCGACGCGGCGCTGAGATGGCGCGCATCGAGCACGAGCGCCAAGTCGCTTCGCGTGCTGCCGAGGTCGAGGCGCTCGAGGCCGAACGCCGCAAGCTGCGCGCCGATCTGACGGTCGCCCGGCTGGCCATCGCTCTGGCCGAGGAACGCGATCCGCAGCGCAGCGAGCTGCTGCGCGCCGATGTGGTCTCGGCCCGGCTGGCCGCCGGCATCGCCGCCCGCGAGGCCGATCGGACGCAGGTCGAACATGACCAGGGTCGGGCCAGCGAGATTGCCTCGTCCGAGGCCCGGCGCAGCGCGGCAGCGGCGCAGCGGGCGATAGCCAAGCCCGAGCTCGCCCTGGCCGAGGACGAGCAACCGTCGCTGATCCCGGTCGAACTCGCTGCCCTGCGCCTCAAGGCCGAGGATCTCGCGGTCCGGATCGGCCTGAAGGAGGATGGCAGCGAGGATCCCGGGCTGGGCATCGGCGCGCGCATCATCGCCAGTCGCTTGCAGGGCGAAGCCGATCTGGCCGCCCGGCGCATCGATCTCGAACGCATCGAGTCAGAGCTCAAGGAGTCGGAGCGCGACGTGCTCGACCGTACTCCGCTGGTTGCGATCGAGGTCGCAGCGGTGGGCCAGGAGGAGCCGCTCGCGCGGGTGGCTTTCCTGCCGGGCGAGCGCGAGGCGCAGCCGGGCTGGACCGCCGACCATGGCGAGGTGCGCCGCGACGGCCGTGGCTGGGACCGTGGCCTCGATCCAACCGAGCTGATCTTCCGCAAGCCGGCTGGTCGCGCCGACGCTGCCGAGGGCGGAGCGCGTCCGCCGGGCGACCGCCCACGTGGCAACCGCAAGCGGCCTGGGCAGGGTGGTGGCGCGCCGGGCGGGACGTTCGTCGGCGGACTGGCGCTGATTTCCCGTCCTGCGCAATGGTCGCTGCCGCTGCCGCCCGGCCGTTATGCGGTGAAGGTGGTGCTGGGCGACGACCGTAGCTGGGATGGCGCCGCTGTCCGCGTCGAAGGCCAGGCGTTGGCGCTGCCGCCACGGCTGGGGCCGGGACGTTCGGAATACCGCATCGAGCTGCAGATCGACGACGGCAGCCTCGACCTGCGTGTCGGTGATGGCGAGATCAAGGCATTGCGGGCGGAGAAGTCCGGCACGGTGGTGTGGCAGGGCCATGCGCATATCGGCTTCCGCGTCAACGATCCCAGCTGGTCGCTGGGTTTCCTCGCCGCACCGGAATCCCGCGTGGTCGACCTACTGGTGCCCCAGGAACTCGCGCCCTTGCTGATGCCCGGGCGCGAACCCGCAGCCGCTGATGCTCCGCTGGCCGAACGCATTGCACTAGGAGGGGTGACCATCCGCCGGCGCGACGGGTCGCTCCTGCCGGCGACGGTGGCCACGGTCGGGGCGCAGAACGTGCGCAACGAGCCCGGCCAACGCGCTTGGGATTCCGGGAATCCCGCTGATGCCATCGCTCGCGAGGTCCGCCTGAAGCCGGAGCTGTCGCTCAGCGGCCGCCTGGTGCAGGGCGAGACCGTCGAGGTGCTGCTGAACTTCACCCTGCCGCCGTCGACCTCGGCCCTGCCACCGCATCTGGTGCGCCTCGACCGCGATGGCGCAGCGGTGCGCCAACGCGGCGCCAAGGCTGACCAGGCGGTGGAGGCGCTGCGGCTGGGCTCGGTCACGGTGGTGGCCAATACGCTCGATCCGGACCAATTGGTGTTGCCGATGGCGCGCAAGTCTGGACCCGTCTCGGATGCGCAGGGGCGTTTCCGCGGCGAGGTCGTCCCAGGGGCGCGCACCCGCGTCGCCCTGCACTGGATCTGGGGCCGGGTCGAGTCGCTGGTCGAGGACGGCAGCCAGGTCAAGGCGGGCGACATCGTCCTGACGGTGTACAACCCGCAGATGGAAGCGGATCGCGATAAGATCGAGCGCGAGCGGCGCGCCGCAGTGCAGCGGGTGGTGGCGGCCGCCGAACGCCGGCGCCAGGATCTCATTCGTGCCAAGGGCGATCATGACGTGCGCCGGGTCGCCGAGGCCACGGCGCGCCTACGCCTGCGCCGCCATCTCGACGACGACGCGCTCGGTCGCGAGGATCTCACCATCGCGGTCACCGCAGCCCAGGACGCCCTCACCGCCGCCGCCGATCGCTGCCGTCGCCTGGCCGGGCTGACCACAACCGATCCCGATGATGTGGCGAAGGCCGACCACGCCTTGGCCGTCGCCAGGATCGGCCGTGAGCGCGCCGCCCTCACCGAGGCTGCCTGGAGCGTGCGTTCCGATTGGGTGGCTGGCAGCAATCTCGCGGCGATCTGGACCGATACGGTCACCGCGCTGGCGCGACGCGATGACGAACTTGCAGAGGCGGCAGTGCAGGAGCGCATCAACACCCTCGCCGACCGCATCGCGATGGAGCGCGCGGTCGAGGGCGACTGGTGGCAGCGCAATTTCTCCACCCGCCGCAACCTGAAGGCGCCGGTCGATGGGCGCATCCTGTTCCAGACCGGATGGAACGACCAGACCCAGCGAAGCGAAAAGATCGGTCGCGAATTCCCGGTGTGGGGCGGCATGACGGTGGCCGAGATCGTCGATGAGCAGACCCTGCGCTTCACCACCGAGCTGCCCGAGGACCGCTTCCCTACGCTGGGACCGGACAGCACCTGCGAGATCGAGTTCGAGGCTGCTCCGGGCCGGCCGGTGCAGGCGAAGTTCAGCGAGCTCGGCCGTGCCTTCCTCATCCCACGCGACCGCCTCGCCGGGGATGCCGAGGATGCCGTCTCCAACCGCCGTGCGTTCAGCGCGGTGATCAGCTTCACGCCGCCCGACGACCTGCGTCGACGGCTCTCCACCGGGGCGAAAGGATGGGTCAGACTGCCATGATGAGGAAACCCAGTCGGCGAATCTGGTGGACCGTCGCGATAGTCGCCCCGCTGGCCGCCTTCGCCCTGCTGGTCGCCACCCGGCGGGGCGAGCCGGACCGAGTGCTGAACGAGGTGGTACGGGTCGAGCGCGGCGAGATCGCCCTGGTGCAGCGCGAACTCGGCGTGCTCGCTCCGCGCGACCCGGTGATCGCCAAGTCGCCGTTCGCCGCCAGGCTGCAGTGGGTGATCGAGGACGGCACCTGGGTCGAACCCGGCGCCGAGTTGTTCATCCTCAGCGACGAGGATGAGATCAAGCGCGTCGCCGAACTGCGCGCCCAGCTCGTCCAGGGCCGGGCCGAACTGCGCCTGGCGAAGCTCAAGCGCGAGCACGGCGAAACCATCGAGGGGCCCAAGCTGAAGGCCGCCGAACGGGCCTATGCCCTGGCCCAGGTGCGCCGCAAGCTGGTCGAGGCCAAGCCGGTCGGCGGCCTCGAGCTGGTCCGCCTGGCCGAGGCCCTGCGCCCGCTCGACGCCGCTACCCGCACTGCTCGACGCGAAGCCGAACGGACGCAGGACGCCTGGCAGACCGCCCTCGATGCCTATCTCGAAGCGCTCGATGCCTGGCAGGGCAGCCATGACCGCATCCTACGCGGCCAAGCCAAGCTCGACGAGCTGGAGGCCGGCAGCGACGCCCAGGCGGCCGATCCAGCCAAGGCCAAGGCCGAGCGCGAGGTGCAGATTGCCGAAGCCCGTGCGACGATCGAGGCCGAGCGCCTCCGTTCCCCGGCCCTGGCCGAGGCCTTGGCCACGGCGCGCATCGCCCGCGACGAGCAGCAGCGTCCGCGCGATGCCGCCGCCGCGACCCTCGCGGCCGCCGAGGCCGCCGAGGCCGATCTGCGATACCGCGCCGAGGTCGAGAAGCAGGGTCTGCCGCAGACCCGCCTGCAGCTCGACGAGCAGCAGGCGACGATCGATCTGGCGGAGACGCGGCGGCAGCTCGGGCAGACCAAGGTCGCGGTCGAGAGCGGCACGGTGGCGCGCAGCGAGCTGGAGCGCCTCACCGACCAGCAGTCCAAGCAGGAGAACGCGCTGCTCGTCATCCGCACCCGCCTGGCCATCGCCCAGCGCCCGCCGGATGCCAAGACCATCGCCGAGGCTGACGCCGTGCTGCTTCAGGCGCGCATCGGTGCCGAGGACGCCCGCGCCGCCTTTGACCGCGCCATCGCCCTGCTCGATCAGGAGCTCGCGCTCAAGCGGCTGCAGGTCGAACGCACCGCCGCGCAGATCGACGTGCGCTCGGCTGGTTTTCCTGCGGTGATTGAGGCAGGCATCCGTTTCGCCGAGCGCGAGCTGGCCATGCTCGGCCCCGATGAGGCCGCCGATCGCGCCATGGTCGAAGCGCAGCTGGCCAAGCTGAAGGAGCAGCAGGCCGCCGCCGCCGGCTCCCCGCCCAACGTGGTCAAGGCGCCGGTCTCCGGGCTGGTGCGGGTGATGCGCAATGGCGACCGCCAGCGCCAAGCCGGCGACCAGACCTGGGAGTTCGACGCCATGGTCGAGATCTACCCGCCGGAGAACATGGACGTCCTGCTGCGCATCAACGAGGTCGACCTGCGCCATCTGCGTGTGGGCCAGGCTGCCCGCGTCGTCATCCCGGCGCTCAAGGATCGCGAGATGCACGGCGAGGTAGTGCAGATCGCCGGTGTCGGCCGCGACAAGTTCTCGCGCCCGGAGTATGCCGGGAAGGCCGGCTTCGCCGATGTCGTCGACTTCGAGGCGCGCGTTCGTCTCGCCGATACCTCCGGCATCGAGCTGCGGCAGGGCATGGCGGCCCGGGTCGAGATCGCGCTGGGCAAGACGGAATCTGTGCTGCGCCTGCCGCTAGCGGCGGTTCAGCCGCAGGCCAAGGGCGGCTGGCAGGTGCGGCGTTCCGATGGACGGATGCAGCCGGTCGAGGGGGCTGCCCAGGGTCCGCTGTGGTTCGCGGTCAGCGGCGGACTGGCCGAGGGCGACGAGGTCATGATCGTCCGGACGAGGAACCGCTGATGCCCGCCCTCATCGAACTGAGCAACATCAGCCGCATCTACCGCATGGGCGACACCGAGGTGCGCGCCCTCGACGGAGTCGATCTGACCGTCGATGAAGGCGAGTTCATCGCCATCGTCGGCCCGTCGGGCTCGGGCAAGTCGACGCTGATGTACCTGCTCGGCTGTCTTGATCGGCCGAGCACCGGCACCTACCGCCTCGGCGGGGTCGAGGTTTCCGCCCTCGATGACGCCGGCCTCTCGCGCCTGCGCAACCGCGAGATCGGCTACATCTTCCAATCCTTCAACCTGCTGCCTGACCTCAGCGTGGTCGAGAACGTGTCGCTCGGACTGGTCTATGCCGGCGAAGATGCCGAGCGCGGCCGCGCCACCGCCACCGCCCTGGCCACCCGCTTCGGCCTTGGCGACCGCCTGACCCACACCCCGAACGAGCTGTCGGGCGGCCAGATGCAGCGCGTGGCGATTGCCCGCGGCCTGGCCTGCAAGCCGCGACTGATCCTAGCCGACGAGCCGACCGGCAACCTCGACACCCGCACCGGTGCCGAGATCATGGCCATGTTCCGCCGGCTCAATGCCGCCGGCCACACCGTCGTGCTGGTCACCCACGATCCGGGGGTCGCGGCGCAGGCCGACCGCGCCGTGCGCATTGTCGATGGCAAGATCGTCAGCGACGAGCGCAAGGAGCGTAGCGTCGCCATCGGTTCCGGCGAACACGAGATGGCTGATGTGCCGACTCCGCAGGGCGACGGCGCGATCCGCCCGGCCGACACCCTGCGCATCGCCGTGCACGAAGGCCTGCTGGCGCACAAGATGCGCAGCGCCCTGACCATGCTCGGCATCGTCTTCGGTATCGCCGCGGTCATCGCCATGACCGCGATCACCGAAGGCGGCAAGCAGCGCCAGCTCGAACAGATCCGGCAGATCGGCATGAATGCGATCCAGGTGCGCGGCCTGCCGCTGGAAGGCTCGCGGCTGCTGGCCCAACGCCGTATCAATCCCGACGGCATCACCCCGGTCGACCTCGAGGCGCTGCGTCGGCACGTCGACGGCATCGAGGCGGCAGCGGCGTGGAAGGCGGTGAAGGCGGAGGTCCGCCTTGGCGACAACGTCGCCGAGGAGGCCACACCCCAGGGCGTGACCGGCGATCTGCAGGCGGTCCTCGACTTCCATGTCGAGAAGGGGCGCTTCCTCACCGAGGGCGACGAGACCACGGGAGCCCGCGTCTGCGTGCTGGGGGCCGAGGTCGCTCGCCAGCTCGGGGCCGAGGTCGGTACCGCCGTCACGGTCGGCGACCAGCTGCTCACCGTCGTCGGGGTGATGGGGCGCAAGGCCTACGCCTCCAGCGACATCTCCGATATCGCGATCAGTGACCGCAACCGCGACGTCTACCTGCCGTTCTCGACCCTGCGTTCGTACTACCGCAAGGTGATGCGCGAGAGCCAGATGGACGTCATCGCCTTGCGCATGGAGAGCGACGATGGCCTGGTCGAGCGCAGCCAGCTGGCCCGGCGCATCGTCGCCGACCTGCATCGTGGAGCCGAGGACTTCACCGTCTCGGTGCCGCTCGAGGTGCTGCGCCAGGCCCAGGCGACGCGCGAGGTGTTCAACCTGCTGATCATCGTCATCGCCGCCATCAGCCTGCTGGTCGGCGGCATCGGCATCATGAACATCATGCTGGCGACCGTCACCGAGCGTACCCGCGAGATCGGCATCCGGCGCGCGGTCGGCGCCGGTCAGCGCGCGGTGCTCGCCCAGTTCCTGGTCGAGGCCTCGCTGCTGTCCGCGGTCGGCGGCATCATCGGGCTGCTCGGCGGCGTCGCCGGCGCCCTGGCGGTCGAGGCGGTGTTCGGCTTCGCCGTCGCCTTCTCGCCGGTGATCGCCGTGCTCGCGGTCGGCATCTCGGTGCTGATCGGCATCGTCTTCGGCCTGTTCCCGGCCTGGAAGGCGGCCCGCATGGATCCGGTCGAGGCGCTACGGACCTGAGGCAACGATAAAAAAACAGGCCGGGTCCGAAGACCCGGCCTGTGCCATTGCGCTGACGACTCCCTGTTCAGCGGGAGGCACGCTTGGCGGCCTTCTCGGCGCGCTTCTCTTTCATCGACTTGGCGGGGGCCTTCTTGGTCTCGCGCTGGACGCGCTTCTCGTTGCTCATGGGATGCTCCTTGGGTTGGGGGGAGAATGTCCGGCGGAATCCGCGGTGCAACCATCCTCAGCCAAAGGTCCTCTCCATGTGGCGCATGACCGCGTCGTAGACCGCCTGGCGGTCGGCGCCCAGCTCGATCATCGGGTTCGGGTGGGACGGCTTCACTCCGGGCAGGTTGCCGCCGAGGTGGTAGGCCGCCTTGCTTTCGGTGAACTTCAGGCCGTGCGCCGTGCTGACCACGACCACGCGGTCGGTGCGCTTGAGCTCGCCGCGGGCGGCGAACTTGAGCAGGCAGGCGAGGGCGACGCCGGTGTGCGGGCAGTTGAACAGGCCGGTACGGTCGGCGCGGGCGCTGGCGTCGGCCAGTTCCTGCTCGCTCGCCTGCTCGACCCGGCCGTCGTGCTGCATCAGCGCCTTCATCGCCTTCGGCCGGCTGACCGGATCGCCGATGCGGATGGCGCTGGCCTGGGTCTGCAGCGCGGTGATCGGGTGGAATTCCTTCCAGCCGCTCTTGTAGGCGAGGTACAGCGGGTTGGCCGCCTCGGCCTGGCAGCAGACGATGCGCGGGATGCGCGAGATGATGCCCAGCTCGCGGATCTCCTCGAAGCCCTTGTAGAGCGCGCTGACGTTGCCGAGGTTGCCGCCGGGGATGAAGATCCAGTCCGGCAGCTCCCAATCGAACTGCTGGCAGATCTCGATGCCGACCGTCTTCTGGCCCTCGACCCGCAGCGAGTTCATCGAGTTGGCGAGGTACAGCTTCTTGTCCTCGGTCAGCTGCTGGACCAGGCGCATGCAGCCGTCGAAGTCGGTATCCAGGGCCAGGGTCAGGGCGTTGTTGGCGATCGGCTGGATCAGCTGCGCGGCGCTGATCTTGCCCTTGGGCAGCAGCACCACCGCCGGCAGGCCGGCCGCCGCGGCGTAGGCGGCGAGGGCGGCGCTGGTGTCGCCGGTCGAGGCGCAGGCGACGCCGAGGATCTTCCGCTTGCCGCTGCGCACCATGTGGTTGACCTGGCTGACCAGCACGGTCATGCCGAGATCCTTGAACGAGCCGGTGTGAGACACGCCGCACTGCTTCACCCACAGGTCGGGCAGGCCGATCTCGCGGCCGAAGCGCTCGGCCCAGAACAGGTTGGTGCCGCCCTCGTCGAGCGAGACGACGTGCTCGTCGGGGATATTGGGCAGGACCAGCTCCTTCTTCCCCCAGACCCCCGAGCCGTACGGCCATTGCGTGCGCTTATAGCGGGAATCCCACAGCTTCATCCATGCGGCTGCCGAGCGCGCCTTGAGCAGCGGCAGGTCGTGCGCCACTTCAAGCAGTCCGCCGGTCGGGCTGCGGTAGATGATGTCGTCGAGCTCCCAGCGTCCGTTGCCGGTCTCGGCGTCGCGGAACCATGCGTCGTAGGCCATCCGTCCTCCTGCGGGGCGGCACGCTAACGACATCGCCGTCCGGGGGAACCTAGCACTGGCAGCGGCCAGTCGTGTCGGCAACATGCTCCATCGACCATGCGGCTGATGATGCGTGCCAATGACGGGTCCTCGCGGACCATCGACCTCGACACCGCCACCTTGCCGTTGGTGATCGGGCGAGATGCGGACCTGGCCCAGGTCGCGATCGTCGATGGGCAGATCAGCCGGGTGCATTGCCGGCTGCTGCGCCTGGGCGACACCTGGGTGGTCGAGGACCTGAGCAGCCGCAACGGCTCGTTCCTCAACGGCAAGCGCATCACCAAGGCCGAGATGCAGCTGGGCGACCGACTGCGCGTCGGTGGAGCCCTGTTCCACCTCGAGGACCAGACCAGCGGCCCGGATCCGCTGATCGGCGCCCGCATCGCCGGCTTCGCCATCGAGGAGCCGCTCGGTCGCGGCCGCTACGGCGCGGTCTACAAGGGCCAGCAGATCGCCCTGCACCGGCCGGTCGCGATCAAGGTGCTGGCGGCGGAATTCGCCCAGGATCCCGAACGGGTCAAGGCCTTCCTCACCGAGGCCCGCCGGGCCGGGGCGCTCAACCACCCCAATCTCGTCCAGGTCCACGACGTGGTCTCGGCAGGCGATCACTACCTGCTGGTCATGGAGCTGATGACCGGATCGCTCGGCGACCTGCTCGACCAGGACGGCGCGATGGAGGAGGCGGGGGTGCGCAAGATCCTCACCGACATCAGCGCCGCCCTCGCCTTCGCTGAGACCAACCGCCTGGTGCATCGCGACGTCAAGCCGGACAACATCCTCTTCGGCGAGGAGGGGACCTACAAGCTGGCCGACCTCGGCATCGCCGCGCCGATCGCCGACGACGGCATGGCGCACCAGGAGCGCATCTTCGGCAGCCCGCACTACGTCGCCCCCGAGCAGGCTCGCGGTGGCGTCATCGACGGCCGCGCCGATCTCTACGCGCTCGGCGCCACCGCCTTCCACCTGCTCGCCGGCCGGCCGGTCTTCGAGGGCCCGACCCGCGATGTGATCCAGGCCCACCTGAGCAAGCTGCCGCCCGACCTCAAGCAGCTCGTACCGGGCATCAGCCCCGGCATGGCCCAGCTGGTCGCCAAGCTGCTGCGCAAGAACCCGAACGAACGCCCACGTTCCGCCGGCGAGGTGATCAAGATGGTCGAACGCCTGGCCGAGGGCAAGGCGATCGTGCGCCCGGTGATCAGGCGCAGGCGGCGTTTCCGGCGGAGGTAGCTCATTGCGTGGGGGCATCGCCCCGCGGCAGCGCCGA
>JALHRW010000165.1 GCA_022841245.1 Planctomycetota bacterium
GCGCCGCTGCCGGCCGGCGCGGTCGAGGCGCGCCCGGCGGCTGCTGACGAGCTGCAGACCCTGCCCAACCCGTTCCTGATTGGCTCGGCGGCCGGCGACGCCATCGTCGCGCGCTGATGCGCGATCTGGAGCGGTAGCGCTAGCCAGCGCGGCCCAACCGGCACGATGCATCGCATGCCGCACCGTCGTTTGGGCCGTAGCGGCCTCCTCGTCTCCGCGATCGGCCTGGGCAGCAGGTACGGCCCGATGGCCGAGATTCCCACGGATCGCACCGCGCGCCTGGCCATCATCCACCGCGCCTTCACACTTGGCATCAACCTCTTCGACACCGCCGACGTCTATGCCGCCGGGGACGAGGAGCGCCTGTTGGGCGAGGCGCTGCGCGACCTGCCGCGGAGCGAGGTGGTGGTCGCGAGCAAGTGCGGACTGGCCATGGGCGCGGCGGCCAACGGGCGCGGACTGTCCCGCAAGCACATCGTCGAGAGCTGCCACGGCAGCCTGCGCCGCCTGGGCCTGGACTATCTCGACCTCTACCAGTTCCACGCGCCCGACCCCGGCACACCGCTGGAGGAATCCGTTGCCGCCATCGATCTGCTGCAGCGCCAGGGCCTGATCCTCTATTGGGGCGTCAGCAACTACCAGGAGCTGCACTACCAGGAGCTGCTCGACGCTTGCCGCGCGGTCGGCGTCCAGCCGCCGGTGGCCGACCAGATCAAGCACAACCTGCTGCGGCGCGGAGCCGAGGAGCGGCTCCTGCCGCTGCTGCGGCGGTCCGGGGCGGCGGTGCTTGCATACTCGCCGTTGGAGCAGGGATTCCTGACCGGCAAGTACCGTTCACCCGCCGATGCCGCGGCCGGCAACCGCCTCGGGCAGCGTGGTCCGGAGGCGGCCGCGGCGATCCTCAGTGCCCACAATCTGGCTGCCATGGACGACCTGCGCCCGCTGGCGGCGCAGGCCGGGCTGACCACGACGCAGCTGGCATTGGCCTGGATCCTGCGCGAGCCGGTCGTCGCCAGTGCCCTCATCGGAGCCACACGGGCCGAGCAGTTGGACGACTGCGTCGCAGCCAGCGGCGTGGCCCTGGCCGCCGATCTGCTCGACGCGATTGATCGCGTCCTGCGCTTGCGCCTGGCCCGCATCCGCATGGACGACTGCACCCAGGAACTCCGCGCCTGCGAAGCATCGCTACAACCGACCAGTTGAGGGTCGGCTGGCGCAGGGAACTGAAACAAAGTCATATTTCTTGCATGTGCAGCCCGAGCATGCCTAGTGTTCACGTAATATACTGCATAGTGGCAACTTACAAACTAGGCGCCGGCGCAGCTTTGATCGTATCGACAACGTCACAGCACGAGGGTCAAGGCGTTAATGTAATGAGTTATAGCATATGCCAATACACAATATAACAACAATGCTACTGCTCGTAGCCATCAGCGCGGCCGGGGCCGGCGAGGCCACCTCGCGGCCGCCGTTCCTCGACCTGAAGGCTCCTATCCTGTGGGGCGCGGAATGTCCCGAGCCGCAGGATGGCGGCCTGGCCGCCGCCGCGGAGACGGTGCGCCTGAAGACCGAGGCCGTGCCGCTGGTGACGGCGCTGGTGACCGATCTCGATACGCTGATCGCCGAACTCGGGGCGCTGAAGCTGGAGGCCTACGAGACCGGCCAGGCCAAACGCGCGCTGGCCCTGCTGCAGCCGGCGCGCGGCACGGCACGCACATCCTGGGCGCGGCCCATCCCTTGATCCTGGACCCTACCTTATGCTCCATCCTGTCCGCTCTGCTCCGCGTCTGCAGACCCTGGTCGCCGGCCTGCTCGGCCTCGCCCTGTGCTCCGGTATGTCCGCCGCCGATGATCCGTACGAGGCCTACGTGAAGACGAGCCGGGACTTCAAGCCGGTGAAGCAGGACAAGGCCATGGGCTACAAGGCCTATCCCAGCTGGGTGTACATGCCGTGGTACTACCAATGGACGATCGGCTATGACGACGCGGCCGGTGAGTTCTGCCAGAAGACAGGCTACAATGGCGGCTTCACCGACCACGGCAATCCGCGCAACCTCGCCTGGTTCGACAAGTTCAAGCTGCGCTTCTACGTCGACCATCTTGCCGGCAAGGGCGACCTCCACCTGAAGAACAGAAACACGATGGCGGCGACCCGGCCGGTGATGCTCGACGATGCGTTGCGCAGCAAGCTGGAGGAGATCATCAGCGCGAACATCGCCAAGGTGAAGGCCTCGCCGATGCGCGCCGCCTACGCGCTGGACGACGAGATCAGCTGGGGCTCATTCGTGAAGCCGTGCATGTGGCGGATCACCGACGATGCCAACTACCGCGCCTGGCTGCAGGAGAAGTACGGCACTGGCAAGGTTCCGGCCAATCCAGGTTGGATTGGCTACAACGACGTCCGGCCGAAGCTCCCCGGATTCACCTTGGGCAGCTTCGACGCCAGCCAGCTGATGGATCAATGGTCGTTCAACGACTCGTGGTGGAACAATTTCCTCGGCGGGCTGGTCGAGCACGCCAACCGCATCGACCCCGAGACGCCGGTCGGCTATGTCGGCGGCCAATCACCGAACGCCTTCGGCGGCTACGACTACGCCAAGCTGATGCGCAAAGTGCAGTATCTCGAGGCCTACTGGGGGCCCGACGAGCAGTGCATGCTGCAGGCCTTCAACCCCAACCACATCCCCATCGTCTCGACGCAGTTCCATCAGAACACCAAGGACACCATCTGGCAGTTCTTCGTCGGGCTGGCGCACGGCAACCGCGGGCACATCGGCTGGGTCCAGAACTGGTTCGACGGCAAGACGCCCAAGCCCTTCCACCAGGAGATCTCGCCCGCCCTGCTGGAGATCGGCGGCAAGCTCGGACCGTTGCAGGCCCAGGCCGAAGCGGTGAAGGACGGCATCCTGCTCTACTACAGCCACCCCAGCATCCAGGCCGGCTGGATCATGGATGCGCAGGCGCACGGTGGCACCTGGCCCAACCGCAACAGCGACAGCAGGATCGGCACGTACCACCTGGCCAAGCAGGCCTGGGTGGCGATGCTGCGCGATTCCGGCTTCCAGCCGGATTTCATCAGCTACGTCGACTTGCTGCAGCAGGGCATCCCGAAGCATGCCAAGGTGCTGGTCCTCTCCGCCGTCTACTGCCTCTCCGATGCCGAAGCAGCGCGGATCCGCGAGTTTTGCCGGGCTGGCGGCACGGTGGTCGCCGACTTCCTGCCTGGCGTCTTCGACCAGCACGGCAAGGGCCGGCCGGGCGGCGGCGCGCTCGATGACCTGTTCGGCGTCAAGCACGATCCGGGCACCAAGGCTGCAGACCTCTACCAAGGTCGCGCCGACCTCTGGGTCGAGGTCGACCAGGACGCGCATTTCTCCTACAAGAGGTACGAGGAGTACCTCTCCCAGAACGCCTGCCTGCAGGAGTCCGGCTTCAACAAGGCGGTCCGCAGCATGGCGGTGCGCAAGGTCAACAGCTTCGGCAGCGGCAAGGCGGTGCTGATGAACCTCTCGCCGATCTCCTATCTGGCGCACCGCCAGGCCGGCTTCGAAGCCGCCAAGAGCCGCGAGGTCTTCCTCAAGCCGATCCACGACGCCGGCAAGCGGCGCTGGGTCGAGATCGAGGGTGCTGGCGCCAAGGAGTTCGGCTACGAGATCACCTACTGGAAGAAGAACGGCCGCACCATCATCTTCGTGGTCAGCAATCCCGAGGTCAGCGTCAACTCGGAAGGTGGCGGCAACTCGGTGGGCCTGAAGAGCGACGAGATCGAAATCACCCTGAAGTTCGCCAAGCCGCTCGCCGGGGTGAAGGACGAGCGCTCGGGCGCCAGCCTGCCGGCCGGCAGTTCGTTCACAACGAAGTGGAAGATGAACGAGGCGGTCGTTCTGTCCTTCACCAGTGCGGACTAGGCCTGACCATGCTTCCAATCCGTGATCACAACCTCAACGGAGACTCATTCATGCACTCCTGCGCCATCTTCGCCTTGAGTTGCCTGATGCTGCCGGCACTGCTCGCCGCCGAGTCCAACGAACCGGCAGCAGGAACGGCGGCCAACGCCTGGACCATGCTCGACAACAGCCAGCTCGGTCCTGGCTTCTCGCCCGGCGTGGTCTATTCACCCGAGCTCAAGCGCTTCGTGTTCTTCAGCGGCTCGGTGAACCACCAGTTCAAGGGCGAGCGGCCCTACGACGTCATGAGCCTGGATCCGGCCGAGCGGCAGTGGCGCAACGAACTGCCCGCGGCCGCTGCGGCGCGCGGTGGCGAGACCGGCATGGTCAGGGACGTGGAATTCAAGACGCCCTATTTCGAGATGCAGGATCTCGAAGGGCTGGTGCGCCCCAACCGCCGGCACACCTACATGTGGTACCAGTACGCCTACGCGCCCTGGGATGGCCGGGTCTACGCGCTGTTCTGCGGCCGAACCGTGGCCTACGATGCGAAGACCCGCACCTGGGAGGATCTCAAGGCCCCGCCCGGACCCATGCCCGAGGTCGGTGGACGCGGCGGCCTCAGCTGGTCGGCGATGTGCGCCGATCCGGTGAACAAGGAGATCGTGCTGTTCGGCGGCTGCGGCCTCACCGACAGCGCCGACGGCTCGCCTGGCACCTGGGTGCTTTCGGGCAGCACCTGGCGCAAGCTCAAGCTCGCCGTCGAACCGCCACCGCGCGCCCTGTCGCCGATGGTCTTCGACCCGGCGAGCGGGAAGATCCTGCTCTTCGGCGGCGACCGCCTCGACCAGCTGCAGGCCGACACCTGGCTCTACGACACCCGGACGCGGACCTGGGAGGAGCGCAAGCCGGCAAAGAGCCCGTCGCCGCGCTTCGGCCATGCCCTGGTCCGCCTGCCCAAGAGCGGCCGCCTCGCCCTGATCGGCGGCAAGGGCTACTCGTCCTCCACCGGCTACTGCGCGATGCTCTACCAGCCGCTGCCCTTCGAGGTCTGGACCTACGATGTGGCGAAGGACGTGTGGGGCCTGGTGCAACGCCTCGAGCAGGGTGCCCCGCCGCAGGTGCCGAACGAGGCCGCGGCCGCGGCCGCCGCCGACGATGACACCGTGCTGCTGCTCGGCGCCGGCGTGGACAAGCGCAGCAGCCACAGCGCCTGGCTGGCGCGGCTGGACTGCTCGATCACGGATGCTACGGCCACCGCCAGCTTCGGGGTCGCGCCCGGAACGCTCGGCTTCCGCGAAGGCTCGTTCGATCCGGCCTGGTACGAGCGCGATGTGCCACCCGCCGATCCGGCCGCCACCGCGGCGGTGCTGGCAGGCCTGCCGCCCAACCGCTGGCAGGCCCTGGCCTGCCCGAAGTGGCCGGAGAACCGCATGGGCGGCGGCTGGAGCACGGTGACGCTCGATCCCGATCGCGACCAGCTGCTGCACATGGGCGGCGGGCACAGCTCCTACTTCGGCAACGACATGGCGCACTACGACATCAAGACCGGACGCTGGAGCATCGCCTGCCGGCCGGCATTCGCGCTGGAATACAACTACGATCTCAACGGCCCTGGCCAGTGGGCCTTCAACGGCGCGCCCTGGGGAAACCACAACTACCAGGCCTACGAATACGATCCGCAGCTGCAGCGCGTGGTCTACATCAAGGGCGAGCGGACGGTGCTCTACGATCCGGTGACCCGCACCTGGCCCTTCGCCGAGAAGCAGGGCGGCCTGCCCTTCGATCCGAGCAAGTACATCAACTACCTCTGCCTGACCCCGCAGGGCGTGGTCTGCTGGACCCAGGTCTCCCGGAACAAACCCGGCGTGTGCGGGCTGTGGCGCATCGGCCGCGACCAGAAGTGGAGCCCGCTGCCCGTGCAGGGCGAAGCGTTGCCGGCAGTGCTCTGCGATGGTTCGACGCTGGCCTGGGACGGCAAGCGCCAGCGCCTGCTCTTCACCACCTCGGGCGGCAAGGACGAAGCCTTCGGCCAGGTCTGGGCCTGGGAGGCGGCCAGCGGCACGGTGCGCAAGCTCGATCCCACCGGCCAGGAGCTGCTGCGCGGCAAGCGCTTCGCCCGCGAGGCGGTGTACCTGGCCAAGGCGGACCTGGTGATGTACGGCTTCCTGCTCGCTGGCGGCAAGACCCTGGTGCCGTTCTACGACTGCGCGGCCAACGCCTGGCTGGCGGCGGAAGTGCCCGGTGCGGAGTTCTTCAACGACGGCAAGCCCGGCTCGTCGGTGGATCTCGGCCTGGTCTACGACGCGCAGCGCGATCTCGCCTGGGGCGTGCGCTGCGCTCTGCGCGGCCAGGGCGCGCTCAATGTGCTGCGGGTGGATCGGGCCAGCCTGGGTGCACGTCCCCTCGCGGCCGTCCTGGCCGAACCAGCGACTGACAAGCCTGCCGATCCCCAGAAAGGCCGTTGATGTGAGGGTTTCACTCGTGGTTTCGCCATGCCTGCCGGCGATGGTCGCGTGCGCCATCCTGGCCCTTCTGTCGCCAAGCGCCCTGGCGGCAGAATCGCCGGCCAGGAAACCGGCCGGGCCTCTGGCCGGGCTCCCCTCGGCGCCCGGTCCGCACCTGCAGAAGATCACCGCCCTGGGCGAGGGTGAGTGGCTCAACCTCGGCAAACCCGCCCCCGACCCGAAGTGGGGCCAGGGTCGCGGCCGGAGCTGGAGCCACAAGATGGCCTATGCCCCGGAGTATCGGGGGGCCTTCCTGTGTGGTGCTGGGCCCCACGCCTTCATCAAGCCGGATGGTCACTACGACGACATCTTCTTCTACAACCTCAACGCCCACGCCTGGATCGCCATCTTCCCCGGGGTCGACACCCGGACCTTCGGCGAGGACTGCAAGGCGGGCCGGCTCAAGGTCAACGATGATGGCCAGCTCTGCGACCAGGACGGCCATGTGGTCCCGCTGGCAGCCCGCAGCCACAGCGGCCAGACCCACACCTACGACCCCGACAGCCACCGCTGGATCTACAATGGCTGCGCTACCGGGGGCATCGACCCGGACTGGTGGAGTGCCAAGGCCGCGTGGTACACCAGCGGGCTTGAGTTCATCAAGGGGAAGCCCGACAAGGTGGCGCACCAGCCGCTATATTTCGACACCATCTCCGGCAGGTTCGCACGTCCGGTCGGCACGAAGCCTGCACGCGGTGGTGGCGCCCGCGGCGAGGTCACCTTTTATCTCCCCACCCGCAAGGCCATCTGGGCCTATAGCAGCGATCAGGGCCAGCAGATCGGCGACCCGGCCACCGGCCAGTGGAAGGTGACGAAGAAGCCCAAGGGGGCGCCCGGGGGTGGCGACTATGGCGCCTGCTATGACAGCAAGCGCCACCGCATTTATCTCTCAACCGGTGGGAAGCCGACAGCCAACGAGGGGCATGTCTACATCTACGATGTCGCGACCGACTCCTGGTCGAATCCGCCGAACAAGGGCGATGCGTTGGAGCTGCCATCGACGAATGTGGGAGTGTTGAACTACGACATGGTAGCCGACCGGGTGGTGATCTTCTGCGGCAAGGAGCATGTCGCGGCGTGGAATCCGGAGTCCGGCGAGTGGACGCCCAAGATCGCGATGCCAGCGGCATTTCCCGGCGTCAGCTATCCCTCCTACCACGGATTCTACTCCCCGGATGTCAACGCGCACCTCGTCTATGTGGCCAGTGACGGTGGGGACAACGGCACCGTGTGGGTCTACCGGCACAAGCGCGAGCGCTGAAACCGTCCCTGAGCCGCGCTGTCCCACGGCGTGGCCGTGCGCGTCTCAGCGCCCCGGCTGTTCGGACGGGACGACGAGGTATTCCGGCAGCACCAGCGGGACGCCGATGCGCAGGAAGGCGTCGGCGGGATCGGTGACGCGCTGCAGCAGGAGCCTGGCGCCGATCCGGCCCATCTGCTGGTAATCGCCGAAGATCGGCCAGCCGAGATGCTGGTGGTAGCCCGAGGTCGCCCCGGCCGCCTGCAGCGGGATGCCGCGTTGCTTGAACTCGAGCAGGAACTCCTCGGCTTGGGGCAGGCCGTGGCAGACCACCGCCTGCGGACGCTGCTCGGGCGGCAGCTCGGCGAGTTGGCGCGCCAGCTGCTGCAGGTGCGCCTCGCCCAGTGAATTCCAGCTCGCATGCGTCTGGCTGGCATCGCAGGGCAGGCCGGCGGCCTCCATTTCGATGCGCCAGGCCGCCTTGCGGTATACCGATTCCGGATCCGGGAGGGCCTTGTCGGGGATGCCCCAGTCGGGGTCCTTGCGCATGTCCGCCGCTTCGGCGTAGGCGCGGTGGCGGAGTCCGCCGACGAAGTGGATGCGGCGCATGCCCCGGGCGATCAGCGCTCGCACGGCCGCCTGATAGCCCGGGAACGGATCGAAGTAGACCACGTCGGCACGGACATCCAGGACATGGTAGGAGAAGTCGAGCAGGACGACCGGGATGCGCAGCGCGATCAACTCCTTCAACCAGGCATCATTGGTGATGCCCAGGGTGAGGATCCCGTCCAGGCGGGCCGCCTTGATCTGCTCGATCGACGGATGCTTGTGGCGCACCGTCATGGATTCGCCGATCACCTGCACGGTGCAGCCCTTCAGTTCGGCCTGCCACTCGGCCCAGGTGCCGGTCTCGCTCTGGTGAAACTCCACCGGTATCTGCGTCATGCCCCATTCCCGCAGCGTGGCGTTGAGGATGTCGTGCTCCCAGGCCTGCATGTGCTGGTAGTTCATGCCGACCGAATGGCTGACCAGCAATCCGAGGCGCAGATTGCGGCCGGGCACCAATGGCCGGCTGGTCGGATCGACGACGAAGGAGCCGCGACCATGCCGGCGCACGATCAGGCCGTCGCGGGCCAGATCGTTGAGGGCCCTGACCAGGGTGATCTTGCTGACCCCAAGGCTGTGGACGAATTCATCCTCTGAAGGCAACTGGGCCCCAGGCGGGTAGTGCCCATTGAGGATCTGCTTGCGCATGTCCTCGCGCACCCGCTTGTACTTGACCTGCTTCGATCGCATTGTTGGACTTTATCCCTTATGTCCAATTTGTCATTATATTGTCGTTGGTGCGAGGAGTGCACTCACCCAGGGTGGCCGTCGTGACTCAGCTCCAGCGAGCGCGGCGCCCACAGCCGCACCGGCACGCGGGTCAGCGACACCGGCAGTTGCGGCTGTTCGCGGCGCTGCAGCAGGCGCAGCACGCTCAGCTCGGCCAGCTCGGCTGGATCCCAGGTCACCGCTGCCGCGTCGCCCAGGCCGGAGAGCCGCATGAGGGTCTCGGCGCCGGGGCCCTGGCTGACCGACCAGCCGACCAGATCGAGATCGCGACCGAGCACCAGGCCGAGCTCCTTGGCGACCTGCGCCACCGCCAAGCCGAGATACTGCCACGGCGCGAGCATCGCCGTCGGGCGGTCTGGGCGCGCCAGCAGCTGGCGGGTCCGGCGCAGCGCCTCCTCGACGTCGCCTTCCGCGACCAGGATCGTGTCAGCCTGCGCCAGCATCAGCCCGTGACGGACGAGGCCGACCCCGGCCCCGGCCAGGCGCTCGCTGATCTGCAAGCTGGCGTCGCGCGGATCGAGGCCGAGGTAGCCGACGCGGCGGTGGCCGCGCTGCACCAGCCACGAGGCCGCGAGGATGCCGCCGGCGAAACCGTCCTGCACCACCATGTCGTGCTCGCAGTCCAGGCTCCAACCGTCGACCACCACCACGGGCAGGCCGAGGCGCTGGAACTCGCCGAGCACGGCCGGATTGGCGGTGTCGATGATGACGCCGCTGGCGCGCACCTCGGCGAGATGCCGCGCCGCCTCGCCGGCCAGCGCCGGCTCGCTCTTCAGCGCCAGCAGCGACCAGCCGCGCCTGCCTACCGCCTCCTGCAGCGACTCGAGCAGGCTGCCGCGGAACTGCGCCAGGCCAGGCCAGGGCCGGGCGCAGGAGACGAAGGCCAGCGAGCCGCGCGGCGCCGCGGCGGGATGGGCCAGCACGCGATAGCCGCGCCGGCCTTCGATGCGCAGCAGGCCATCGGCGACCAGCACGCGCAGTGCCCGGCGCACCGTGCCGATGCTCAGGCCATGCTGGCCGGCCAGGGCGCGCTCGCTGGGCAGGAGGTCGCCGGCGGTGAGGCCAGCGACCTGTCGGCGCAGTTGCCCGGCCAAGGCCGTGGCCTTGCGCGAACTCATCCGGGTGGGCTCAGCGCTCATAGCACTGATTGATAACTGATATCGTTTGAAGCCAATGCATTGCCAATAAATGCGCTTATATAGTGTGATACGCTTCTGGCTCTGCCCTGCTTGCGCTATTGTATTTATCACAATAATATCAGAAATAGATCTTGTGATCTACCCGCGTCGACCATCCGTCCATCGCCTGCTTCTCCTGGCAGCGATGTTCGCCTGCCTGACGAGCGCCTCCGCCGGCGAAGCGGCTCCCCCGCCTGCGCCCTGGATCGCCGGCCCGGTCGGGCCTGGTACGCCGTCCGCCAAGTGGGGCGCCTGCGTCAAGGACGAGCGCCGCAACGAGTGGCTGTGGTTCGGTGGCAGCGGCGGGCAGTCGACCACCGGCGCGTTGCTGACCTGGCGTCTGCAGGACGGCGCGTGGCGACGGGCGGAATACCCGACGCCCAAACTGTGCAGTGAGGTCCTGGCCCTGGCCGGCGAGGCCCGTGCCCTCTACGCCGCGTCAGCCAACCGCTATTACCTCGCCGAGACGGCGAAGACCGCCGCCGTGCGCCTCGATGAGGCGGCGCGGAAGCTGACAGCCGCGACGGGCGCGCTAAAGCTCACCGGCGCGCGCCAGCAGGCGCTGGCTGCGGAGGCGGCGAAGGGCCTGGCTGCGCTCGG
>JALHRW010000166.1 GCA_022841245.1 Planctomycetota bacterium
GCTGGTCGCTGGTCGCTGGTCGCTGGTCGCTGGTCGCTGGTCGCTGGTCGCTGGTCGCTGGTCGCTGGTCGCTGGTCGCTGGTCGCTGGTCGCTGGTCGCTGGTCGCTGGTCGCTGGTCTGGCCTCAGGTCGCCCCGAGCGCGCTGGAGTCGCTGACCGGGGCCATACCCTCCCGCGCCATGAGCACGGAATACGAAGCGGTGATCGGCCTGGAGGTCCACTGCCAGCTGAAGACGGTGACCAAGATGTTCAGCGGCGCCGGCAACAGCTTCGGCGAGGCGCCCAACACCATGATCGATCCGACCGTGCTCGGCCTGCCCGGCGCGCTGCCGGTGATCAACGCCAAGGCGGTCGAGCTGGCGGTGCGCGCGGCCCTCGCTCTCGGCTGCCGGGTGCAGGAGCATTCGAAGTTCGATCGCAAACACTACTTCTACCCTGACCTGCCCAAGGGCTACCAGATCAGCCAGTACGACGAGCCGTATTGCCTGGGCGGTTCCGTGCGCGCCGAGCTGGCCGATGGCAGCCACCGCGACATCGGCCTGATCCGCATCCATATGGAGGAGGACGCCGGCAAGCTGGTGCACCAGGAGCGCGGCCCGTATTCCGAGGTCGACCTCAACCGCGCCGGCGTGCCGCTGGTCGAAATCGTCTCGCTGCCTGAGATCCACAGCGCGGCCGAAGCCTTCGCCTTCCTCACCGAGCTGCGTCGTACGCTGCGCTGGGTCGGCGTGTCCGACTGCGAGATGCAGGAAGGCACCCTGCGCTGCGATGCCAACGTCAGCGTGCGTCCGGTCGGCCAGCAGAAGCTGGGCACCCGGGTCGAGATCAAGAATCTCAACTCGTTCCGCAACGTCGAGGCGGCGATCACCTACGAGATCGGGCGCCAGACCGGTTTGTGCCGCGCCGGCCGCGCCGCCGAGATCGTGCAGACCACCGCGCTGTGGGATCCCGACGCCAAGTGCACCCGCATCATGCGCAGCAAGGAGGACGCGGCCGACTACCGCTACTTCCCCGATCCCGACCTGCCGCCGCTGCACCTGCCCGCCGCCCGCGTGGCCGAGATCGGTGCGCAGATGCCCGAGCTGCCGCGCGTGCGCCAGAGCCGCTTCACCACCGCCTTCGCCATCGAGCCGGCTGCCGCCTACGAACTGACCATGGAGCGGACCACCGCCGACTACGTCGAGGCGCTGATCGGCCTCGGCGCCAAGCCGCGCCTGGCCGCCAACTGGACGCGCGAAGAAGCGATCCGTCTGGCCAATGAGACGGGCAAGCCCCTGACCGAGGTCGCGCCGCTGGCGACCATGGCGGCGGTCATCGCCCTGGTCGATGGCGGCAAGGTCGCGCGCGTCGTCGCCAAGGGCGAATTCGGCGCGCTGCTGGCATCGGGCGAAGCACCCGAGGCCTACTTCACCAAGCGCGGCATGATCCAGGTGCAAGACGCCGGCGCCCTGGCCGGCTGGGTCGCCCAGGTCATCGCCGCCGAGCCCAAGGCCGTTGCCGACATCAAGGGCGGCAACGAGAAGGCCATCGGCCGCCTGGTCGGCGCGACGATGAAGCTGAGCGGCGGCAAGGCTGAGCCGAATGCGGTGAAGGCGGAGATATTGAAGCAGTTGGGGTAGTCCCATTCCGCGCTTGCGAGCCAGCGGCCAGCGGCCAGCGGCCAGCGGCCAGCGGCCAGCGACCAGCGACCAATAGCGAGTGGCCGGTAACCGTCATTGCCTGCAAGCGCATGACTGAATCGGCTTTCGGCTCCTTGTTTCGCCTGCCGTACCATCCGTGCTCGCCGTCAAGGCTGCCCGCGCTGGCCGCTGGCCGCTGGCTGCTGGCTGCTGGCCGCTGGCCGCTGGCCGCTGGCCGCTGGCCGCTGGCCGCTGGCTGCATTCGTTCCAGCTTCCAGCTGCCTTCCTATCCCTGTGGCACCGTCGCCAGCACGGCATCCCACCAGCGCGCCTCAGCCTTCTCGGCGGTCGGGATCGCCACCAGATGCACCTTCCCGCTCCCCCGCGGCTGCCACGCCACCGGAAATCCGGGATCGCTCCAGCCGGTGAAGGCGATCGACACCGGCACCGCCAGCGCGGCCGCCAGATGGTGGCCGACCGAGTCGTAGGCCACGGCATGCCCGCAGGCCGCCAGCGCCGCGGCCCAACCGCCGATCGAGCCGTGGAAGCGGATGATCTCAGCGGCGGCCAGCTCATCGCGCGCCAACGCGGCGACGCCGCGGCCCAGTCCCTTGCCGCTGTCGTCGAGGTCGGTGACGCGCCAGCCGAGAGCGTCGACCAGTCCGTCGCTGTTCTTCAACTCCGCCTCGCCGAAACCGCGGTCGAGCAGCACGCGCCAGCCCTTGGCGCGCAGTCCGCGCAGCAGGTGCAGTTCGCCCTCGCGCGGCAGGGCCTTGGCCGGGTTGCCGCCATGGTCGAGCTTCACCGCGCAGATCGGTGCGCTGCCGAAGGCGGCACGGAAGCGGCTCGCCAGCGCAGTGCGCTCCGCATCGAAGGCGAGGCGCGGCAGGCACGGCGGCCCGCCGAGCAACGCGCCGCACCAGTCGTCGAGTTGCGTCGCCAGACTCTGCGGCGCAGCGTCTTCAGGCCGCACGTTCTCCCACAGGCGGTACGCTGGAGCCGCGATCACCGGCAGGATGCCGAGCTGGTCGAGACGCGAATCCGGCGCCACCACCAGGTCCGGCCGCTCTTCGGCGACGGCGTCGGCCAGCAGCAGCCAGCTGGCCAGGCGCTCGCGCAGCGGGCCGCGCCGGGCGTAGGACAGGCTCTTCACGCGCACGCCGGCGAAGCCGCCGATCAGTCCGGCGAGCTTGCCATCGCCGAGCACGATCAGCTCGGCCTGCGCATAGCGCGCGCGCAACCGCTGCAGCAGCACGGTGGTCAGCAGCACGTCGGCGCCCAGCGTCACGCGCGAGGGGATCACCACCTTGGCGACCTGCGCCGGCAGCGGGTCGCGGCCGTCGCGCACGCGGGCGTGGTGCGCCAGCAGGGCGGCCTCATCGGTGACGGCGAAGCTGCGCAGGCGCGCGGCCAGCTCGGGCACGCGGCTGCACACCCGCCAGGTGATGCGGCCGAAGAGGCGATGGTACAGCCAGCGGCCGGCCGGGGTGAAGCCGTCGTTGAGCGGCTCGACCAGGCCGCCGAACAGGGCGCCGAGCCCGTCGCCGCGCACCGCTTCATCGTCGCTGTCGGCGGCGTCGGCGAGCGCGTCGGCATGCGCGAGCAGCTCCGGCGCGGCGGCGGCGAAGGCGGCTTGCGCCTGGGCCAGACTGCGGGAGCCGAGCCAGGCGATGATGGCGTCAGCGTGGGTTCGGGCGGACATGCATGGACGTTGCAGGGTCGGGGGGCGACGGCAACGTCCAGCCATGCCCGCCATGTTCGATCGCCTGCGCCAACTGCTGCGCCGTGGGCCCCGGTCCGACGCCAGCCTGGGCGAAGGCGCGATGATCATGGCGGTCGACTATCAGCGTCGCGGCTCGAACTTCGACTTCGGCGGCAAACGCTACGGCATCGACCGGGCGTTCCTCACCGTCGGAGACGCGCAGCTGCCTTACGAGCGGGTCCGCGCCCTACGCATCAATCGCAGCCATGTCGGCGGCCTGCTCGGCCGCTTCTCGCCCTACCGCTTCGTGCTCATGGCGGTCGGCTTGATGCCGGCGACGCCGATGGCGAGCATCATGCGCGCCGAGATCATCGCGACCGACGGCACGGTGCATGCGGTCAGCAGCATGACCGCCTGCGGCTTCGGCAAGATGCCGATCAATCAGCTCGATGCCTTTCGCTGGTTCCTCGCCTGCCTGGTCAACCGCTTGCCCAAGCAGGGCTGCGAGATCAGTGTCGGCAGCTACGGCGGTTTCGTCGCTGGCATCGGGCTGGTGCTGGTCGCTCTGCCGCTGGCCGGGCTGGGCATGCACGCCCTGCGCGAGGAGATGTGGCTGTTCGGCGGTTCCCTGGTCGGCATGGCCATCGGCTGCGCCACGGTCGGCGCCAACATGGTGCTCAACGGCCGGCGGCGCCGGGTCGACGCGGCCGGTCTGCTCGCTTACGTCGGCCAGGACTGAGCCCAGAGATCTCCGACCCAGCTCAGCCGGCGAGCGCCTTCAGCTTGACGTAGCTGTCCTCCAGCCCGCCATAACGGCTGCGCGCCAGCCACAGCCGGCGGTAGGTCGCGCACAGCGGCGTCAGGCGCTGCTGGAAGGCGCGGCGGACCGTGATGTCGGCGCCTTCGCGGCGCGCCACCGCACGGTCGGCGACATAGCGGGCGGTGGCGACGGCGAGGCGGCACTCCTCCTCGATCAGGCCGCCGACCGCGGGCAACGACGCCTCCAGCGCGGCGAAGGTGGCGGCGATCTGCCGCCAGGCGGGCATCTGGGCGGGATCGGCGTCATTGCCCCACGCAAGGTTGCCATCGAAGAATGACGGCGAGCCGCGGTTGGGGATGGGGTCATCGCCGCGGCCGAGTGCGGCCAGCCAGCGGCCCAGCTCGGCTGAACCGAAGACGTGCAGGCCAGCGGCGGCATCGTCGAAGACGCCGCTGCCGCTCCACGCCGCCTGGGCGCCGTCGGCCATGCCGAAGAGCGCCAGCGGCCACTGCTGGCGGTGGCCATTGTCACCCCATTCGGTGTTGAGGTAGCCGACAGCATGGGCGGCGGCGCCCTGGGTGGCGGCCCGCGCCAGGTTGCCGCGGCGCGCGGCGGTTCGGCTGGTGTAGCTGCCCCAGTTGTTGGTGCCGGGGGCGACCCACAGCTCGCGGCCGACGGCGCCATGCGCCTGCAGGCGGTTGGCGAAGTCCTGGTCCTGGTCGTATCCCCACACCAGCACGGTGAGATCCTTGGGCAGGCTGCCGTCCTCATTGGGGTGCGGATCGCACCAGAACTGCGGCCGTTTGCCGGCGCGTTGCGCAGCGCGCAGCACCTGGCCGAGATATTCGCTGAATACCCGTCCGCGGCCCTTGGCCTCGCAGGCGGCGCTGCTGCGGCCTGCGCCGAGATCGAGCGGCTCGTCGCCGCCGATGTTGGCGTACGCCCCCGAGCAGCATGGGAAGAGCTGGTGGAAGAGGTCTTCGACCAGGGCGATGCTGCCCGGATCGAGCGGGCAGAGCGTGTTCGGCTCCATCCACACATGGCCCCACGCGGGGAACAGCCACGGCCCGGCGATCTCGCCGAGCGGCGCGTACGTGGGGTGGCGCAGCCAGCGCTCGAAATGGCCGAAGCTGTTCTGGTTGGCGGTGAGAACGACGCCGCGGGCGGCGGCGTAGGCGTCGAGCTGCTTCATCTCGGCCGGAGTGACGGGATCAGCCGCGCGCCACACCACCTCGTGGCCGACGTAGGCGAAGGCGTGTTCGTTGTAGAGCTGCAGGTGGTTCTGCTTGAGCGACGACATGCGGTCGACCAGATCGAACAACGTCGCCATGGTCGGCACGCGGTCGCGCGCGATGTCGAGCATGAAGCCGCGCTCGGTGAAGGCCGGGGCGTCCTCGATCACCAGGCAGGGCAGGCTGCCAGGGCTGGCGCGCAGCAGCTGCACCAGCGTGGCCAAGCCCCAGCGCAGGCCGGTGGCGGTGCGTGCCAGGATGCGCACGCCGTCGGCGGCGACCGTCAGGCGGTAGGCCTCCGGGCCGGCCTCGCGTGGCTCGCCGAGCGCCAGGCGGATCCAGCCGGCGGCATCCTCGCGCGCGCTCAGTCCGCTGATGGTCGCGAGCATGCCGGTCGGAGCGCCTGAGACGGTCAGCTGCGCCGGCACGGCGGCGGTGCCAGCGACGGTCTGCACGGATCGGGGGGTGGGGTAGAGGTGGAGATCCATGTCGGCGAGCATGCCTGTCGGCGGCGCGCGTCTCGCCTGGTGCAGTCGAGACCTCGTCGTTCCATCTTGCCAATATGAGACAGAATGACGGATATGGACCCGACCCAGCGGCGCTGGTGGCGCCTGCTCGATGAATTGCCCGGCCGGCTCGGCACGGTGCACCGTTGGACCGGCTTCGATCCGCTGCCGGACGGCGGCATGGGTGGACTGCACGCGACGCCCACCGCCGTCACGTGCTTGGCTGGCGTGGTGCGGGTGCGTCGGCGAGAGGTGAGCCTCGACCTGCAACCGGGCGAGGCCCTGCTCATCGCCGGCGGCGTGTGGCATCAGCACGAGGCGCTGCGTCCGGGTGCGCTGGTCTTCGCCCAAGGCTTCCTGCCGACCTGCTCGGACGTCCTGCTGCGCGAGACCGCCCGCGGCTGGTCGGGCCGTCTGCCCGGCCAGCCGAGCCGCAATCTCATGGAGGCGGCGCTGGCCGAGGCCGCTCCGGCGGAGCGCCATCGCCTGTTCGGCGAACTGGTCGCGCAGGTGCTCGCCGAGTCGGTGACCGACCTCGCCTTCGCCCACCCCGGCCTGCGTCGCATGGTCGACCGTCTGTGGTCGGGTCTGCACCGCGGCGTCACCGTGGCGCAGGTGCTTGCCGCCAGCGGCCTGTCGCGCGCCCAGGCCTACCGTTTGTTCACCAGCGGCTACGGCCTGCCGCCGAAGCGTGCGCTCGAACAGAGCAGGCTGTGGCTGGCCGGCAGCCTGCTCGCGGCCGGCCGCACCCGCAGCGAGGCGGCGCGCGACAGCGGGTTCAGCTCACCCGACCGCATGCGTCTGGCGATGCGCCGGGCCGCGGCACGGACGAAAGGGGATGGGTAAACCTTCCCGGCGCGCCGGCTGCGATGCGTTGGCGGCCGTCGTAGCGGGCGGCGGTACGCACGATGTCGAGGCCCTCCTCGACCAGGCCGTCAGGCTGGAGGCATCGGCGCCGCCCATCCCCCATCTCACCGCATTGCCCACCTCGGCCCGCGCCATCCACTGCCGCGGTGCCCGCCACCGCCCCAGTCCCCGAGGATGCCGCCCGTCGCGAGCGCCGTGCCATCCTCGCGCTGACGGCGGTGAACTTCACCCTGATGATGGACTTCGTGGTGATGATGCCGCTCGGTCCGCAGCTGATGCGGGTCTTCGGCATCACCGCCACCGGCTTCTCGGTGGCGGTGTCGGCCTACACCTTCAGCGCCGCCATCGCTGCGATCATCGGCGTCCTCTTCGTCGACCGCCTCGAGCGCCGCGGCGCCCTGCTGTGGCTCTACGCCGGCTTCATCGTCGCGACCCTGGCCTGCGCCCTCGCCCCCGGCTTCCACGCCCTGGTCCTGGCGCGGATCGCGGCCGGCGCCTGCGGCGGCCTGGTCGGCG
Organism: Planctomycetota bacterium; assembly: GCA_022841245.1. Lineage (GTDB taxonomy): Bacteria > Planctomycetota > UBA11346 > UBA11346 > UBA11346 > UBA11346. The sequence goes on from JALHRW010000166.1 coordinate 7,203, forward strand.
CGCTGCTGCTGGCGGCGGTAGGCGATCTGGTGCCGTACGAGCGTCGCGGCGCGGCGATGGGTCGGGTGATGTCGGCCTTCGCGCTGGCTTCGATCCTCGGCGTCCCGGCCGGCATCTGGCTGGCCTCGTGGCTGGGCTGGCATGCCGCCTTCCATGCCATCGTCGTGGTCTCGCTGCTGATCCTGGTGCTGGCGTGGGCCTGGCTGCCGCCACTGCGCGCCCATCTCGACGCCACCGAACGCTCGCCGCTGGCGCGGCTGCGCATGCTGCTGGCCGAGCCGATGCTGTGGCCGGCACTGGCGCTCAGCGCCGTGCTCGCCCTGGCGGCCTTCCTCGTCATCCCCTTCATCGCAACCTATCTGGCACGCAATTCCGGCGTGGGCGAGCGCGACCTGGCTCTGGTCTACCTGGCTGGTGGGGCGATGGCGGCGGTGACCCAGCCGTGGATCGGACGCCTCGCCGACCGCCACGGCAAACGCCGCGTATTCATTATCAGTGCGCTGGTCGCGACCATCCCCACCATCGCTCTCACCAACCTGCCCGCCTGGCCGCTGCCAGTCGTGCTGCTGGTGACCACCGCTTTCATCGTCGCCGGTAGCGGTCGCTATGTCCCGGCCACCGCGTTGATCACCGGGGCGGTGTCGCCGGCGCACCGCGGTGCCTTCATGAGCCTGAACTCGGCGGTGCAATCGGGGGCCTCGGGCTTGGCGGCGGTGCTGGCCGGACTGATCATCCACCAGTCCGACGCCCAGGCTCCGTTGCAGGGCTATGGCGTAGTTGGACTGCTGTCGTGCGCCGCCGCTGTCGTCGCCGTGCTGCTGTCGTGCAGAGTGCGGCCTTGGGACGGCGCGGCGGCCTGAGCCTGGGGCTGCAAGCGCCGCTCCCTGTCTGGTTTTCCGGACGGTATTGCCGCTTGATCCGACCTGCTCGCCGTAGGCTCGGTCGGCACTCCGTTCCGGAAAGGGACACACGTGATCAACATCATCATCGGCCTGGTCATGCTCATTGGCGGGCTGTCCGGCAAGTTGGCCCTGAAGGGCACGAACAGCGGCGGCGCACTCGCCGTCTTTGGTGGTGCCCTGATCGCCTGGGGCGTTCTCCGGCTGACCGTCTGGAAGAAGAACGAGGAATAGCGGGTTGGATGACGTACGTGCAGCTGCGGGTGCATCCAGCAGCTGACCGTCATCGATGATCGTTCGGCATCGGAGGCTCCAGCCATGCCGCGCCACACTGCATTGCTGATCGCGGGTACGTGGGATTCATCTTGGCTGGAGGGTCGGCAGCGGGATCGTCGTGGCTGACGGCAGCCAGGCCATGATCATCCTGCACACCAGCGACTGGCACCTCGGCGCCTCCTTCCACGACCGCGTCCGCGATGCCGACGAGGAATTTGCCCTCGACCAGATCGTGGCCGTGGCCCGCGAGCGAGCGGTCGATGCAGTGGTGATCTCCGGGGATATCTTCGACACCGCCAACCCCGGCGCCGCTGAGCAGCGCCGCTGGTACCGGACGTTGCAGCGCCTGATCGAAGAGGCCGGGGTCGGCACGGTGCTCGCCATCGCCGGCAATCACGACAGCGGGCTGCGCCTGGAGGGCCCGCGCGAATTGCTGGCCAGCCGGCGGGTCCAGGTGCGCGGTTTGCTGACCCGCGACGCGGATCCGGCGTCGTGCGTGGTGCCGGTGCCCGATCGGGCAGGCGCTCAACGCGCGTGGTGCGCCCTGGTGCCGTACCTGCGCGAAGGCGACCTGCTGCGGGCGGGTGACGACGTGGACGAAGACCGGCCGCAACGCCTGGCGCGCGCCCTGCACCGGCGCTGGGCCGAGGTGCGCGCCGCCGTCCCGGACGGACTGCCGTGGCTCGCGGTCGGTCACGCCTTCGCCAGCGGCGGCCGCGTCGGCGGTGCCGAAGCGCCGGTGCTGGCCGAGGTCGGCAACCTGGGCAAGGCCGACATTGCGACCCTGGCCGATGGTTGCAGCTACGCCGCGTTCGGGCATCTGCACCAGCCGCAGCCGATCGCTGGGCGGGCGCATTGGCGCTACAGCGGCGCGTTGCTGCCGACCGGATTCGACGAAGCCGGGCTGGAGCGTTCCGTTGTCCTGGCCACGGTTCCCGCTGACCGAACTCCCGCCTCCAGCGAACTGGTGCGGCTGGTTCCGTATCGCAGCTACCAGCGGATGAGTGGTCCGCTGGAAGAAGTCCTCGCGCAGCTCCGGGCCTTGCCGGAACCGCTCCCCGGGGCGCCGACGCCATGGCTGCAGGCGGTCGTCCAGCTCACCACGCCCACGCCCGGCCTGAACCGCATCCTGGCCGAAGCCGCCAGCGCCCGCGGCTGGACCAGCGTCGCTCCCCAGCTGCAGCGCGGCGGTGCGGCCGCCGGCACGCCAGGCGCGGGTCGGACGCCGCTGGAACTCGACGCCATCGCCCCGACCGAGGTCTTCCGCCTGCTGCACCGGCATCTCTATAATGCCGATCCTCCGCCCGCCCTGGCCGGCTCGTTCGCTGAACTGCTGGCCACCGTCCAGGCCCAGGGCGGTTGACATGCGCATCGACCGCATCCGCATCACCTCGCTGGCCAGCCTGCATGGCGTGCAGCCTGCGGTCGACTTCGCCGGCCCGATCCTCGGCCACGCCGGCCTGGTCGCCATCACCGGTCCGACCGGCTCGGGCAAGAGCACGCTGCTGGACGGGCTCAGCCTGGCCATCTTCGGCTGCACCCCGCGGCTGGCCCGCGACACCGACCATCTGCTCTCGCGCGACGCCACCGAAGGCGGCGCCGAGGTCGTCTTCACGCTCGACGACGGCAGCCAGTGGATCGCTTCGTGGTCCGCGCATCGCAGCCGCAAGCAGCTCGACGGCGCGGTGCAGGCCCCGACGCATCAGATCGCGCGCGCCGGCGATGGCGGGATCGCCGCTTCGGGCGCCAAGGAGGTGAAGGCCTGGGTCGAGCAGCACGTGCGCCTGACCTTCGACCAGTTCCGCGGCGTGATGCTGCTGGCGCAGTTCGATTTCGCCCGCTTCCTCGCCGCGGACGACAAGGACCGTTCGCTGCTGCTGGAGAAGCTCACCGGCACGGACCTCTACGCCAAACTGTCGGCGGCGGCGTTCGAGCAGAGCAAGGCCGCGCAGGAGCGGGTGCAGCAGCATCAGACGGTGCTGGCCGGGCTGCAGCCGTTGACCCCAGAGGAGCGCGGCGCGATCGAGGCGGCGATCGCCAGCGGCATCATCACCGCGAGCGCTGCGGAAGCCGCCTGGTCGGCAGCCCAGGCCGTGGTGGCCTGGTGGCGGGAGCGCCGTCGACTGCAGGACGACCAGTCGCAGCGGCAGCTGGCAGCGAGCGCGGCTGCCAGCGCCTGGCAGCAGGCCGAGGCGCAGCGCCAACGCCTCGCCGCCGCCGAGTCGGCGCTGCAGCTGCAGGCCGAATTGGCGCGTGTGGATGGATCCCGTCAGCACGCGGCCAAGGCGCAGCTGCAGTTGGCCACGTGCACCGATACGCAGCGCCTGTCCGCCGCTGATCTCCAGCGCCGCGAGCAGGAGCTGGCG
>JALHRW010000167.1 GCA_022841245.1 Planctomycetota bacterium
ACGTGGTCGGCATGCGCCGCGTCGGCCAGCGAGCTGCGCGCCAGGCGGGAGATGCGCGCCGCCGGCGCCGCGGCCAGGGTCGCCATCGGCAGCAGCAGGTGGATCAGGTCGCCCCAGCCGAGCGACGGCAGCCAGCCCAGGCGCAGTCCGAAGACCAGCGCCAGGACCGGACCGATGACGAAGGCCGGCACCGCGATGGCGGCCATCGCCGCGCTGGCGGTGAGCCGGTCGAGCCACGATCCGGGCCGCATCGCCCCGGCGAGCGCGAGGCCGAGCCCCGCGATCACGGCCAGCAGCAGGGCCGCGCCGCCGAGCACCAGCGAGACGCCGAACTTCGGCCGGATCACCTCGCCGACATCCTGGCCGGGCGACAGCGTCGGCAGGCTGCCGTCGGCCACGCCGGCCAGCGTGCGCACGAACTGCACCGGCAGCGGGCGGTCGAAGCCCATGCGCTCGGCCATCGCCGCCTTCACCGCCGGGGCCATCTCGCGCTCGGCGTCGAACGGCCCGCCCTTGGCCGAACGGACCATGGCGAAGGTGGCGAGCGCGATGAGCAGCAGGACGAGCGGCGCGAGCAGCAGGCGCTTGAGCAGGTAGTTCATGCGCGGACCCGTGCGCTGGCCGCTGGCCGCTGGTCGCTGGCCGCTGGCTGCTGGCCGCTGGTCGCTGGCTGCTGGCCGCTGGCTACTGGCTTCACGGCTCGATCCACATGCACCACCACGGATGCTCATCCCGCACATTCTCGAACCAGCCGCGCACCTCGTCGCGCAGGAGGCCCTGGTTGACGTAGATGTAGATCGGCATGAAGGGGAACTCGTCCTCGACCAGCACGCGTTCCAGTTCGCGATAAAGCGCCGGGCGGCGCTGCGGGTCGGCCTCGGCCTGGGCGGCAGCGAGACTGGCGTCGAAGGCCGGGTTGCTCCAGCCGGTGCGGTTGTTGCCGCCGCCGCCGCGCCACAGCGCGATGAAGGTGTCGGGATCGAGGTAGTCGCCGACCCACGAGGCGCGCGCCACCTGGTAGTTGAGCGCGCTGGTGTCGGCGAGGTAGGTCTTCCACTCGCGGTTGATCAGCTCGACGCGCACGCCCAGCGCGTCCTCCCACTGCCGCGCCACCGCTTCGGCCACCTGTTTGTGCGCTTCGCTGGTGTTGTAGAGCAGCTCGATGCGCGGCATGGTTTTACCGCCCGGTCCGTAGCCGGCCTCGGCGAGCAGCCGGCGCGCCGCGGCGCGGTCGGTGGGCAGGCCGGCCGGCGGATCGTAGCCGGGCATCGCCGGAGTCAGCCAGGTGCTGGGGATCTGCCCGGCCTTCAGCACCTGTCCGGCGACCACGCTGCGGTCGAGCGCGAGGCTGAAGGCCTTGCGCACGCGCTTGTCGTCGAAGGGGGGCTTGGTGCAGTTGAAGCGGTAGAAGTAGGTGGTGAGGAACGGCGTGACGTAGTACTCGGGCAGCCAGCGCAGCTCCTCCCACTTGGCCAGCGGGATCGACGGCATCCAGTGCAGTCCGCCCTCGCGGAACAGCCGGTAGGCGGCGTCGGCGTCCTGGTACGGCAGCATGGTGATGCGCTTCAGCCGCACCTGCCGCGCCGCCCGCCAGCGCGGATTCGGCGTCAGCACGATGCGTTCGCGTGGCGACCACTCGGCGAGGGCGAAGGCGCCGCCGCTGACGATGTGCTCGGGCCGCGTCCAGCGCTCGCCGTGGGCGCGGACGGCGTGCATCGGCACGGCGGCGAAGGCATGGAAGGCGCACAGCGAGAGGAACCACGGGCACGGCTTGGCCAGGTGCACGGTCAGGGTCAGCGGGCCGGAAGCCGCGATGCCCACCGCCTCGGCCGGACCCTTGCCGGTGCGCCGCTCCTCGGCCCCGACGATCGGATCGAACAGCTCGGCATAGTCGGCGCCGGTCGCCGGGTCGATGGCGCGCAGCCACGACTCGCGCACCGTCGCGCTGTCGATCGCGGTGCCGTCGCTGAAGACCAGACCCGGACGCAGATGGAAGGTGAAGGCGCGGCCGTCGGCGGACGGCTCCCACGACGCGGCGAGGCCCGGCCGCGGCGTCAGGTCGCGCGGGTCGAGCACGGTCAGTCCCTCGAACAGTGCGAGGGCGACGCGCGCCTCGACCACGCCGCTCATCAGGTGCGGATCGAGCGTCTTCGGCTCGCTCTCGTTGTTGAAGATCAGCTCCTGCTTCGCCGCCTGCCAGCCGTCGCCCGGCGGGCGCAGGCCGTCCATCCACGCGTCGGGGTCGGCGGCGGGCAGGATCGCCAGGCAGCAGAGGACGAGCAGGACGCGCACGCCGGGATCCTGGCGGTGATGCGGCCACGGCAATGCCGACGAGAGGCCAGGATGTCGCTGGCCATGGCGGAACGGCAGCAGGAGATAGTTGTCCAAGACTCGGGGTCGGTGGCCATAGACTGTTTGCATGGACACCAGCGATGCGGAACTCGTGCAGGCTGTCATCGGCGGGTCTGAAGAGGCCTTCGGCACCCTCGTCGGCCGGTATAGCAGGCAGGTGCGTGCAGCCTGCCGACGCCAGGTCCCCGAGAGCGAGGTGGACGACTGCGTACAGGCCGTCTTCATGCTCTTGTTCCGCCGGACCGGGGCCGCCGCCCGGGCCCCCGTGCTGCTCGCCTGGTTGCTGCGGGTCGCCCATTTCGTCTGTCGCGATGCGCTCCGCCAGCACAGGCGTCGGCGCAGCCTCATGGCTGCGGTTGCGGTACCGGTTTCCGAGGGTCGTGCGCCGGACGCCGTCGTCCTTGAACGTCTGGATACCGCGCTGCAGGGGCTGGATGAGCGGCAGCGGTCGGCCGTGAGCCTGCATATCCTGGCGGGCGAGGACCCGGCTGCGGTGGCAGAGCGCATGGGCATCACCCGGGAGAATGCCTACAAGCTCATCCAGCGCGGCTTGGCGGCGTTGCGCGATCGGATGACCAGGCTCGGCGCCCCGATCGGCGTTTCCGCTCTGATGGCCCTGGTGTCGAGCAGTCTCGAAGCCGCAGCGGAACCGTCCGCATGCGTCCCCATCACCACCCACAGGCCGACGCCGCACGCCGAGAGGCTCGCACGCAATGCCTGGAAGGACATGACCATGCCGCATCTGCTCACCTGGATCGCCGCAGCCTGCTTGCTGCTCGGCCTGGGCCTCGCCATCGTGCCGGCGGCCGAACCGCCGTCCGTGCCCGAGGCCTCCCCGCCAGCCGCAGCAGGCACGATCGATGCCGTCCTGGCCCAGCGACCGCACCTGGTCGTCAGCGCCTTCGGTCTCGGGCAGGCGATGCAGTCGATTGCCATGGCGATTCCGGCAAGCATGGCCTTCGAAGCCAGCTACCCCCGGCTGGACAAACCGGGCAGATGGTACCGCAGCATCGATCTGGTCCTCGGGCCTGACCAGACCGTCCGCGAGGCATTTGACCGCATGGCGCAGCAGACCGGCTGCCGGTGGTCGGTCACCGGTGGTCGGATCGTGTTCGAGCTGACCGATGATCCGCCGGTGCCAGGCGATCCGGCGACCTGGGATGCGGCTGCCATCGCCGCCGCCATGGACCATGGCCAGCTGGATGTCGTCCGCACGGGGATCCTGCGGTGGCTCGAACGGCCGGATCGACGCGGAGCGCAGCAATCGTCGTGGTGGCTCGGTTGGGCCATCCTCGCAGGTGACCCGGAGCTCGCAGGCCGTTGCGCCGCGGCGGGCATGCGTCCGCATGCCCGTCCAGAGCGCCGGAGCGTCCAGCAATTGCGTGCCATCATGACCGAGCCAGGGATCCAGCGCAGTCTGCTGTCGAATGCCGCCAAGGACCTCCTGACGTATGAGGACGCAGGCGATGCCCAGCTGTTCGCCGACCTGCTGCAGCGGAAGGACGTCGCGGATGCAACACGACAAGTGCTTGCTGCGCGCTGCGGACTGGCCGGGCGCAGGCATATCCTTCGGGATGGGCCGGCGGGCATGTCGCGCGAGCTGAACTGGGGTTTTTCCTATGCGAAAGTGTCCCCGCTGGTCGGGCGCGGGGCCGATCCGGTGTGGCAGGCAGAGCTGGCGGCGCTGCTGCAGCGGCCGGGCGAGGATCCCGAGCGCCAGGCGGCAGAGGTGGTGATGAGCCGGTCGCCAAGCCCATCGACCTGGAACGCGCTGGTCGCAGCGTGGCGCTCCAGCACGGGTCCGGACCGGACCCGCCTCTCGGGGGTGATCCTGGCCGCCGGGGCTCGGGGGGCCGCCGCGTATGAGGAGGCGCTGGCCTCGGAAACTGTCGCCCCTGGGGAGTTCGCCGCCGCACTGCGACTGTCCGGCGAGCCGACCACAGCCCTGGTGGACATGTGCTTGCGCATCGTCGGCGATGACGCCCAGGCAGTCGAGTACCGCTTAGCCGTGCTCGAACGCCTGATATTCGGCTTCTGCGCCCAGACCGATCCGCGGGTCATCGACATGGGCATGGCGCTGGCTTCGCGGGAGGGGCTCGATCCCACCCTGCGGGCTGCCGCCATCCGCCAGGTCGGCATCCTGACGCGGCGGCGCGCGGATGACGCCCGCTTCACCGGGCTCTTCGATCGCCTGGCGCATGATGCCAAGCAGGATCCGCGGGTCAGGGCCGAGGCTATCGAACAGCTCATCGTCCGGGCCGGGCCTGGCGTACCTGGGCTTGGGCAGACGCTCATCGACGAGGCGCGGTCCGGTGGCCCCCATGCGGACCGTTGGCTGGGTCTCGGCCTGAAGGCCCTGCATGTGACAGGCCGACTGCACGCCGACGATGGCCTGGTCCGCGCCGGCCTCGGCAGTCCGTCGCCGTACGTCCGGGCGATCGCGCACTACATCGTTGCCAGTGACCTGCGCGGAGGGAAGGAATCGGCTCCCATGATCAGGTTCCAGCGCATTCCAGGAGCGGCTCAGGCCCTGGTCGCCGAATTGGCCCCTCTGGAAGCCGTGGCCGCCTCGAACGTCTCCCGCGCAGACGGCTATCTCGACGTGGCCCGCGACGATCCGAACCCGCAAGTGCGGATGCGTGCCGCCCATGTCGCCATGCAATTGCTGCCGCCGGAGCGACGCGTGGCGGCCCTCGAGGATTTGATCAAGAGCGAGAGCGACCCCGAGGTTCGCGGCACGTATGGGCACACCTTCCAGGTCGGAACCTTCGACGAGAGCGGGAGGACGCCGTCGGTCTGGAAGCGCTACCAGTTCCTCGACATGGGTCCCGGTTTCCCCACGTGGCTGCCAGGGCGGGATGGTGTGGTCCCGGTGGCGAATGATGCCATCAAGGCCGTGAATTGAGGCCCACCTAGCCCAGCAGGTTCCGCCAGCGCAGGCCGGGGTACTTGGCGAAGCCCGCATCGCAGGTCCACCAGGTGGCGTCGTGCTCGATCGCCAGGGCGGCGAACCAGGCGTCCATCACCCCCGCACCCGCCAGGCGGAAGTCGCCGACGAACTGGCGGAACAGCGGCCAGTGCCGCGGCCCCGGCTCGATCGCCTTGGAGCGGCCGGCGAGGTCGAGATGGGCGAGGAAGGCGAAGGCCTGCGCCGTCGCCATCGGCGGTTGGAACACCCGGGCATGGCTGCAGATGCGCACCATGCCGGCCTTGACCGTGGCGTTGGCGCCGAAGGTCTCGCCGGCGGCAACGGCTGTCTGCAGCGCGTCGAGGCAGGCGCGGTGATGCGGCGACGCGGCCACCGCCGCGTTCACCAGCACGTTCACATCGCAGAGGATCACGGGGTGTCCGTCGCGTCGAGCAGCTCGCTGGTGCGGGTGAGGTCGACGCCGGCGACGGGACGCGTCTGCGTGCACACCGGCCAGTAGGCGACCCCGGCGTCGCGCAGGCGCGAGCCGACCACGGCGCGCAGGCCGTCCTCGACCACCGCCTTGAGCGAGGTGTGGCGCTCGGCGGCGATGTGCTTGGCTTCGAGCAGCAGCGCATCATTGATGTCGAGCGTCGTGCGCATGGCATAAACATGCATCATATATGTGCTTTATCAAGGCACATCGCGGCAGTGGCAATTGCCGAAAGTCCTTACGGCCTACCATTCCCGGCCCATGAGCGCCCCTTTCGACTTCCTCGACCCCCTGGCCAAGCTGCAGGACAAGATCGACGAGCTGCGCCAGCTGTCGGAAAGCGGCGGGGTCGACTTCGCCCGCGAGGTCGGCGGCCTGGAGGAGAAGCTCGCCGTCGAGAGCGACCGCCTGTTCGCCGCCCTCACGCCGTGGCAGCGCGTGCAGCTGTCGCGCCACCCGCTGCGCCCGCAGACCAGCGACTACATCGGCCAGTGCTGCGCCGACTTCGTGCCGCTGTCCGGCGACCGCCTCTACGGCGAGGACGAGGCCATCCAGTGCGGCCTGGCGACGATCGGCGGCATCCGCTGCATGGTCATCGGCCAGCAGAAGGGCAAGGACGTGCACGAGCGCCGTCGCTGCAACTTCGGCATGCCGCACCCGGAGGGCTACCGCAAGGCGATGCTCAAGATGCGTCTGGCCGAGCGTTTCGCCCTGCCCGTGGTCTGCCTGGTCAACACCCCCGGCGCCTTCCCCGGCGTCGAGGCGGAAGAGCGCGGCCAGTCGATCGCCATCGCCGAGAACATCCGCGACATGGCCGCCCTGCGCACCCCGGTAATCATCGTGGTGATCGGCGAAGGCGGCTCGGGCGGCGCTCTGGGCATCGGCGTCGGCGACCGCATGCTGATGCTGCAGAACAGCTACTTCTCGGTGATCAGCCCCGAAGGCTGCGCCGCCATCCTGTGGAAGGACGGCGCCAAGCGCGACCTCGCCGCTGCCCGGCTCGGCCTCACCGCCGAGGTGCTGAAGGGCCATGGCGTGGTCGACGAGATCGTCGCCGAGCCGCCGGGCGGCGCCCACCGCCGGCCCAAGGAGATGGCCGAGCGCCTCGGCGCCGCCATCGCCCGCAACCTCGCTGAGCTGGCCAAGCTGCCGATGGAGAAGCTGATGGATCAGCGCTACGCCAAGCTGCGCGCGATCGGGCAGGTTGTAGAGGAAGCGAAGGCTGGCTAGCGACCAGCGACCAGCGACCAGCGACCAGCGACCAGCGACCAGCGACCAGCGACCAGCGACCAGCGACCAGCGACCAGGAAACGTCAGCCTTCCCATGCTCAAGGCGTTGATCGTCGTCCGCCCCCAGCGCGCCGAGGTGCTGTGCCAGCGCCTCGCCGCCGCCGGCTGGGCCGAGGAGCTGACCGCCTGCGAAACGCGTGGTTACGGCCGGCAAAAGGGCCACCTCGAACAGTACGAGGGCCGCGAGTACCAGATCGAGTTCCTGCCCAAGGTCGCGGTCGAATGCCTGATCGACGACGCGCGGCGTGAGGAACTGGTGCAGCTCGTCCTCGCGACGTGCCGCACCGGCCGCATCGGCGACGGCAAGATCTTCCTGCTGCGGGTCGAGTCCGAAGCGGTCCAGGGTCCTTGAGGACGTGGACTTTGACTCGCAGAGGTGCGGGAGCGTAGGCCCTGCAGCAGCCAGCTAGCGGAGCCCCGCGAGCATCCGACCGCGGCCAGACTGGCGGTCGCGCCAAGGCATATCGGAGAACATGGAACGATGTCTGGAGGTGGAAATGCGTGGTCGCATGCGTCACGATGGGGGAGTGCGACCATGAGCGACTATCCGCATGCGCATTAGAACCACCATCTGGCTCGGAATGCTGGCGGTGGCAGTCGGCTACGTCACCACGGTGGTGACGCACGATCTCGCGTCGCGCCGCAACGACACGTTTCTCGACCATCTCGACAAAACCTGGGTGCCGGCGGTCCATGCCGCCCAGAAGGCCGTATTCGGGTTCAATCAGACCATGGTCAATTACCAGGATGGCGTGGTTTCGGGCGACCAGCAGGCCCTGGACCGTGCCCGGAGCAACGCCCGCAGCGTGGCCACGGCCCTGGAGAACATCACTGCCCTGAGCAACCTGCCTGATCGGCACCAGGCCTCCGTCGCAGAGGTATCAGCGACCCTGTCGACCTTCGTGCGCGAAGCGGATTCAGTGTATCGGCGTATGGCGACCCCTGCGACAGCCGGGTTGGTGCCGCCAGACACCTTGCGCAAGCTCACCGAGACCGCGTCCGGAATCAGGGCGGCTTTGGATGCGCAGGAAACCGCGCTGCAGGACGAATTGCGCGGGACGATCGCCGGCCAGCGACGGGACATGGCGACCCAGCGACTGCTCAGCGAACTGACCATGATCGCGCTGCTCCTGGCGGCCATCGCCGGCATCGCGGTGCTGACCATGCGCTGGTCATACCGGCTGCAGCAGCTGATCGGAGCGAGCCAGCGGTTGTCCCAGGGTGATTACACGACCCCCATCGGCCTCCAGGGCAGCGACGAGATCGGCCGGCTAGGCGAACAGACCGAGGTCATGCGGCAAGCGGTCTGCGACCGCGATCATTCGCTGCGGGTATTCAACGAGACCCTCGAACAGCAGATCAGCGAACGGACCCGGGAGCTCCAGCAGCGCAATAGCGAGCTGTCCACAGAGATCGCCGAGCGGCAACGCGCCGAGACGAATCTGCGTACGGCGCAGCTGGAAGCCGAGGCGATGCTGGCTTCTCTGGGCTCGGCCATGATCGGACTGGACGAGGGCGATCGCGTGACGCGCTGGAATCTCGCCGCTGAGAAGCTGTTCGGACAGCCGGCGAAGGAGGTCATCGGCCGGCCCTTTGGCGAATGCGGCATCCGCTGCGATTGGGCGGAGGTGTTCCTGGCCATCGAACGCTGCGCTTCGACCGGGCAGATGGTCGAGATACCCTCCATGAACTACGATGGCCCGCTCGGTGACTCGCGATGGATGTCCGTGCTGCTCAGTCCCAGCAGATCCCAGGACGGCAGCCGCTCAGGTCTTGGCCGGGTGGTGCTGCTGGCCAGCGACATCACCCAGCGCCGCATCGAGGAGGACCAGGCCGGCCAGCACGCCAAGCTCGAAAGCATTGGCCAGCTCGCGGCGGGCATCGCCCACGAGATCAACACGCCGATCCAGTTCATCGGTGACAACCTGCGCTTCCTCGCCGAGAGCCGGGAGGCGCATCTTGCCCTGCGGACGGCGCAGCGCGAGGCCATGGCGGCTCAGCCGCCGATGTCGCCAGCGGATCTCCAGGCGGCGATTGCAGGCATGGAGGAGCGTTACGACATCGCCTATCTGGACGAGGAGACCCCCAAGGCGATCAGCCAATCGCTCGAAGGCGTCTGCCGGGTCACCGAGATCATCAAGGCGATGAAGTCGTTCTCCCACCCCGATCAGGGCAGCACGACGCTGCTGGACATCAACGCGGCGGTGCGGACGACGATCGAGGTATCCCGGAACGAATACAAATACGTGGCGGATGTCGTGACCACGCTCGACCCGCAGCTGCCGTCGGTGTCCAGCCATGCCGGCGCCATCCATCAGGTGCTCCTCAATCTGGTGGTCAATGCGGCCCAGGCGATCGCCGAGGTTGCTCAGGCCACGGGCAAACGCGGCTGCATCTCGATCACCACCGCGCGTGAGGCGGACGAGGTGGTGATCAGCATCAGCGACACGGGTGGCGGCATCCCCGTCGCCATCCAGCCGAAGATATTCACCCCGTTCTTCACCACCAAGGGCGTCGGCAAGGGTACGGGCCAGGGTCTGCACATCGCCTACAACATCATCGAGAAGCAGCACGGCGGCCGGATCACCTTCGCCTCTACCGAGAACCAGGGGACGACCTTCGTGGTGCGCCTGCCGGTGCGGTGATCGCTTATCCGGGCTCAGCGCGTATAGTGCAGCATCGGCGACTCCGCTGGCAGCCGCACGACCGCCGCTTTGTCGACGCCTACCCCGTCGAGCAGCGGTCCCAACTCGACCACGCGCCAGCTGTTCAGCGCCGCCGGAGTCATGCCCTCGGCCAGGGCGAGTTCGAGACGGCGGTCGCGCGATGACAGCACCATGGCCTGGGCGTTCAGGCCGGTCATGTAGCTGGCCGAGAGGACGCGGCGGAACCACGCCGCGTCGGGAACGGCGCTGAGCGCGGCGCAGGCTGCGACCAGGCTGCAGCCACGCTCGTCGTCGGCACGCGGCCCGCTGCCGTCGCGGATCCAGTTGCTCGCCACCAGCCAGCCGTCGGCCGAGGGACGGTCGACATGCGGGCCGTCCGGCGCCCACCACGCCACTGCAGCGGTGCGCGCGTCGGCCAGCAGCACGTAATGGCGCGAGCCGACCGGAGCGGCGCGCATCGTGGCGATGCCGGCCTCGACGTCGGCGCAGTCCTGCAGGATGGCGCGCACGCGGAAGGCGAGCGGCTCGCCGGGCGCGGGGTCGCCGCCCTTCCAGTTGAGCAGGATGCAGGCCGACAGGCCGGCGTCGTTGATCCCGCTGATCACCCCGGCCATCGCCGGCCAGCCGACTGCGGCGTAGCTGCGCCGGCCGGGCTCGCGCACCACCTGCACCATGGTGGCCGGGCCGAGGGCGTCGGCGGGGAAGAAGTCCATGTTGCGCGCGACCGTCGCGCTGGGCACGTGCGCCACCGCGCTGCACATCGTCTCGATGGTGGCGTTGGCGCGCAGCAGGGCGTCGCGGTCGGCGCCGGTGACGGCGGCGAAGGCGTCGAGCTCGGCGCGGTCGCTTGCCCGCGTCGCAGCGAGCACGGCGGCGCGGCGCTCCTTGCCGGCGAGGACCTCCTGCGGCGTCCAGCGCATCACCGCCAGCAGGTCGGTGC
>JALHRW010000168.1 GCA_022841245.1 Planctomycetota bacterium
GGTCGCTGGTCGCTGGTCGCTGGTCGCTGGTCGCTGGTCGCTGGTCGCTGGCCGCTGGCCGCTGGCCGCTGGCCGCTGGTCGCTGGCCGCTGGCCGCTGGTCGCTGGCCGCTGGTCGCTGGTCGCTGAGTTCAGGAGTTGATCAACACTTTCGCGACGAACTCATTCCTGCTCTTCATCACCGTCATCCCCGCCAGCGTCTGATCGAGAGGGAAGCGGTGCGAGATCAGTGGCTTCAGCTTGATCGTCCCGGCGGCGACCGCGGCCAGCACGGTGCGCCAGTCGTCGGGCAGGCCGGAAGCCGAGTACGACGAGTTCCAGGTGCCGAGCAGCGCGAGCTCGCGGCGCATGATCTGGCTGATCAGCTTCGCCGGCAGGGTGACGTCGCCGGAGGGGTTGCCGAGCATGACCACGCGTCCGGCGGCCGCTGCCGCGCCGACCGCGGCGGTGAACGTCGCCGGCACGCCGGCCGCCTCGACGGTCACATCAGCGCCGCGTCCGCCGGTCAGCTCGGCGATGCGCTTGACCGGGTCGCAGGCGTTGGAGTCGACCGTCAGGGTGAAGCCGAGTTCGCGCGCGAGGGCCAGGCTAGCCGGAGCGATGTCGCAGACGATGACGCGGGCAGCGCCCATCGCTCTGGCCCACTGCGCGACCATCAAACCGATCGGCCCGGCGCCGAGCACGGCGACGCTCTCGCCGGCCTGCAGATCGGCCCGCTTGATCGCGTGCAGGGCGACCGCGGCCGGCTCGGTCATCGCGCCTTCCTCCACCGAGACGCCATCGGGCAGGGCCAGGAGGTTGCGGCGCGGAGCGACGACGTATTCAGCGAAGCCGCCGTCGCTGCGCGAACCGAGGTAGCCGTAGTCCTCGCAGCGGGCGTAGGCGCCGCGCTCGCATTCCGTGCATTTCCCGCACCACAGCAGCGGGAATACCGTCACCGGCGTGCCGATGGCGAGGTCACTGGCGCTGGCGACGGTGCCGGCGAGCTCGTGGCCGCAGACGGTGGGGAAGTGGTAGGTGCCCTTGCTGAACACCCGCGGCACGTCGCTGCCGCAGATGCCGCAGCTCTTCACCCGCACCAGCACCTCGCCGGGACCGGGCGTAGGGGTGGCGATGTCCTCGATGCGCAGGTCGCCGATGGCGTGCAGGACGGCGGCTTTCATGCCGCGACTCCACGACGCGCGCCGCTGCCGTGACGGCGCTCAAGGCCCCTGGCGATCGCCTCGCGGGTCAGGCGCACGTTGTCGGCGCGGGAGGCGCCGGGCATGTACACGCTGCTGGTGCCGGCGACCAGGATGTCGGCCCTGGCCGCGACCATGTCGGGGATGTGCGCCAGGCTGACGTTGCCGTCGACCTCGAGCGGGACGTGGCAGTCGCGGTGATCGAGCCAGCTGCGCATGTCGCGGATCTTCTGCAGGCCGCTCGGCACCAGGCGCTGGCCGGCGAAGCCGGGATTGACCGTCATCACCACGACGTGGTCGAGGCGGTCGAGGACGTAGGCGAGGGCTTCCGGGGGAGTCGCAGGATTCAGCGCCGCGCCGGCCTTCATGCCCAGCTCGCGGATGGTGGCGAGCGTGCGGTCGAGGTGGCGGCAGCTCTCGACGTGGACGCTGACCCAGTCGGCGCCGGCGGCCTTGGCCAGGCGGACGAAGAGGTCGTTGTCCTCGACCATGAGGTGGACATCGAGCGGCAGCGCGGTGCGGCTGCGCAGCGCCTTCAGCTGCTCGAAGCCGAGCACCAGGTTGGGGGTGAAGGCGCCGTCCATGATGTCGATGTGCAGAACGTCGCAGCCGGTCGATTCGAGACGGCGGACTTCGTCTTCGAGGTGGCACTGGTCGGCGCACATGAGCGAGGGGGCGATGAGCACGGGCTGGCTGCTGGTCGCTGGCCGCTGGTCGCTGGCCGCTGGCTGCTGGCCGCTGGTCGCTGGCCGCTGGTTGCTGGCCGCTGGCTGCTGGCCGCTGGTCGCTGGCCGCTGGCCGCTGGTCGCCGGCCGCTGGCCGCTGGTCGCTGGCCGCTGGCCGCTGGTCGCTGGCCACTGGCCGCTGGTCGCTGGCCACTGGATGTTCGACGCGGGCTGAAGCCCACGGGCCTTCGAACCGCCCAGCCACGCTTCGTTGAGGTGCTCAAGCGACGTGCGCAGGAGCCCTTCCAGCTCGCAGTCGCTGTAGTCGCGACCGAGTTTCGGACCGCCGATCTCGAGGTAGCCGACCAGTTCCTGCACCGGCACCACGTCGGCACGCTGCTCCAGCCAGACGCGCGTGGCGGCGGCGTCGATGACGCCCTTCTTCCGCTCGTCGGGGCTGAAGCCGAAGGTCTTGTCGTAGCTGGCGTCGGTGTTCTTGAGGTGCAGTTCGCGGCACCATGGCAGGCCGGCCTCGAGCAGGCCCCAGTGATCGACGCGGATCTGCTTGTCGCGCCCGGCCCAGCCGTGGGCGATGTCGATGCAGTAGCCGGGGATGGCGGTGTCCGCGTGCGCGGCATGGTATTCGCACAGCTCGGCCATGAGCTGGCGTTGCTCGGCCGGACTGCACGGCGGTTCGGCTTCGCAGCTCATCGGCTCGATCGTCACCTCGGGGACGCCGAGGCTGTGGGCGTAGTGCAGCAGCTCGCGCTGGTGGTGGACGTAGGTGGCCCAGCCCTCGGCCTTGGTGCCGATGCGGTCGCGCAGCACGGCGCCGGGGTTGTGGCCGGCCGAGCGCGCGCCGAGCAGGGCGGCGATCTCGATCTGGCGCTCCTGGTTGCGCCGCGCCACGCCGACCCACTCATCACCCTGGAAGTAGCCGCCGAGCTCGCGGTGGGCGGTGAACACGCTGCTGATGGCGATGCCGTGGTCGCTGGCCTGCGCGTGCAGCCGGCGGAAGAAGCTGTCCGGCACATGGTACATCTCGAAGAAGGTGCCGAGCTGGAGGTGGCGGACGCCGAGGTCGGCCATCAGCCGGAACAGCCACGGGTAGCTGTAGCGGTAGAGGATGGGGTCGCTTTTGACGCCGAGAGTGAAGCGCATGGCTGCAGTCTACTGATTGGAATTGACGACTTCGCCTGTATTCTATGCGCGTATCTCCTGATCGATCAATCAAAGGCGATCACCGCATGCTTGCCGCCGAACGCCATGACCGCATCGTCAAGTCATTGCTGGACAAGGAGTTCCTCAGCGTGGAGGGGGCCTGCGTCCTGCTCGACGCCAGTCCTGCCACCATCCGCCGGGACTTCGCCGAGCTGGTCGCGCTCGGCCAGGTCGAACGCCTGCGCGGCGGGGTGGCGCGGCCCAAGCGCGACGCCCTGGCCATGGTCCCGTTCGCCGCCCGCGAGAGCGAGTGCGCGGTCGAGAAGTCGGCCATCGCCCGGGTGGTGGCCGGCCTGCTGGCGCCGGGCGACGCGGTCTTCGTCGACGGCGGCACCAGCACGCTGCACCTCGCCAGCCACCTCGGCTCCGCCCCGGTGCGGGTGATCACCAACTCGCTGCGCCTGGCGGCGGCGATCGCGGCGACCACCTACGCCAATCCGGTCGAGGTGCACTGCACTGGCGGCTACCTGCTGGCGCGCGGCGGCCTGCTCATCGGTCCGCAGGCGCGTGCCGGCATCGCCGCCTACCACGCGCGCTGGGCCTTCCTCTCGGTCGGCGGGGTCGGCCCCGACGGCGTGTTCAACACCGACGAACTGGTCCAGGACGTCGAGCGCGAGATGATCGCCCGTGCTGATCGCATCGTGGTGCTGGCCGACCACCGCAAGATCGGCGCGCGTTCGCTGTGCCGGGTCTGCGATCTGACGCAGGTGCACGAGGTGGTCACCGACGCGGCGGCCGATCCATTGGTGCTCGAGCGCATCCGCCAGGCCGGCGTGTCGGTGCGTGTGGCGGAGTAGGCCAGCGGTCAATCAGCGACCAGCGACCAGCGGCCAGCGGCCAGCGGCCAGCGGCCAGCGACCAGCGACCAGCGACCAGCGGCCAGCGACCAGCGACCAGCGATTAACCGAGGGCCTTCGCCATATTCAGCAGCTTGTTGTCGCTGAACATCGGCCCCTGCAGCTGCATCCCGATAGGCAGCCCCATATCGTCGCGGCCGGTCGGGAAGCTGAGTCCCGGCACGCCGGCGAGATTGGTGGCAATGGTGAAGATGTCGCTCAGATACATCTGGATCGGATCCGACAGCTTCTCGCCGAGCTTGAACGCGGTGGTCGGGCTGACCGGGCCGAGGATGGCGTCGCAGGACGCGAAGGCCTGCTCGAAGTCGCGGCAGATCAGCCGGCGCACCTGCTGCGCCTTCTTGTAGTAGGCGTCGTAGTAGCCGGTGCTGAGCACATACGTGCCGAGCATGATGCGGCGCTTGGCCTCGGCACCGAAGCCCTCGGCGCGGCTCTTGCCGTAGACTTGGCGTAGGTCGGCGGCCTCAGCGTGGTGGCCGAAGCGGATGCCGTCCATGCGCGAGAGGTTCGACGAGGCCTCGCCGGTGCCGATGACGTAATAGGTCGCGACGGCGTACTTCTCGTGCGGCAGGGTCACTGGCACCAGCGTCGCGCCGGCCGCCTGGGCCCGCGCCTTGGTCGCCTCAAGTGCGGTGCGCACCGCCGGCTGCAGGCCTTCGGCGTGGGCGGCGACGTAGCCGATGCGCGCTCCGCGCAGCGCCTCGCCCGTGGCCGGCGACAGCGCCCGCGGCGCCGAGGTGGCGTCGAGCGGATCCTGTCCCGCCATCGCCGCCAGCACGGCGGCGACATCATCGGCATTGGCCGCGAACGGGCCGATCTGGTCGAGCGACGAGCCGAAGGCGATCAGCCCGTAGCGCGAGACGCTGCCGTAGGTCGGCTTCAGGCCGAGGCAGCCGCACAAACCGGCCGGCTGGCGGATCGAGCCGCCGGTGTCGCTGCCCAGGCTGACCGGGACGTAGCCGGCGGCGACCACCGCGGCGCTGCCGCCGGACGAACCGCCGGGGATGCGCGAGGGATCGACCGGATTCTTCACTGGGCCGTAGCAGCTGGTCTCGTTCGACGAACCGAAGGCGAACTCGTCCATGTTGGTCTGCGCCACGACGATGGCGCCGGCCTCCAGCAGCCGTGCCACCGCGGTGGCGGTGTAGGGCGCGACGTAGCCTTCGAGCATGCGCGAGCAGCACGTCGCCGGCAGCCCGTCGATGCACATGTTGTCCTTCACCGCGATCGGCACGCCGGCGAGCGGCAGGCGCGCGCCGGAGCGGATATGCGCATCGACCGCATCGGCGCACGCGAGGGCGCGGGTGCGGTGCACGCGGATGACGGCGTTGAGCTGGTCCGCTTCGCAGGCGGCGAGGGCGGCTTCGACCGCGACGCGGGCCGAGCGGCCGGCGTTGACCGCGGCGGCGATGGCGAGGGCGGTTTCGCGGCTCATCGCTCCACCACCTTCGGCACCAGGAAGGCGCTGTCGTTCTTCTGCGCAGCGTTGCCCAGGGCGGCGGCGGTCGGCAGCATCGCGGCAGCCACGTCTGCACGCGTCACGTTGACCAGGCCGGTGACGTTGGCGATCGGCTCGACCCCAGTGGTATCGACTTCGGCCAGTTGCGTGACATAGCCGACGATGGCGTCGAGGTCATGGGCGCGGCTGGCGATCTCGCTGTCGGACAGGTCGAGACGCGCCAGCGACGCAAGGTGACGGACCTGCTGCTCGCTGATGGGCATGGGCGGGAGGCTAGGGGAGTTGGCCAGGGGGCAATGGTCGCTGGTCGCTGGCCGCTGGCCGCTGGTCGCTGGCTGCTGGTCGCTGGTCGCTGGTCGCTGGCCGCTGGCCGCTGGCCGCTGGCCGCTGGCCGCTGGTCGCTGGCCGCTGGCGCCTACTTCGACGCGGGCTGAAGCCCACGGTCCTGGGCCAACAGCAACGCCTCGGCTAACGCGAAATCCCCAGGCTCGGTGATCTTCAGATTGATCGGATCGCCCTCGACCAGTTTCACCGCGTGTCCCGCGCGCTCCAGCACCTCGGCATCATCGGTGCAGCTCCACCCTGCGGAGATGGCGCGGGCGAAGGCGGCGAGGCCTTCGGCGCGACGGAAGCCCTGTGGAGTCTGCGCCAGCCACAAATCGGCCCGCGGCACCGTCGCCAGCACCATGCGACCGGCGTCGCCGCGCTTCACCGTTGCTGGACAGGGCAGGGCGACCAGAGCGGCGACGTGGTCATTGAGAGCGGCGATGCAGGCCGATATGCAGCGCCGCGGCACCAGTGGGCGGACAGCGTCATGGACCAGGCAACGTTCGCCATGGCTGGCGTTCAGCGCGGCAAACACCGAGGCCTGACGGTCGCCGCCGCCGGCGACCACCAGCACCGGCATCGGCGCTCCGGCGCAGGCGGAACGCAGCTCGTCGAGGCGCTCGGCCGGGCCGGCGACCACCGCTTCGTCGACCAGGCCGGCGAAGGCGTCGAGCGAGCGCCGGATCACCGGTACGCCGACAAGCGGCAGCAGTTGCTTGGGGATGGCCGAGCCGAAGCGCGTGCCGGAACCGCCGGCCGGCAGCAGCAGGGATATCACGTGGACGTCACTCGGAGAACGGCGTCTTCGGTCCGGTGCCGTCGGACTTCGGCGCCAGGGCGCGCGACGGCGGCTTGGCGCCGGGCACCGGCTTGCGCGGCGGCGGCGCGGACCTGCGCGCTCCGGCCGTTCCCGGCTTGGTCGAGGCCGCGCCCGGCTTGGCCGCGGAACGCGTCGACGGCTTGGATTCGGTCTTGGGTTTGCCGCCGCCGTACAGTCCGCCGGGCAGCAGCCAGCCCTTGAGGAACAAGCCGATCGGGATGAAGGTCAGCAGGGTCCACAGCATCAGGTGGGGCTTGCTGTGCTTCCATGCCCCGGCGAAGCCTTCGCCGCGACTGATCTTCCAGCCGTAGTTGCCGGCCAGCAGCTTCCACGCCGGCGGATTCCACATCCCGTTCCATCGGATCGATTGACGGCCGGCCTCGAAGGCCTGCAACGGTCCGCGCTGCACTTCGTGGTGCATGTACCAGTGGCGGGCGGCGAAGTCGCCGTTGTTGCCCGCCTCCTTGTAATACATCGAAGCGGTCTCGATCAGTTCGTCGCGCTTCTCGCCCTCGGCCCCGGCGGCCAGTTCGCGGGCGCAGTGGCCGAGGTAGCGATAGACCGCCCAGCGGCGCTTGGCCGACTCGGCCGGCTCGACCGGGATGTTGTCGCGGGCGTCGGTGAACAGCTTCTGCGCCGCCGACCAGTTGCCCTGGTTGAAGGCGTTGATCGCCAGGGTCAGGCGCTCGTCGTCGCTCTGCGCCTCGACGTTCTCCAGCACCTTGGCCGCCTCGTCCGGCTTGCCGCTGCGCGACAGGGCCAGCGACAGGTTGAACGGCAGGGCGCGGTCGGTGGCGCCGGCGTTGAACGCCTGCTTGAGCATCGGCGCCGCCTCGTCGAAGCGCTCGAGGCGCAGCAGCGCGTCTCCCTTCCACAGCTTGCCGTCGCGGTTGGCCGGCTCGAGCTGCAGCGCCTCGTCGAGCGCGCCGAGCGCCTCGCGCAGCTTGGCGTTGCCCGGGTCGGTCTTGCCGGCGGCGAGCAGGCGCTTGCCCAGTTCGAGCCGCGCGCGGCCGAGACCGAAGCGGCTGTCGGCGTCCTTGTGGTCGAGCCTGGCGGCGGCGCTGAAGGCCTCGTCTGCCTTGCCCAGCATCTCTTCGGCCTGGGCGGGGGTCTGCAGCGCCTGCACGGTGCGCACACGGCCGAGCTCATAGAGCGCGTCGCGGTAGTCCGGCTTGGCGGCGATGGCGCGGTCGAGGGCGGCGGCGGCTCCGGGCAGGTCCTTGGCCCGCTGCGCCTGCTTCGCGGTGATGAAGTCGAGGATCGGCGCCGCCCCATTGGTGCGTGCCTTGGCCGCTTTCAGGTAGTCGGCGAGGCGCTGGTCGTTGCGCGCCATCAGCGCGGTGATCGCCGCCTGCGCGGCGACCGTGCCGCCCGGGTCGCTGGCATCGTTGAACAGGTCGGCGACCTTGAAGGCGTCAT
Source organism: Planctomycetota bacterium (assembly GCA_022841245.1). Lineage (GTDB taxonomy): Bacteria > Planctomycetota > UBA11346 > UBA11346 > UBA11346 > UBA11346. The sequence continues at coordinate 7,949 of JALHRW010000168.1, forward strand.
CGTAGCGGGCGAGGTTGGCCAGGGCCTGCAGACCGAGGACGGCAGCGGCGGTGTCGGTCTTGTTCAGGCCGATGGCGGTGCGCGCCGCCTTCCAGCCACCGCTGGGATCGCCGGCGCGCAGCCGGGCGCTGGCCAGGGCACGGTGGCCGTCAGGCCACTTCGGATACTTGGCGGTGATCGCCTCGATGCTGGCGACCGCCTCGGTTCCGCTGCCTTCCAGAGACTGCGCCACCGGCGCCCATTCGGCCTCGGTCGGTGCATCGGCAGCGCAGGCGAGGGCGGCGGCGAAGAGCAGGGCGGGGATGCGGGCGCGGATGGACATGGGTGGATTCATTCGGCGTAGCCGTGGGCGCGAGCCTCGGCGGTGATGTCGTCGACGGTACGGGCGATGAGCGGCTGTGGCGTGACCGTGGCGATGGTCGTGACGGTGACGTCGCCGGGCCACAGGTCGACCGCGAAATCGACCGGGAAGCGTTGCCACCACGGCAGCGGGCTGAGCGCGGTGGCGTGGCCGATATTCAGCCGCCCTTCCGCGTCGCGCAGCATCCACACCGCCGGGATCTCGTAGGGCAGCGGTCCGCTGCAGGCCAGTGATGGCGCGCCGTCATGCACGGTCCGGCCGGTGGCCGAGCGACCGGCCGCCTGGTCGGCGCCAGCCCCGTCGACGCGGGCAGAGTGCACCAGGCAGCCGGTGCAGGGCAGGGCGAGGATGGCGCAGAGGATCGCGCGCATGGGGAGTGCACGGTAGTCCCGGAAGTGGCCTGCGGAAGCGTTGCCCTGGCGCCAGTTGGCAGCGCGTGACTCGCAGGTGGTCGGTCGCTGGTCGCTGGCCGTTGGCCGTTGGCCGCTGGCCGCTGGCTGCTGGCCGCTGGCTGCTGGCCGCTGGTCGCTGGCCGCTGGCCGCTGGCCGCTGGTCGCTGGCTGCTGGCCGCTGGTCGCTGGCCGCTGGCCGCTGGCCGCTGGCTGCTGGCCGCTGGCTGCTGGCCGCTGGCTACTGGTCCCTGGTTCGCCGCAACCTCTCTGCCAATCCCATTGCCGCCCTGCCATCCGCCGCACCATCCCGGCCCATGCGCGCGGAGCAGACGGAACTGTTGACTTGGTACGCACAGCACCGTCGCGACCTGCCGTGGCGGGCGACTAGCGACCCCTACCGCGTGCTGGTCAGCGAGACCATGCTGCAACAGACCCAGGTCGCACGGGTGGTGCCGTTCTACGAACGCTTCCTCGCCCTGTTCCCCGATGAGAAGGCCCTTGCGGCGGCATCCGACGAGGCCATCCACCGGGCATGGAAGGGACTGGGCTATCCCAGCCGGGTCGAGCGCTTGCGCGCCGCCTGTGCCGCGGTGCTGGCACGCGGGTCGTGGCCGCGTGACGTCGCCGGTCTGATCGAGCTGCCCGGCATCGGGCCGTACACCGCCCGCGCTGTCGCCGCCTTCGCCTTCGCTGCACCGGTGGCGGTGCTCGACACCAACGTGGCACGTGTGCTGTGCCGGGTTGGCGGGCTCGATCCAGCAGCCGGTCGCGAGGCCCTGCAGAGCGCCGCCGATGGCGCCCTGGCGATCGGGCAGCCGGTGGCGTGGAACAATGCGGTGATGGAGCTGGGCGCGTTGGTGTGCACGGCGCGCACACCGGCTTGCGCCGCCTGCCCGTGGACGGCGCGCTGTGTTGCAGCACGCGATCCCGGCCGCCTCGCCGCGACCGCCGCGCCGCTCAAGGCGGCCAGCACCAAGGTCGCCTACGGCGAGCCGGCTCCGCCGCGCGGTACCCCGGTAGTCAAGGTGGTGCTGGCGCTGATCCATCATGACGGGCGCTACCTGGCGCAGCGCCGTCCTGTCGACAAGCACGCTGGTGGAGTGTGGGAGCTGCCCGGCGGCAAGGTCGAAGCCGGCGAGGACGAGCGTCGCGCCCTCGCCCGCGAGGTGGCAGAAGAACTGGGAGTCGAGGTGCTCGCCGCCCGCCATCTGCTGACCTGGCATCACCGCTATCCCGATCGCTGGGTGCGGCTGGCGTGCTATCGAGTGCGGCTGTTCGCCCCCGAGGCGGTGCGCCCGCTGGCCAGTGATGGGGTGGAGTGGTTCGCGCCTGGGGACCTCCTGGCGCAAGTGTTTCCAGCTGGAACAGCACCGCTGGTGGCGCGGTTGAGGAAGTATCATCGGCTGAAGTGAGGGAGCGTTGATGTTCACATCGATGGGTGGGGGTCGCTGGTCGCTGGTTGCTGGCCGCTGGCCGCTGGTCGCTGGTCGCTGGTCGCTGGTCGCTGGTCGCTGGTCGCTGGTCGCTGGTCGCTGGCCGCTGGTCGCTGGTCGCTGGTCGCTGGTCACTGGTCCGCAAGCGTCGGCAGGAATCTGCGCCTGAACTGGCACCGGCTCTGTGGATGAGGCGTCTGTGCGGAGACCAGTGACCAGCGACTAGGGACTAGGGACCAGCGACCAGCGACCAGCGACTGAAGTTAGGCTTGAGCCATGCATAGATCCTGGCCGCTGGCCGCCGGTCGCTGGTCCGCAAGCGTGGGCTGAGACTTTGGTTCGGCTCCTTGTTCCGCCTACCGTACCGCGCGTGCTCGGCGTCAAGGCTTCCCGGGCTTCGCCCGGCGCTGCGCGGCCTTGA